>JAHJLI010000277.1 GCA_018821785.1 Pseudomonadota bacterium
ACGACCCTGTGGCGCAAGATCCGCCAATATGGCCTCGGTTGAAAGAGTGCCAACTCCAGGGAGAAAATATTGAAAATCCTCATTACCGCCCAGGGCGATTTTGTCGCTCAGCGTTTCGATCTCACCGCCGAGGTGGTTATTACCACTGTCGAAAACGACATATCGGTTGGCAAACCCAGGACCATCATCATGGATCGTCCTTCGCCCGAAGACCTCTGTAACATGATCATGGAGGAAAACATTGCCCTGGTGATCTGCGGCGGTATCGAGGATCGGCACTATCAGTTTCTTGCCTGGAAGAAGATCCGGGTCATCGATTTCGTCATCGGCGACTACGATTCCGTCCTTGGAAAAGCCATTTCAGGCGATCTCAAGCCCGGAGAGATAGTCCATCTAACCCGCCGTGACTTGAGTCTGTAGCGGAATGTGGTAATCATCTGTTTTCCTGTCCACTCGAGCCCTTCGTGGTTTTTCTAAAGGAATTGAGATCGATCCCGAACTTATTGATCTTGTCGTAAAAGCTCTTGCGAGAAATCCCCAGCCGGCTGTAGGTCGGAGCCACCTGTCCCTTTGTCTCTCCGAGTATGCCGACAATATGGGCCTTTTCAGTCTGATCGAGAAATTCCTTGAGCGGCAGCTTCTTTTCTGATTCCGGGGTTGGACTGCTGTCGCTGCCGCCGCTGTTAGTTTCGGTGTCGAGGGCACCAAGGATGCACAGTCTGCGAACGTGGTTGCGAAGTTCCCGGACATTCCCGGGCCAAGGGTTGTCGTTGATTTCACGGATTGTTTCCGGGCTGAACGGGGCTGGCGCCTGCATTTTGCCGTAACTGTACTCCTGCCGAAAAAATTCAACCAGAAGAGGAATGTCTTCCTTTCTTTCCCGAAGCGGCTGGATGCGCACAGGCAGGACATTGAGTCTGAAGTAGAGATCCTGGCGGAAGGTTTCTCCAACGATTTCCTTCTCCAGATCCTTGTTGGTGGCGGCGATGATACGCACGCCGATTGGAACAGGAGTGTTGCTTCCGAGCGGGGTGATGGCCTTTTCTTCCAGAACCCTCAGGAGCTTGGCCTGCAGAGCAATGGGCAGACTGCAGATTTCGTCAAGAAACAGGGTGCCGTTGCTGGCGAATTCAAATTTGCCTATTTTCCGCTGCATGGCTCCGGTAAAGGCGCCCTTGACAAAGCCGAAGAGCTCCGACTCCATCATTTCAGCCGGCATAGCCCCCATGTTAACCGCGACAAAGGGCTGGCCCGCTCGAGGGCCGATCTCATGGATGGCTCTGGCCACCAGTTCCTTGCCGGTGCCGGTCTCTCCGTGGATCATTACCGGATCGACCTCAGCCGCCACCGCCTTGATGATGTCATAGAGGCGGTGCATGGCTGGATGGTTGCCGATGAGGCCGTAAAAGCGGGTCAGGTCCTGACGTTGCGCAACCAGTGTGGTGCTCAGGCGGCGATTTTCGAGAACCAGTTGGCGTTTTTCAACAGCCCGCACCAGACAGGCTAAAAGGGTGTCTTCGTCGACCGGTTTTTGCAGAAAATCGTAGGCCCCGCTTTTAATGGCGGTAACGGCCAGGGCGATATCGCCGTGACCGGTGATCATGATGACCGGCAGTTCCGGATCTACCGCCTTGACATGGATAAGAAACTGCAGCCCGTCCATAGCCGGCATCTTGATGTCGGTGATAATTGCAGCATATTCAAAGTCTCTCAAATGTTCGAGGGCCTCAATCGGTGAAGTGTGGGTATGGGCGGCGTAACCGGAAAGGGTGAGGGTCTGACCGATGGCCATCAGCAGGTAGTTGTCGTCGTCGACGACCATGATATGCTTGGTTGTGGACTCGGCTTTGTTATTAGTGTTCATTTCTTTAACCATAGCAAAGGTATATGGCGGGCTGGGGTAAGCGATCTCGGCATAGCCGTCAAATCTTCTCAAGGTGGGCCGGGAGATAGACTGTGAAACAGGTCCCCTCACCGGGTGTGCTGTCAACTTTGATATAGCCGCCGAAACTACGGACGATCCGGTCGACAATCGACAATCCGAGGCCCATGCCCGAACCGGCCGCCCTGGTGGTGAAAAATGGATCAAAGATCTTGTCCTGGTTGGCTTGGGGGATACCCTCGCCGTTATCGCGGACTGCAATAAGTACAAAAGGCTCTTCGCGCAGAGTCGTCGGATTGATTGAGGTCTTGATGGCTGTGCTGATTGTAAGTTGCGGTTTGGTGGTCTTGCCCATCGACAGAATAGCGTTCTGGATGAGATTGAAAAAGACCTGCTCGAATTTCACCTCCTGTCCCATGACCTCGATGGTCTGATGTGTGTCGAGTTGCAGGTAGAGGCCAATGTCTGAGAGAGTAAACTGCGATTCAAAAAAATTGAGGATATCGAGGATGATAACGTTGATTTTGACAGGAACCATGGTGTCCTTGGCTTTGCTGGCGAAACTCTTCAGGCTGTTGATGATACTTGAGGCCTTGTTAACTCGGTCAATTATGATGCTGAGATTCTCTTCAAGCATTTTGCGGTTTGCCAGGGGATCTTGCATGCCTTTAAGAGCGTTTCTTGTGAGCAGCAGGATAGCATTAAGCGGCTGGGTCAGTTCGTGGCTGATGCCGGCTGCCATTTCTCCAAGGCTTGCAAGGCGGGCGGAATGAGTCAACTGATCCTGGACCTCGCGCATTCGGGACATCATTTTATAGAAATCGCTTTTGTCCGAGGCGATAAACATATGCAGTACCCGTCCGGACTCGGTTACATATGTGGAACCCTTGAGGGTTACCGGCACTTCCCGGCCGTTGTAAGCTCTGATGTTGGTCTCGATGATTGCAAACTCCCCGTCGGTCAGAGCCTCGCAGATCATCGTGTAATTTTCCTGATCGACCAGGTCGGCCAGACTCAGTGGCTTCTTTTTGTCGAGGGCGTAGCCGAGACAGCGGGTGAATTCGCTGTTGCACTGGACGACGAATAAATCCTTGTCGAGGAGGAAAAACAACTCAGCCAGGCTGGTGAGTATCTTATTGGTGAATTCTTTTCCGGCCTGAAGTTCTTCATGCTTTTTTAAAACCCGGATAACGAGTTCGGTTTTCTGTTTTTCGAGAAGTCTGACCAGGCGGTTTTCATTGCTGGCCATTTTCTGGGTGTCTGGCAAATTCTGGTTCGAGTCGTTCACGATTCCTTTTCCCTTTGTCACCATTTCTTTCCATAACCCGGATTTTGATCGGAGCTTGTCACCTTTTCTGCACATAGCCTATTTCTACGGTAAACACAAGAACATAACAATCGAATGAACGTTGTGCCGGCACCAAAATTATACGGGCCTTGCTGCTGGTTTAAGGGCGGTGATAATCGTGTTGCATGGTGGTGCCATGTAACATCCTATAATAATAGTATATATGTAAGAAAATAAAGAGTTGTTCGGTCTGGCCCCAATGTTGCTTTAAAAGAACCAGGAACTGGACCTGGCTGTTTTACCGCC
>JAHJLI010000278.1 GCA_018821785.1 Pseudomonadota bacterium
AAAATGAAATATCGGGCGCGGAAAGTTGCTGAAAACCAACTACATAAGACCATTCACACAGAAACCCTTGCAAGGAAAATTGTGTTTTTTCTTGAATGGGGGAGTTTATTCATTGACAAGGGGCCTTTTAATGGGTGACCCCTTATTTACTTTGCATTTTAAAGCTCACTGTTTTATATTGCATACCATGAAGAGAATATATACAACTCAGCTTAATGAATTACTCAATTTTTTCCCCTGTGTTGCTATTATTGGTGTTCGCCAGTGCGGAAAAACCACCCTCCTCCAGGACCTCCCCAAACCGTGGCAACTGTACGACATGGAGAAAAGCAGTGATTCCGACATGGTATCACGAGACCCTGAGCTGTTTTTCCGCCTCCACCCTACACATATCGCCTTGGATGAAGCGCAACTGCTGCCGGAAATCTTTCCCGCTCTCCGCGTTGCCATTGATGCAGACAGGAACACCACCGGCAGGTTTATTATTACAGGTTCAAGTTCGCCCGACCTTATCTCCTCTATCTCTGAAAGCCTGGCCGGCAGAGTCGCAATCATTGAAATGGCCCCTTTCACCTATGCTGAAGCCAACCATCAACTGATATCCGGGGTTGCACAATGCATCGCACAAGAAACTCAATTTGAAAATTTTTTGACTCTTTTACCACCCACTGATGAATTACAGGCAATTCATCAGTACTGGCACAGAGGCGGATATCCTGAGCCTTGGGTAAAAGACAACGAACGGTTCACCAACCTCTGGATGCAGAATTATGTAAAAACATACCTCGAACGTGACATCCTCAGACTCTTTCCCGGTATCGCCCGGCAAAAATTCAAACTCTTCCTGCAGATGCTCAGCCACCTCTCCGGAACTATAATTAATTACTCCGATGTTGCGAGGACTCTTGGCATTTCACCACCTACAGCCAGAGACTACTTTGAAATAGCCCACGGAACCTTTATTTGGCGAAAAATCCCGCCCTACGAGAGAAATGCACAGAAAAGAATTATCAAACACCCAAAGGGGTATATCCGAGATCCAGGGTTGTTGCACCATCTCCTCCACTTAACGGAACAAGAAGACATCCTGGCACATCCTTCACTAGGCCAGTCCTGGGAAAGTATGGTTATAGAAAACCTTCTCAGAGAACTCAATGCCCTTGGAGTATCCTTTGAATATTATTACTACAGGACAAGTGGAGGCGCAGAGGTTGATCTTATCCTTGAAGGTGATTTTGGCCTGATCCCAATCGAAATTAAACACGGCCAACATGTTTCGCCCCATAGTCTGCGCAGCCTTCGTGATTTCGTCAAAGAACGAAACTGCCCTTACGGTCTCGTCATAAACAACGATGAAAGAATCAGACAATATGATGACAATATCGTCGGCATCCCTTTCGGATCGAGATTGGGGTCAGGTCTCAACTCTTGACACATCGATAAACTTTGATATATTCAAATGGGCCAAGGAAACCAGTGCAATAAGGAGGACTGACATGGCTCGACCATTAAGATTGCAATATCCCGGTGCATGTTACCATGTCACCTCACGGGGGAATGAGAAGAAGCCCATTTTCAGAAACCAAAAGGATCGAGAGAAATTTCTGGCCTATCTGGAATCAGCAGTTGTTCGTTATGGGGCGATTATTCATGTATGGTGCCTTATGGGCAACCATTACCACCTCTTTTTGGAAACCCCGACCGGCAACCTTTCGCAGATCATGAGACACATTAACGGAGCTTACACGACCTATTTCAATGTCAAATGGAAAAGGACGGGGCACCTGTTTCAAGGAAGGTACAAGGCCATCCTCGTCGAAGCCGATCATTATGCCGCCGAGCTTTCCCGGTACATTCATCTCAATCCGGTAAGAGCAGGAATTATTGATACGCCGGAAGGATATCTCTGGTCCAGCTATCGGAGTTACATAGGCCAAAACACTTCGCCAGCTTGGCTAAAAACAGAATTTATCTTAGGATATTTTGATGGCAAGACGGCCAGCGCGAAAAACGGTTATAGGGAATTTGTTGAAGAGAGACTGAAGTGCGAATACGGCAGTCCATTACAGGCAACGGTTGCCTCTACCCTCTTGGGAAGCCCGGAATTTGTCAGGGATGTAACTGTGAAATATCTTGGCGAAAAACAAGATAACCGTAACGTCCCGGCGGCAAGAGAATTGCTGCAGCGGCCTTCAATTGATGCAATTCTGCAAAAAGTACAGGTGGAACTCTCTGGAGAAAAACACCTGAAAAATATTGGCATCTATTGTTGCCATAGGTACAGCGGAGCAAAATTGAAGGAACTCGGGGATTATTTCGGGATAAGTGGCGCTGCGGTATCCCAGGCAAGCAGAAGGCTGGTGTTAAAAACAGAGACAGATCCGCGATTAAAGAAACTTATACAACGACTTGAGGATACACTGGGTTTTGTCAAGAGTTGAGACCTGACCCCTCTTCCACACTTGACCATGTAGACCAACTC
>JAHJLI010000026.1 GCA_018821785.1 Pseudomonadota bacterium
AGGCCATGATATCGGAGATGATTCGCATCGATGGGGTGGGGGGATAAATGTAAGTGTTCCTGGTGAGGTATTCTTTGAGGATGTCGTTCTGGATAGTGCCTTCCAGTTTGTCGTGGGCGACACCCTGTTCTTCGGCGGCGACAATGTACCCGGCGAGTATCGGAATAACCGCCCCGTTCATGGTCATCGAAACCGACATCTGATCAAGAGGAATGCCGTTGAAAAGGATTTTCATGTCTTCAACGGAATCGATGGCAACCCCAGCTTTGCCTATATCTCCGGCAACTCGAGGATGGTCGGAGTCATAGCCCCTGTGGGTAGCCAGGTCGAAGGCGACCGAAAGGCCCTTTTGTCCGGCGGCCAGAGCCTTATGGTAAAAGGCATTTGATTCCTTTGCAGTTGAGAAGCCGGCGTACTGACGAATGGTCCACGGCCGACCGGTATACATGGTGGCCATAGGACCGCGGACGTAGGGAGCCATGCCGGGGAGGGTGTTGGCCGATTCCATTCCTTCAAGATCTTCCGCAGTATAAAGAGGTTTGACTTTGATACCTTCCGGGGTCATCCATGAAAGCGTCTCGACGGATTTGCCCTTCATCTGCTTTTCAGCAAGTTCTGTCCATTTCGGTAGTTGTGGATGCTGTGCCATATGTTACTCCTTGTCTGACGGTATTACATGCCCCTTGAGGCAGATTAATATGGAGGGGAGGGGGATCAACGCTCACAAAGTTCAACCAGGACACCTCCGGTGGCCTTGGGGTGAAGGAAGGCAATTTTGGCACCACCTGCGCCAATTCGCGGTTGCTGGTCAATGAGCTGGATGCCTTTTTCCTTCAGTTCTTTCAAGGCTTCTTCAATATTTGCTACTCGAAAAGCGACATGTTGAAAGCCGGCACCTTTCTTTTCAATGAATTTTGCAACCGGACCATCTGGTGAAGTTGATTCGAGGAGTTCGACTTCACTTTCGCCGACCGGGAAAAAAGCAGTTGTAACTTTCTGAGTTTCAACCGTTTCGGCACCTTCGAATTTCAGTCCGAGTACCTCGGACCAGAAATTTTTTCCGTCTTCAATACTGTTGACAGCTATTCCTAGGTGGTCGATTTTGAGTATCTCCATGGTGTGCCTCCAATGAGTCAAAGTTGTTGCCAGTAGGGCATTATTGCGTCGTTATTTTCGTCAATTTTCAACGGTTGTTTTCTGGGAATTGCTTATTCGGATTGGCCATCCCTTGCCAAACCATTTCGAACATGACATTGGCCTGTTCAGCAAGGCTGCCCTTTCTGCCCCGGAGGATCCACATAAAAAAACTGCGTTGCACAAAACCCATGAGAAAGTCGAGCAAGGTTCCAGCTCTCACATGCGGGTTGAGGATTCCTTCTTTTTGTCCCTGGCGGAGGACATCTATCATTAAAGACATCATCCTCGGCTGATCGAAGGTTTCATCAGCCATCCAGGTTTTCATCGGAAGAGTCATGAAAACTATCCTGCCGAGGCCCTCGTGTTTTTCGTAGTAATCGAGTTGTAGCCAGAAAACCTTGCGCAGCTTTTCCTTGAGATTTTCTATGCCTTGGAGATGATCGACTATGCGGTCGGTTAACTTGCCCATCCAGATATCGACAAAGGCAAAAACCAGGCGTTCCTTGCTGCCGTAATGTTTGTAGATGGTGGTAAAACTGACACCCGCCTTGGCGGCTATGTCGCGAATGGAAGCCCGGTGAAAATCAGATTCGGAAAAGATTTCCAGGACAGCCTTTTCAAGTCTTGCGTGGATATCGCCGCTCAGTTCATCTAACATTGTTACTGCCTTATGTTAATTTGATTTTTTTGTTGCGGATGTGGTGATGACTGCCGGTAATTAACTGTCGAAGTTTGCTGGCTGTGGAGCAAGTGGGGTAACGTTTTTCCTTGAATTGTTTTGTAACTATCTGGAATTTTATGTAAATAACTCATTGAAAAAACCATCCTGTTTGGGTTGGTAACAACGTTACTCTAAAAGAGTTGTAATGTATTAAAGAAGACTTTTCAAGAAAAAACGGTCATAGTGATTTCCTTTTTGTCCCCTCTATGGGCATTTATAAAGAATTGACTGTTGTTAATGCTTGGATACGCTGCCCCGGACGGCATGGTTTCACCTATGGGTTCATGACGGGGCAGCGTATCTTGGTTATTTGCCAAAAAGTGACAGCATTACCCCAGCAGCTACCGCCGATCCGATAACCCCTGCAACGTTCGGCCCCATGGCGTGCATGAGGAGGAAGTTGCCGGGATCTTCCTTTTGCCCGACGACCTGGGAAACCCTGGCAGCCATAGGTACCGCCGAGACTCCGGCCGAGCCGATAAGTGGATTGATGGGGACCTGCAAAAAATTATTCATCAATTTTGCAAGCAATACACCACCAGCTGTACCCACGGCAAAGGCAATTACCCCAAGGCCGAGAATTGCCAGGGTTTGCACCGTTAAAAAATGCTCAGCACTGGCGGTTGCACCAACTGTTACCCCAAGAAAAATGGTTATGATGTTGATTAAGGCATTTTTTGCAGTGTCCTCAAGCCTGCCGACTACACCACTTTCCCTGAATAGGTTGCCAAGCATAAGCATACCGATGAGGGTGCCGGCCGGCGGCACCATCAAAGAAACCACCACTGTGACTATAATCGGAAAAAGGATTCGCTCTTTTTTGCTGACTTCCCTCAATTGGGTCATCCTGATCATTCGTTCTTTTTTAGTGGTTAAAAGGCGCATAATCGGCGGTTGGATGATGGGGACCATGGCCATGTAGGAATACGCGGCAATGGCTATGGGGCCGAGCAGGTGCGGTGCCAGTTTTGCAGAAAGAAAGATTGCAGTAGGACCATCTGCACCACCAATTATTCCAATGGAAGCGGCTTCTTGAGCGTTGAATAGCCCGGAACTGATCGCTCCAATAAAGGTGAGAAAAATGCCTACTTGTGCGGCAGCACCCAAAAGAAGAGATTTGGGGTTGGCGATGAGCGGGCCGAAGTCGGTCATTGCACCAACACCCAAAAAAATGAGCGGCGGAAAAATGCCAAGACAGTCACCCTGGTAGAGATAATAGAGGAGGCCACCGGGTACGATGGTATGGATCATGTTGTTTTTGATTTCCAAGATAGGCGGTGCCATCATTCCAGCAAGCGGCAGGTTGGTTAAAAGGACACCAAAGGCGATGGGCACAAGGAGCAGTGGCTCGAATTTTTTAACAATCGCCAGGTACAAGAGAATGCACGCCACCCCCATCATGACTACCGCTCCGGGAGTCAGTGCAAAAAAACCGGTGCTTTTGAAAAATGCGAGAATTGGTTCCAGCATGAAAATATCTCCTCTAGGATCCTAATACCACAAGAATATCGCCGGGATTTACCGAAGCTCCCTGGCTCACGTTCAGTTGCTTAACTACTCCGTCTTTGGGGGCCAAAATTTCGTTTTCCATCTTCATTGCTTCAAGGATGAGGAGGGTATCTCCTTTGACCACGGTATCGCCGGTGCTAACGGCAACCCGCAGGATTGTTCCCGGCATTGGTGCAACAACGGTATCACCTGTTCCATCACTTGCGGCTGGTTTTGGCGGATCGGGTTTTTGTGTGGTTTTCGGTTTTTCGGGTTTCGGGGCAGGAGCTGTTCTATCTTCTGTAGGTCGGGCAGGGTTGCCTCCCTGCAGTTCTTCTATGCCGACTTCGTATTCATTGCCATTGACTACTACTCTGAACATTTTCATCTTGACGTTCTCCCTCGTAATTATAGTCTGGTGTTCATTTGCTCGATTATTCCCGCCCGGTTCCAGAGTGGAGAACGATCTTCGATTTTTTTAATATTTTTGATAACAATGTTGTCAATCGTGGTCTTCATCTTCATGGCGATGACGGCGGTAATGACCGCCACGAGTTCGTTGTCATTTTTTTGTTCAGAGTGTTCTTTTTGCTCATCGGTCGCACTTGACCTGGGTGGAGCCGCAGCGGGTTGACTTGCTTTTATCGGCGCTGCGGCGGCGGTTCTATTAACGAGCCGGGCCATCCAGGAGATAAGAAACTGAAGGGTGATCAGAGCAAGAAAGGTGATGCCTATGCCGAGTACGGTAGTTATCAATCCTGCCAGAAGTTTGTGGGTGAAGGCTAAGGACTTTATGGTCTCGGGGTTGGCGAATTGAGCCAGCAATTCAGATATGGTCATGTTTTCCTCGCCTGTTAAAGTGGTATGTTTCCGTGTTTTTTGGTGGGCCGTTTTTCCCGTTTACCGGCCAGCATATTGTAGGCATCAATTATCCGCTGACGGGTCGTATGGGGTTCTATGACATCGTCCACAAAACCACGTTCTGCGGCTTTGTAGGGAGTGGCGAACTCTGCTGCATAGTTCTCGAGGATCTTCTGTTTGGTTGCCACCTTGTCCTCTGCCGCAGCAATATCATTTTTAAAGATGATATTAACTGCACCTTCGGAGCCCATTACCGCGACCTCTGCTGTCGGCCAGGCAAAGACCATGTCGGCGCCGAGGGATTTTGAGCACATGGCAACGTAGGCCCCACCATAAGCCTTCCTAGTGATAACAGTAACCTTGGGCACGGTTGCTTCACTGTAGGCATAAAGGATTTTTGCCCCGTGTCTGATTATGCCGCCGAACTCCTGATTGGTGCCGGGGAGAAAACCGGGGACATCAACAAAGGTGAGGAGGGGGATATTGAAGGCGTCGCAGGTTCTGATAAAGCGGGCAGCTTTGTCGCCGGCATTCATGTCCAGGCACCCGGCCATGACATTTGGCTGGTTGGCGATAATACCAACCGATTGGCCGTTGATTCTGGCGAGTCCGGTTATCAGGTTGGTGGCAAAATAGGGTTGGTATTTCATGAAATCGCCATTATCAACAATAGGAGTGATTACGTCGAGTATGTCGTAGGGTTTGTTCGGGTTGTCCGGGATCAAGGTGTCGAGCTCATCAAGGGTCCTGTTGAGATCGTCGTCTGTCACCTGGGCCGGTGCTTTTTCCATGCTGTTGGAGGGGAGAAACTGGAGGAGTCTGCGGATATCTTCGAGGCATTCGATTTCTGAGTTGGCTATGTAATGGACGTTGCCACTTACGCTGTTGTGTGTCATGGCACCACCGAGATCTTCGGCGGTAACTATTTCTCCGGTAACCGTCTTGATGACCTGGGGGCCGGTTATGAACATCTGCGAAGTTTTGTCGACCATGAAGATGAAATCGGTCAAAGCCGGGGAGTATACTGCGCCGCCGGCACACGGTCCCATGATCGCTGAGATTTGGGGGATGACTCCAGAATAAATGGAGTTGCGGTAGAAGATGTCACCGTACCCGGAGAGTGCGTCGACCGCCTCCTGGATTCTCGCGCCACCGGAATCGTTCAGTCCTACGATGGGGGCTCCAACTTTGACCGCGCTGTCCATGGCCTTGACGACTTTTTTGGCGTGCATCTCGCCGAGTGCTCCTCCGGTAATGGTAAAATCCTGGGAGAAGGCAAAAACTACCCGTCCCTCAACCTGTCCGTAACCGGTGACCACCGATTCCCCTTCAAAATCGAGTTTATCCATGCCGAAACTGGTGCAGCGGTTTTTGACAAAGGCGTCAATCTCGATAAAAGTTCCTTCGTCAAAGAGATGAAGAAGGCGTTCCCTTGCGGTCATTTTCCCACTGCTATGTTGTTTCTCGATCCTCTTGAGGCCTCCACCGAGGTGAATTTTTTCTTTCTTTTTTAGTAAGATTTCCCTTTTATCCAAAGACATTGTGTTGAGCTCCTTGATTAATGTTTCTCTCATTCGATCGGGGTCACCGTCGAAATCTTCTCATTGCAATATTAAAATATCAGGACCGCCCAGGCAGACCAGGTGCTGTATTCTATATAGTCGGGTCAGGGCCCTTCATTTCTTTCTTCAATGTCTGCGACGGGGTAATATAATGGATGATGTCCGGGTTGATCATGCCCTGCCAAACCATTTCGAATAAAGAGTTAGCCTCGTCAGCTAAACTTTCCTGTTTGCCCCGAATTATCCACATGAAAAAGGTTCGCTGTATGAATCCAAGCATAAAATCAAGCAAGCTTCCGGCTCTGACATGAGGATTAATGATGCCCTGTTGCTGCCCGATCTTGAGGACACTTATAATCAGATCGACTCTTCTTTTTTGATTGAAAGAGTCGTCGGACATCCAGGTTTTCATTGGCAGGCTCATAAAGAGAATGCGTCCGAGTCCTTCATGGCGTTCGTAATAATCGAGGTGCAGCCAGAATACTTTTCTGAGCTTTTCCTTGAGATCCTCAATGCCGTTGAGGTGGTCTTCGATTCTATCGGTAAGCTTACTCATCCAGATGTTCACATAGGCAAACAGAAGGTGTTCTTTGCTTCCAAAGTGTTTGTAAATAGTAGAAAAACTTACTCCTGCGAGGTCGGAGACATCGCGTATACTGGCTTTATGGAAATCGGCGGTAGAGAAAATCTCCATGACTGCCGATTCGAGTCTTTTTTGCACTTCTGGGTTGAGTTCGTCTAACATTGTTGTTGAAAAGTAAGCTCTGTGTTTATTTTATTTGTACTCACCGGTACAAAAAAATTCAAAAAAGAATAAATCTGACGAGACAATTATTTCTCGCTGAGTAACATTGAAGCGTATGAGAGCGACTCGGAAAAACGTTTCGTTTGATTAACATATAGATATTATAAATATTAAATAGTAAGTATATTTTGACAATTGAATCATTAGTAACATTGTTACTTTAAAACCCTGGGCTTTGTCAATAAAAAATATTTATGATTTAGTGTCGAAAAATTGTATCTCCGGCCTCCTCAACCCAGCTATGATTCGGGCAAGAAAATGGGTTAGGTACAGAACAGCTGGAAAATAGATTGAAAGTTTTATCGAAAAAATGCTAGGCTGGAGTCTCCGCTTCGGGGTGTCCGTCAATGATAGGACAGGTTTTTCGTTTTCCATATCAATGAAGAAAAGGGTACTGATATGCTCGGTGAAAAACCGTTGAACATAGGTGATGTAGGAAACGATTGGTTGAAAGGCGTAAACATGGGTCTTGACGGTGGAACGATGTTTGGGCCTGTCTCCAAGGTCTTGTGGGCTCAGCGTTGCCCAGCGGATGCGGAAAACACCATCCTCATGTGCAACGACCCCCACAATATTGTCCTGGTAGATACCGGACTTGGAAATAAACTCACTGTCAACCAGAAATCCATCTTCACGGTGACCACTCCTTGGGATCTTCCAGGCGGATTGACATCATTTGGTATCGCGCGAGAAGAGGTTACTCATGTCGTTTTTACGCACGGGGATTTTAATCATGCCGGAGGGGTAGCCAGGCTGACAGACATTGGTCGGATCGAATTGACCTGCCCAAATGCCACTCATTTCCTGCAAAAAAAGGAGTGGGATGACATAACAGATCATGATCCTCGCGCAAAATCCGTTTATCTTGCAGAAGATTTTTCTTTATTGTGTGGTTCCAACCTTGAAGTAATCGATGTTGATGAAGAAACTTGTCCGGGTATAAAAGTACGTTTCTCAGGAGGACACACTCGGGGGCATTAGTTGCTAGAAATTTGCTCGGGGGACATGACTGCAGTGCATTTGGGAGATCTTTACCCGAGACATTTTCATGCTAATCCCTTGTGGGTGATGGCTTATGACAATTCTTCTCTGGAAATGATAAATAGGAAAATTGAATATTTTTCTGAATATTCAGAGAAAAACAGCTGGTTCACCTTTTATAACCACCCCTTTGTCAGAGCCTGTCGTCTGGATGGTGTCCACAAGGTAAAGGAAACCTGGCCGACGTCTTTATCCCAGGTTTTCGCTGATGTGAAGAGTGGCAGGGGAGAAGGTGAGCCTCATTGGTAATGGAGATTACTTTTCAAATTTTCAAAACAAGGACTGAGGCCTGCAATGCCCAAAAAAACCTTTAGAGCAATGGTTGTTGAAGAAAGCGGCGAAAAACATTTTTCTCGAAAAATTCTTGAAAAGTCGTTTGCGGATTTACCTGAAGGCGAGGTACTGGTTAAGGTTCTCTGGTCCTCTCTGAATTATAAAGATGCACTGTCGGCAAGCGGTAACCGTGGTGTGACCAGGAAGTATCCCCATACACCGGGAGTCGATGCGGCCGGTGTGGTTGAGAAGAGTAGCAGTGAGCTCTTTCGGGCTGGTGACGAAGTTATCGTCACCAGCTATGATCTGGGCATGAATACCTCCGGTGGTTTCGCTGAGTACATCAGGGTCCCTGCTGCCTGGGTGGTGCCGTTACCTGCCGGTCTTGATCTGAGAGAGAGCATGATCTTCGGCACGGCAGGCTTTACCGCCGGGATGTCCGTTGCCGCCTTAACCGAGAATATCTCTCCTGAAAAAGGGGAGATCCTGGTGACAGGTGCGACCGGCGGTGTGGGGTGCATGGCCGTGGCAATCCTCAGCGGACTCGGTTATTCTGTTGTTGCCGTCAGTGGTAAACCTGAGGCTGCTGAGTTTCTTTCCCGGCTTGGCGCATCAAGGATACTTTCGCGTGACGAAGCCTGCGAAGGAAGCGGTAAACCTTTGTTGAAAGGGATATGGGCCGGAGTAGTCGATACAGTTGGAGGGGAGATCCTGGTATCTGCAGTCAAATCGACGAACCTTCAAGGGGTAGTCACCTGTTGCGGCAATGTTGCCTCCCCGGAATTACCCTTGAATGTATTCCCATTTATCTTGCGAGGTGTGTCGCTGGTTGGGATAGATTCGCAAAATTGTCCAATGGATTTCAGAAAAAAGATATGGCAAAAACTGGCAACACAATGGAGAATAGTGCAGCTGACCGACCTTTGTCGTGAGGTCTGTCTGGCTGATCTGGGTGGAGAGATCGACCTGATTCTTCGAGGAGGGCAGAAAGGGCGGGTACTTGTCAGAATATAGCCTTAGATGAATCAAAATCATCAACTTCAGTGAACGTCGAAGATATGTGGACAGTTGCGTAACGAGAAACTCAGCTAACAACGGCGGGGCATGTCGATCTCAATAAGATGGTAATCGAAAAACAGGAAAATCTTATGAAAAGAACTGGATTTGTTTATGATGAAAGATATTTGCTACACGATACGGGAGGATATCATCCCGAAACGCCTGAACGATTGAAGGCAATCTACACCTGGCTGACCAATTCCGGGATGCTCACACAATTGACGCGTATTGAGGCTGAAAGGGCTGATCAACGTTGGATAGAGGCTGTCCATAATATCCGCTATATAATGCGGTTCGATGATGCCTGTCTTTCCGGATTAAACGAATTTGAGCACCCCGACAACGCCATTTGCAGAGAAAGTTTTGAGACGGCGTTTCTTGCCGTCGGAGGCGTCTTGAAGGCGATCGACGCGGTTATGAAGGGCGAAGTGGACAATGCGTTTTGTGCGGTGCGGCCTCCTGGGCATCATGCAGAAGTGGATAAACCCATGGGGTTTTGCTATTTCAACAATGTGGCTATCGGGGCGAGGTACCTGCAAAAGAAACATGGTGTCGGCAAGGTGGGAATAATTGATTTCGATGTCCATCACGGCAATGGCACACAACACATTTTTGATCTTGATCCATCGGTATTTTATTATTCAATTCATGAACACCCCTCGTTCGCTTACCCCGGCACCGGCCGGGAATTTGAAGTGGGAGTCGGTGAGGGAGAGGGGTATACAGCTAATTCTCCTATTCTCCCCGGCAGAGGGGATGATGAGTACAAGAAGTTGATTATGCAGGATTTGGTTCCCGCCTTTAAAAAATTCAACCCGGAATTCATATTACTCTCGGCAGGTTTTGATGCCCATGAAAGCGACATGATGTCCGGGACCAATCTTTCTACCGAAGGGTACGATTTTATTTCCGAGGTAATAATGAATCTGGTCAACCGTTGTTCCGGAGGTCGAGTGGTTTCCGTCCTTGAGGGTGGCTATAATCTTGATATCCTGCCTCTTTTAGTGGAGAATCATATCAGGTTTCTGGCGGATCTCAAGTAACACTTCTAAGATCAGGCCATTATCCTGCAAGGTTTAAAAATAATAAGAATTTGTGGAGGTTTTATGTTTGTAAGTGAGAGAATGTCGAAAGACCTGATTACGGCTGGTCCGGACATGACGATATTCGAGGCTAGAAAAATAATGACTGAAAAGGGTATCCGCCATTTACCCATTATTGATGGTGTGGGCAAACTCATCGGCATTGTCACCGATCGTGATGTCCGCGACGCCATGCCTTCCACCCTTTTAAAGAAGGCGGATTACGATATCACTCTGGGGAAGATCATGAATTTCCCTGTTGGAGATATCATGACCAAAAATCCCACGTCTATTTATGCATACTATACCATCCAGGACAGCCTGTTGATGATGCAGAAAAAGAAGGTTGGGGCTTTGCCGGTAATCGACCAGGAAGGCTATCTGAAAGGTATTCTTTCAGTCCGCGACCTGCTAAAGGCCTTTGTCAGTGTCTTGAATATTGATGAGCCGGGATGTCTTTTGTGCATTATTGTCAAAGAAAAGACCGGTCAGATGAAGAAAATAGTTGATATAATTACAGAAGAAAAGATTTCTTTAGGCAGTGTGCTGGTTGCCAGGGTTTGGGACAAAGAAAAACGGGCGATTTTCCCCTATCTTCTCACCAACAACGTCATAAATGTGAAGAAGAAACTGATTGCAAATGGCTTTGAATTGATAGATCCGATGAAATGGTATCTTGAGCAACTACCGCAAAAACGCGAGTAATCCCTTTAGATCGGTGGCATGGCCGAGGCCATTGTGGTGGGATTGAGCTGCCTTGGGCGGCTCAATCCCACCTAGAAGTCACAATCGAGCCATTTTGTTCACCGCCGACGAGACTGCAATTTCGCCACTTCCTGTATAGTTTTCATGGTTTTTCTCGATGTGCGAAAGTTGGTAAATATAATTAACCATCATTCCTGCTGATTGTTTCACACCTTTTTCGGAGAGGTCTGCTGCCCAATTGATCCGCTCAATTTTGGCGCCGTTGGATAGATGGAAGTGGCTTACCCTGTCAAAAGCCTGGCGACCTTTTTTGGCTGTAAGAAGATACTTGGCGCAAAGCCGGAGAAGGATTGGTTGTAAAGGGGATGAATTTTCTTCTGTCAGCCATTCTTTTATATTGTTGATGGCTGCAAAGAAAAATTCGTTTGCATCGGTTTCTCCGGCCATCTCCTTGATGGTTTTCAGCTCTTTCTCTAAGAAGGCAGCATCCTCAGGATTTTTATGGAGGTAGGGAAGGAATCCGGGGATAGGGGAGAGCGTGGAAAAAGTTTTAAGGTTAGGGAGTTTGGCACTCAGATCTTTGACCACATTTTTAATCAGGAAATTACCGAAGCCAACTCCGGCAAGGCCTGCTTGACAATTGGAAATGGAGTAAAATATTGCACAATCAGCCTCGTGCGGTGGCAGTGTTTTATTGTTTTCTTCAAGCAAGTCGTGAATGTTTGCGGCTATTCCATTGACCAGGGCGACCTCGACAAATATAAGCGGTTCTTGCGGCATGCGCGGATGAAAATAGGCGAAGCAGCGTCTATCCTCCCGCAGTCGGTTCTTTAAATCCTGCCAGGATTTAATGGCATGAACTGCCTCATATTTAATGAGTTTTTCGAGAATTGTCGCGGCAGTTTCCCAAGTGATGCGCTGCAGATCGAGAAAACCGACATCAAACCAGGAACACAGCAGGCCGAGGATATCCTGATCGAGAGACTTGAGTGCCGGGTTGGTAGTGGTAAGTGGTAAGAGTTCTGCCCGGAGGTCGACAAGAAATTTTACTCCTTCCTGCAGCCCATTGAATTGTCTAAGGAGTTGGGTTCGGGGAGGAACAAGCAGGTTGCGTAATTCATGGTTTTTTTGTCGCAGGTC
>JAHJLI010000027.1 GCA_018821785.1 Pseudomonadota bacterium
CGGAAATATCGGCCTTGCCACTTGATCAGGCAATTTTGCAACTGCGGGTTTTACTTGGACAGGCGCAGAAAGATGGTGCTCTCTATGATGAGCTTACTATAAATATGGGCACCTTGCAGGAAGAGATCCAGGCGAGTGAAAGCATTTTTCAATTTGCCAATGAGCAGATGACGGAACTCCTGCGTCTTGCAAATTGTGCCAGCCCAGCGGATTTACCGGCAATAATTGACCGCTTCATTGAATATCAGCATCTGCGGCAGAAAATTGTTGATCATGAGGAAAACCTCGCCAAGATTGGTGGTGGGGTGCCACTTGCCGCGCTTGCGGCCCAGGCGGCGGAGGTGAATATTGATGAAGTGCCGGTCCTCATTGAAACGCTTCTTCGGGACACCAAGGAAAGGTTGAATCCCGAGATCAACCGGCTTTCCCAGCAGGTTGGCGAAGAAAACATCAGGCTCGCGGCCATGGACGGCGGGGCTCGGGCAGCCGAGCTCACCGAGGTGATGGAGCAGGAGCTGGCATTGATCCGGCGGCTGGCCGGCAGGTATGCTCTTGTGAAACTTGCGGCGAGGGTGTTACAGCAGGCAGTCGATCGCTACCGGGAGGAACACCAGGACCCGGTTTTAAAGATCGCCGCAGGCTATTTTCAGAAATTGACACTTGACTCCTTTGCCGGATTACGAACCGATGTCGATGACGCCGGGCAACCGGTTCTGGTTGGTGTGCGGGAAAATGGCACTCGCCTGACTGTTGAAAAAATGAGTTCCGGCACTCGCGACCAGATGTTTCTTGCCCTTCGTCTGGCAACTCTTTCGTGGCGGCTGCAGACCGACGAGCCGATGCCCTTTATCATCGATGATATTCTCATTAACTTCGACGATGTCCGTTCCCGGGCAACTCTGCAAATTCTCGCCGAGCTGGGTGAGAAAAATCAGGTGATTCTTTTTACCCACCACCGACGTATTGTCGATGAGGCAAAGATGCTTAAAGGGCAGGAAGTCATTCAAATCCATGAGCTTTCTCCCTAATCCCCAAACTTTTCACTCTTGATAATATCAACAGACAGCTCTTTGTTGGTAGGGTCTTCGCATTGCAATTCCATATCTTCTCCATCATAAGACATGGCTAAAAGTATGATCCCATCGTAATAATTGGAAAATCTTCTCAGACAGACAGAGAGTTTGGAAGGATAAAAAGAATTGTCGTCAATATTGGCAAAATACATATTACTGCCTTTTTCTCGCCCAATTATGCGAAACACATAAGGATACTTAATGGTATCATTAGGATCCAGATTGGAGGTATTTCTATATACATATTGTGTTTGGGGTAATGGCGGATATTCGATAATTTTCACTCTTGAAAAATCCACACTTTCAATCTTGACACCATTTATCTCAACAGAATCAAGGGTATTGTAGCCATCCCATTCCATGCCTAAAACATCACAGTCAATCCATAGCTCACCGATATTTATTGGAAAATCTTTGTAATCGCCAACCAGTAAATAGTGATTGATATTGGTGATTTGTTCGATTTTCTCCTTCTCTTGTTCCTTGATATAATGGAAGGCCCCTTCTGCGTTATATCCAGTTACTATTATAGATAGTTTCATATTCAACCTCGTGTTTTGGGGATCCGTTTGACCATAATATTGGTTAAAGAAGTGCAGAGAATTGACCCTTCAGACTCATCAATTATGCCATAACCAAAGTATTCTTGTCTATGGCACATCCTGTAATCCCAAAATTCGCAGAAATCAGGACGCGTGGTGAGAAGATTGAGAGTGGGTTCGGTTTTTCGGAAAGGACCAACCTGTCGGGCGATCCAGCCTGCGTCAACCCTTGATCACTTCACGGAGGATACGAGAAAAATTTTCGACACTGTATGGTTTCAAGAGGACGCCCTTGAATCCGTATTGTCTGAAGTCGGACATGACACTGTCCTGGGAATAGCCGGAAGAGACAATAGCTTTGATAGCCTTGTCAATCTTAAGGAGTTTTTTCATCACCTCTTTCCCCCCCTTCTCACCAGGGACCGTTAGATCCATGACCACGGCCTGGAAAGGCTGGCCGCTCTTCATTGCGGTGATGTATGCATTGATGGCGGCATCGCCGTTATTAACACAGACGCTTTCATAACCAAGGAATTCAAGGTAACCATGCATCACTTCCAGGATTGTCGCATCGTCATCCATGACCAGAATCCGTCCTTCTCCCCGCAGATCATGGTCTTCGCTGGTGGATATTTCAACCACATTCTCCTTCGAAACGGGGAGCAAAAGGGTGAAAGTCGTCCCGATTCCAGGCTCCGATTCCGCCGTAATCAGTCCACCGTGATTTTTAATGATGGAGTAACTGGTCGCAAGTCCAAGGCCACTGCCATTTTTTTTGGTTGTGAAATATGGTTCGAAGATGTGGAGGATCTTTTCATTTTCGATGCCTTCGCCGTTATCTTCGATATTGATGCGCACAAATTGTCTGCGGAAACCGCTGTGGTTGTTGGCTTCCTTGACCCAATTTTCCGCGGAGATCTTCAACAGACCGCCATTCGGCATAGCCTGGACCGCATTGATAACCAGGTTATTGATAACCTGGCATATCTGGCCTTTATCGATGTCTACCAGCCAGAGATTACTCTGGATTACAAATTCACATTTGACCTTTGAACCGCTGAGCATAAAAAGAACCGTTTCCTTAAGCATCTCCGGTAGATAAGCAGTTTCTTTAATCGGTGCCCCACCCTTAGAGAAGGTAAGGAGTTGCAGTGTTAATTCCTTCGCTCTGTTGGACGCTTTTTCGGCACGTTCGATGAGATTTCTACTCTTCTCGTTGGTACCGAGATACATCTTGGCAAGAGAAATATTGCCGAGAATCGCTCCGAGGACATTGTTGAAATCGTGGGCGATACCACCGGCCAGGATACCAATGGATTCCATTCTCTCGGACTTCATTAGCTCCGCTTCCAGTTTCAGTTTTTCAGCTATATCACGGACAACAAGAATCGCCCCGATCAACCTGTCGTTCTGGTCGGTAATGGGCGCTACACTTATTGTCACGGTGGCCTTTCTGCCCGAACGGCTAATCAGGGTCAGATTCTTCGCCACATTGACGACGGTTTTTCTCCCGAAGGACTGTTCAACAACCCCTTTCAGCGGTGCATTGTTATGATTGTCAATCAGGGTCACAACCTCGGTGCAATGGTGGTTGCAAGCCTCACTCTGTTTCCAGTCGGTCATTGTTTCCATGGCCTTGTTCATAATAATTATCCGGCCATCGGTGTCGGTTGTCACTACCCCATCGACAATTGATCTGAGGGTTACTGCCAGACGTTCTTTTTCTTCGAGGAGGGCTAACTGAGCTTGTTTCGATTCCGTGATGTTTCTGATGATAATGAAGATCTGGTCGTCGGTTATAGGCAGGAGACGGGCCTCATAAAATTGATCCTCCCTCTCCCTCTCTGGGCTTATCGTTAGGCTTAGTCTATATTCGATTCGTACCTGCTCTCTGGTTGTCACAACCTGAGAAAGGGCCTCGGAAAATTTATGTGCAATTTCCCTTGACGGGATATCCTGTATTCTTTTGCCGAGGTAAACTGAAGGATGATGAAAGACATTTACATTGCTGCCGACCTTGATGCCACTGATGACCCCCTTATGGTCGACGCTGAAAAATAGATCAGGAAAGGCCTGTAAGGTTGCCCTCATCTCGGAATTCGTCTGCAGTAGCTCTTGGGAACTAAGCTCCAACGAGCGCTCCAGCATTGCCCGGTCTTCGTCAAACTGGTTATATGCCTCATTGATGGAGTTGATGAAAATCTTCATCTCCTCCGATAGAGAGAAGCTCTCTCCAAGGCACTTCTTCAGTTGCCGTTTCAGTAGGTTGTGCATCAGATCACTTCGTGAAAAGTGGTGATTGTCATAGTCTGGTTATGCAGTTCACAATTCAAGGCCTTGGCCGATGGCGCCAGTTCCCCATAGGAGTAAAACCCTGTTACAACAGCATCTTTGCCGAGGACCTCAAGAGCGCTCTCGACCTCTTCCTCTATCCGCTGCTTCAGGATCATTTTCCGACCAACACAGCTTATCATTATCGCCAGATCAGGAGTCTTTGAACCGATTGCGACATGGCTGAGACGGGCGGCCCCTTCCGCCCCATCGATCAGACGGTCAAAGTTCGCCTTCATCAGACGCGCATAAGCCCCTTCGGGAACGTCACCGGCAAAGGTCAAGCTCTTCTTTTTCCGGTCAACGGATAAGATGGTTCGGACAACACCATAATCATTGTCCTTGGTCCGAATGCTGAGCGGGAAAAGCAATCCTGTCGCCGGGAGCCCTTCTGCATGTTTTCCAAGATATTTCTCGTAGAGTTCCAGAGCTGAGCATCCGTCCATCTCAAAGAGTTCATTTCCCCGCGAGCGGGTGATAACCCTCTCCGGTCCGAAAGGATCCCAACCGCCAAGAGATCCGTACCCAACCTTCAGATCATGGCCATAGAAGCCGACGGCAACCACCTTGTTTCTCTGAACAGCCCCATCTGAGACGATATATGTCTCCTGAAAACGATCACCATCTCCGGCCAGTCCTCCGGTTATCTTGATATGATTCGGCAGTCTGCTGACCAGCCCCCGGACCAGATCGGTACCATTGACGGCCAGACCATCGGACAGGACAAACATATGAATGAGGTCATCGGCTATCAGGGCTTCTGCTAGTTTTTCACCTACCTGGTAACTTTTCTTATTGTCGGTAATTTCGGCACTTGAGCTTTTTATCATGGTTTTTTCAAAATGAACGGCGACAACGACTAAGGAACCATCCAGGACCCTTCCTCCACAAATTTCTCCTGCTGTTGAACAACCTATGATCAGGGCATTGCGGTATCTTTCGGAAATAGTCTCCATGAGCTGCACATTTTTCAATTGGCCGGACGCACCGAAAATCACAACAAGCTGAAACTCTTCCTTAATATCTCCAGAGGAAAGTTTTTCCCAACCTTTTTCCTGCGTCCAGACAGTTTGCTCAACTTTCATCCCGACCCTCCTCAAGCCTTATATATTTATTTCAGCAGAATCCTTTTATGTGAAAAGTACTGTTCCAGAAGCATGTCTTAAAGCCAGGCGATCTCTCAAGAGTGTTATCTCTAATCTGATTCTCGGCTATCTGATTTTAAATGTAAAGTACCTTTTTCTTAGCCAGATGGGGAGGGAGGGGGGCACGGACTCACCAAGGATCTGAAACCTTTAATAACATGCGAAGCCTTTCTTTGATGTGCAGGCATGACTATCGCCTGTCACCTTAACACACACCGGTTTCTGCCACTGTTTTTGGCTTGATAGAGGGCTTCATCAGCCCGTCGCATCAAGTCTTCACTGGCTTCCGCAGGCGTATGCATGGAACAGCCAAAGCTGCAGGTGATTTTGCGGTTGAAGGAGAACTGATGCTTTTCGATGAGCACTCTTAGTTTCTCTAGAAACAGGACTGCCTGTTCACGATCAATATTCGGTGCAAGAATGGTGAATTCTTCTCCTCCCCACCGGGCAAAAATATCGGACTGACGAATGTTGCCGGCAACCAGACTTGCCAGTTCCTTCAGGACACTGTCCCCGGCCAGGTGGCCAAAGGAGTCATTGATTGTCTTAAATCTGTCTATGTCAAAAATTATCAAATGTAACGGAGTGTTATATCTTTTTGCCTCAGCGATCGCTCGCTGCAGGTTTTGATTAAAAAAGCTGCGGTTGGGTATCTGGGTTAACGAATCTGTATTGCTTTGCTTTTCGAGAGCGCTATTGAGTGTCTCAAGCTTTGCCAGGTGTTCTTCCTGGGTTCGCCGATACTGGTCGAGAATTTTTTGCAGTGCGCTGGAAAAATAAAAGGCAGCAATCAGTGAGATCGCCACTCCGGCCAGAAAAATCAAACCGAGTGAAAGTATATCTTTTTTTACTTTTATACTGAGCTCTTCTTTTTTCGCAGCGATGATCGTATCCAGTCGGTCGAAATACACACCCTTGGCAATAACCCAATTCCAATCTTTGTAGAGCTTAAAATAAGAAAGCTTGCGCCCTGTGCCCGCTCCGTCCGGTTTTTTATACCAATAGATCACAAATGCCTCATCATTCTCCCGGATACCTTGCAGAAATTCTTTCCTGAACTGATTTCCAACAGCATCGACATAGTCATCAGATATTTTTTTCCCGACCAGGTCTGGACGATTGTTGTTGATGAGCATAGTGGCAAAGTTTTGGCCACCATTGATATTGTGAAGTTCGTAAAAGAAAAAATAATCAGTCACATCTCCTCGGAGGCTGTCCTGGAGTTCGCGAATGATGGTTTTCTGGTTAAGGGAATCGAGATTGTCGATATATTCACCTGTACCAATCACCCAGCCAAGCGGTTTAAAAAGGGTCACGTAGGAGAGTTTGGCAGAGCGGTTCCCAGTCCCATCACCTGGTTTCGGCCAGTTATAGCGATAAAATCCACGTCCTCCATCAAGGGCAACTTTTATGAGATTGCTAATTACCTCAGGTCCTCCATCAACATTATTGGTGAAAAAATTAGTGCCTTCAAGAGAGGTATTGGCAGGATAAAGAATCACATCGCCTTTGAGATTAAAAATAAAGAAATATCCTTGTTTATCGTTAAAGCGGATCGGTCGGATTGCCTCGCGGATGACCTCTGCAACTGCTTTCTCGCCAAGCCTCTCAATCATGGTGCTATGGACGTTCTTGGCGGTCATCAGTGCCTCTTCGACCCGTCCCTTTAGGCGCTGTTCAAGGAGTCGTTCGTTGGCGGCATGGCGTGAAGCGATATGGGCTTCAAGGGTGAGGACATCAGTCTTCACTTGTTCCTTCTGTTCGGTGATAAAACGCTGCTCCAGATCGACGATATCACGTTTCAGCGTGTCGAATTTATTGACAATAAAGAGTGCGCCAGTCGAAAGAGTTAGAACAGTAACCAGAATAACTGCGTAGAAAAAGGTGATTTTGGCAAAATTTCGTTCGCTGAAAATATTCATCTGAAGTTTTTGATTGTTAAAACAGGCAATGGTGAAACCGGCGAGGTCGGCAGGACCGGCAAGGTCGACAGGCGCAAAGAGATGCAATGTATAATAATGTCAGTAACTTGATAATTTAGAATTGTGTCACATAACATATTGATATCATTGTATAAAAAATATACGGGTTTTTCTTATGAACAAGTTATATTTATTTAAAACAGTATGTTAATAGTTATGTTGAGGCTCAATCACGGTATGTTGTATTATTCAAAAACAAACAACCAGAGGAACCTCGCATGCACATACTACACTCATTGCTCAACGAATTTAAAGAATAATTTTCCGCCTTCGGCAGTGGCAAAGGCTAACGGGGGGCGGACCAGAACCAGGGGACCAAGAAAACTCTACTGCACTTCAGGCCTCAAGGCCTGGTCCGAAAAGACAAAAGACTACAGAACAGGAAAACCGGCGGCCTTCCAGCCGGCAGGACCATCTTTAAGAGCCTTGGCGTGAGTGAAACCCTCTTTGCCGTACTTGTCCGCAAGACCTGCGGCACTGCCTTCATTCGGTCAGGCACAGTAAAAGACCAGCTCCTTGTTTTTGGCAAGGGTCGGGGCCATGCGCTGAAACTCAGAAAAACTGACCGCCCCCTCCAGATGAAAAGACGCAAATTTATCATCACTGTTATAAGCACAGACTAACAAGGCATCTCCCGCCTGTATCCGGTTTCGTATTTCAATGGCCGACACTCTCGCAACATCAGACATACGCAACCTCCATGTAAAAGAAGACTTCATTCACTGCGACACACCATGAGAAAGAAGAAAGAAACAAGACCACTTTCCAGCAATGGTCCGGAAGATGATTATAATTGGAATTTGTAAAAAGAGGAGAAAGCTCGTTCCCGTGATCGTCGATGATGGAGGAGTGGAATGAAAATAAAATTGGATTCAATATCCGGAACGATCAATACTGAACCTTGCGAAGTTGTCTTAGGAGTGCCTTGCGCTTATGTAATCTTTGGCGCTTCCGGCGATCTTACCCAGCGAAAGTTACTCCCAGCTGTTTTTTCTCTGTTCAGGGAAAAAAAGGTCCCAGAGAAGTTTTTTGTTGTTGGATTTGCCCGTTCTCCCATGGACGATAACGAATTCAGGCTAAAAGCAAAGGATTCGATCCGGCAGGCGTTTAAAGATGGATATATTGCAGAATCCGAAATAGAAAGTTTTATCATGAGGTGTTTCTATGTAGCCGGGAGTTATGACCAGGATGAAGGTTATATTAAGTTGCATAAAAAAATAGAAGCGCTTGGTAAAAGATTTGAAACAGACGGTAATCTTGTCTTTCACATTGCGACTCCACCTGCGCTTTATGCAACCATAATTTCCTTCCTGGGGAAAAACGGACTGGTTAAAAGACACCAGAATAGAAAACCTTTTCACCGGGTGATAGTTGAAAAACCCTTCGGTCAAGACCTGGAAAGCGCTGTAAAGCTCAATACAGACCTGCTGAATCATCTTGCCGACGAGCAAATCTATCGAATCGACCATTATCTCGGCAAAGAAACCGTTCAGAATATTCTCATGTTCAGATTTGCAAATCTGATCTTCGAGCCTGCCTGGAATCGCCAACATATTGACCATGTGCAGATCACCGTCGCCGAGCAACTCGGGGTTGAACACCGGGCTGGATATTTTGAACAGGCAGGTCTGTTGCGGGATATGTTTCAGAACCACATGCTGCAGTTAGCTGCATTGGTGGGTATGGAGCCGCCGGTCGATTATTCCGCTAACAGTGTGCGGGATGAAAAGGCCAAATTCATGAAGTCGATACGGTCATTTGACCTGGAAAATCTGGGAGCGCAGCTGATCAGAGGACAATACGGGGCAGGGGAAGTGGCCGGCAAAAAACTCTTAGCTTATAGGGAAGAACAGGGTGTTTCTGCAACATCGTGTACGGAGACATATTTCGCCATGAAGCTTTTTGTAGATAACTGGCGATGGAAAGATGTTCCGTTCTATCTGCAGGCTGGGAAAAGGCTCGGGGAGAAACTTACCCGGATTTCCGTGATATTCAAAAAGGTTCCTCA
>JAHJLI010000279.1 GCA_018821785.1 Pseudomonadota bacterium
AAACACCTGCATGAGCACGGAAAGCATGTTTTTAGTGCGCACCAAACCGCCATAGAACAGGGCCAAACCCGGAATTGTCATCATCGATACCAAAACGGTAGCCATGATCATCCAGGCGGTATCGCCTTTATTGGGAACCGGGGCATCGGCTGCAAAGGCGGTACCGGCAAAAGTATCGACAAGCAGCAAGAAAAACAGGGCAAAAAGAAAGATAGGTAACTTTTTCATGAGAACACTCCCTCTGGTATCAGATAGCTTCAGGCCCGGTTTCTCCGGTCCGAATTCGCATTATTTGTTCAAGGTCGAAGACGAAGATTTTGCCATCGCCAATCTGTCCCGTATGTGCCGCCTTTTTTATTGCCTCGATGGTTTTGTCGAGCAGCTCGTCGGGAATGGCGGCTTCAACTTTTAGTTTCGGTAAAAACTCAACCACATATTCGGCCCCGCGATAGATCTCGGTATGGCCTTTCTGACGGCCAAACCCTTTGACTTCGGTCACCGTCACGCCATTGACACCGACAGCGGTGAGGGCTTCCCGCACATCGTTCAGTTTGTATGGCTTTATTATTGCTGTTACAAATTTCATTGTTTTTTCCTCCAATCAAACAGCTTGCAGGAGTGCAGGCTGTCATCATTCTGGTTAATTATTCGCCGCCCCATTGGTAAGTTGATCAACCAAACTACCTACCTCTCGGAAGGACCTCATTGCCGAACCGGAACAACTCGGCAAACCTCTGGGCAAATCTCTTTGAAAATGGTTTTGCTGTTTCATTTTCCGACCCTCCTTGTTGTGTCGGCTTACATATTCTGAAAAATGAATTTTCGACTCGTGCTTCTTTGCCATGATTAAAGCAAAAGAGATGCCACGTTCGAAGATAATATTTTTTAATTTAATATATTAGACAGTTACAATTATTATTTTCGAAATTATGGGAAAATACAAAGATATTCGATTAACATATTTGTAATATTGCTATATTAAATATAACATTTATGTAGTCTTATTCCTTTAATGCAATGTGCTAAGGGGAAGGCTGTCGACCATGCACGACAACAAAGGGGAACGGCCAGAGGAGGACACAACCGGCGGAAAAAGGGGGGCGAACGAGTTTTGTTAAAGTATCATGGCCGAAGATCCGTGGCAGTCACTGCAGGACCCTACCCTTCTGTAGTGAAACCGGCAATGGGACTCAACCTTGGGTGGTAATGTTTTTGACAGGATTCTTGCGATACAAGGCACTCGGTTGACCGTTGAGATAGATACTCTCAAGGTAGGAAAGTTTGCGCGGCAGTTGCGACGGAGCCCCCCTGGCAACCAGGAAGGTCGCCGCCTTGCCTTTGACAAGCAGACCAAAATCGTCGAGGCCAAGCAATCGAGCGCCGTTACTGGTGGCACAACGGATCGTCTCAGCGAGACTATACCCCGCCTTCTGGAACAGCTTCATTTCCTCGACCATCGACTCTCCGTGCAGCACCCCGAGGCTGCCGGCGTCGGTTCCGAGAGCAACGTTCACTCCGAGTTGCCTGGCCAGAGTCAGCTGACCGAGCTGATGCTGCAGATTTTTTTCGATTACCTGGAGGTCGGCATGGGATCCGACATGCGCGAAGTTTGCGGCAAATGCTTTCATGGTAAAAACGGTCGGCACCCAGAAAGTATCCTTCTCCGCCATCAATTCGAGGTTTTCCCGGCCCATGAAAAAACCATGCTCAATCGAGTGACAACCGGCGAGAATCGCCCGCCGCACCGGCTCGCGGCCATTTGCATGCACCATCACCTTTTTTCCAGTTTTTGCCGCAGCCACGACTACTTCGGTAAGTTCCGCCGTTGAGAACTGCGGCTCGGTCTCCAGACCAAAGACCTTAATACTGTTAAAACCTGAATTAACCACCTTCACCTGATCAATCGCCTGGTCCTCCCGACCACAGGCGGCAACAAGACTCTCGCCCTGGCCTGGGCATCTGCCGATCAGCCCGCCGTATCGACCTTGAAGGTGCCAGCCGCGGCCAACTGCCTTGAGGATCACCTCCGGATGCATTTCTTTCGTCTGCCTAAAGGCGAGGGCGTAACCGCCCTTATCACCGCCATCGCGTACGGCGAGTACCCCGTGAGAAAACAGGTAATGAAGATGCTGTGAGATAACCGGACGCAACTGGTCATAGTCGGCTACCAGCTGGTGCTCACGCGCCGGTCTGCTTGTTGTCCCTGACATGAACAGATGGACATGGCTGTCAACCAGGGGTGGCAGAATGGTGCAGTGCGAAAAATCTATGACCTGGTCGAGATCGAGCCCGTCACCCGGAACAAATTTATCAATCCCGGCAAACCTGCCGTCAACGATCTTGAGCAACACCTTGTCCTGAACCGGACCGCCGCTGCCGTCTATCAGCCAGCCGGCGAGAATATATGTTGTCGCACTCATAATGGCCCCTGCTGCAAAAAGTGAAATGATAATTCGTCCAAGAGATATCCTCTCTAACCAACGCTCATTGAATTTAAGGCCAAGCCACAGGAAGTCAATTCAACAAGAAGCAGTCACCCCACTCCCCGATTGCCGCCGTAGTTAAGGTTTCTCGTCGTGCGGAAAGGACAATATCCTGGTATAAGAGTCACCTGAACTTTGCTTGCTCCCCCAACCACTACCTTATATAACAAGCCATGGACACGACCTTCTCTCCTCCGACAATCTTGCGCAACACCCATGTCCAGACCATCCTGACGAGCCTCCGGCCGAGAAAGATGCTCGCCAGAGCCCGGGCGGCGGA
>JAHJLI010000280.1 GCA_018821785.1 Pseudomonadota bacterium
CCTGGCCATCCTCTTTAACGGTCCGCCCAGGAGTATGCTGTCCCAGGAGCCACAGGATCTTTCCGCAGTCACTATTCCGCAGGTCGATGCCGGCTTGCCGGCGACACTCCTGGCAAGAAGACCGGACCTGCGGGCAGCCGAATTCCGCCTGCGCTCGGCCCTGGCAACAACCGACGCCACGCGGGTCAGCTATTATCCTACTTTTAGTCTTACCGGCAATCTCGGTTACTCCAGCACCGCCCTTAGGGATTTATTAAATAATCCCCTTGCCACCCTGGGGGTGCAGCTGGCTCTACCCTTTCTTGAATGGCAGGATATGCAGCGTAATATCAAGATTTCTGAAACCGAGTACGAAGAGGCTATAGTCAGATTCAGACAGACCCTGTACACCGCCATGGCCGATGTGGAAAACAGCCTCTCGGCAAGGATGCACTATCAGGCCCAGGCCGAGCAGCTAGAGTTGGCGCTCGCCTCGGCAGACAGCGCAGGAGAGCTTTACCGCATCCGCTACCGGGTCGGCAGTGTCCCTTTAAAGACATGGCTCGATGCCCAGGAAAACCGAAGGCAGGCCGAGATTGCCCTGATCCAGAACCGCTACAACCAAATAATCAACCACATCACCCTGTCTAAAGCCCTCGGCGGCGACTCGTTCTCTCAGCAATAGCTTCTCCATCACGCACCAAATCAGTTAATCAATAAATTTAATAGGGACACTTCCCGTATTTTGTCTCCATTTCCCCTTGGCAATACTTGTCATGGATGCCCCTTTTTATTCTCCATATAAAAATAAATCTCATCCGCTCTTAAAATTTTATTAAACCAAGCTGCAAGCCAACAGCAACAGCTTGGGGTCGACTAAAAACCCCTAACTTCCTTTTTATGTTACTAATATGAAAATCAACGGTCCTTTGACTCACACCCAGAATCACAGAAATATCCCATGAACGTTTACCTTCTTTGATCCAGTTGAGTACTTCGATTTCCTTGTCTGTAAGTCTAGGGGACGAGTTGTTGGGTGTTGCTGAAATTCTTTTATATGCTTCGGAAAAAAAGGGAATAATATACTCAAGTATTGTTCTTACTCTCGCATCCAGCATATATTTTTCTCCACCGAAGTAAAAAACGATAGAGTCCATGCTTTTAGCATCTAGTGTGCCGTGAGTCCAACCATCATGCATATTAAACTCATTTGCGTGGACAGAGGCCGGGTAATTAGCAGTACTGCCTTTTCCTACAGAGCGCCAATGCACCGGAGATAAATTTGCAAAGAATTCAAAAAGGACTCCATCTTTAGAGTAAAATTTTTTTTCCATGTAAAAGTCCATGTAACCTTCTGGATAGCAAATGTCGAAAATTGCAATCTCTGGGTCCGTGTTTTGCAAAATGTCGAGGACATTTCCTTTCGCACAAACACTATTATCAAAACAGAACAGCTCTTTCAGGTTAAGAATTAATGATTTGAGGCTATTGTAGTCATTGCACGAAAGTGACTTGTAGCTGAGTAATAGCAGATTTAACAGGTCACCTTGTGCAAGATGCTCTTCAAGGTTTTTTCTCATTTTGCAATATGCACCCCTCTGCGCTGTCCGAGAAAAATTTGAAATATCTTTTTATTATGCGTTTATATCGTTTTAGAACAATATGTTAAAGTGCCACCTGTCATTAATGACAGGTGCGGTCCGATTAAGAAAATTATATTAATTGACTTAATTTTCGATGGCAATGGTTAAAAGATGGTTCATTCTGCAAACGAGTTGCATCTATAAACAATTTCAGGAAGCGGTTACCACCAAAAAGGCAAGTTCATAATCATTTTGCTGATGATGAACAAAGAGAGAAGGATTGATCGTCGATCTTCATTAATAAAATATGTTGAATCAGAGGGTTACGAGATGGTCATGAAAACTAAATCAATATTGCTCGTTGATGATGAGCCGATCATATTGAAGAGTCTCAGTCGGGAATTGATCAGCGGGAATCTCAGCCTTAACGTGACCGTTGCAATAAGCACAAAATATGCCATCGCCAGCATTAATAACGGATATTATGATCTCGTTGTGACGGACCTGATGATGCCAGACCTCACTGGTTTCGAGGTTCTAAAGGCTGCAAAACAATTGAAAAACAGGCAATCCAAGGTCATTATCCTTACCAGCGACAGAGATGTGAAATTCGCCATTGACGCCATGCGCCTGGGAGCTGATGATTACTTTCTCAAACCATGTGATATAGATGACTTGGTCAACAGAATTGGCAATTGCCTGGTCAAACAGGACCTTGAGAGAAAAGTCCTAATGCAGGATAATATTTTATCCGTCTGCAGTTATTGCAGTAAAATTAGAGCGGATCAACTGTCGGAGGTCGGCAAGGGTCCTTGGTTAAGTTGTGAAGAGTATTTTGCGCAAGTGAATGGAATGGTATTTTCGCATGGGTGTTGTCCTGAATGTTTCGAAAAAGCGAAGCCAAACTTTGCCCACCTACCCATATCGTCCGTGCTGTCTCCCAGGGGAGTGGAAGTGAAAGAGGAAACGGTCTAAGAATGTGCTCCTTTTAATCCTACAATCAGTCATGAACGTAGACATCCCGAACCTGGCGAATTATCTCAACTTGTTCTGCCACCTGTTGGGAAAAGGGTGTGCTCGTCGTCATGAGATTTCCTTGGCTGGTATTGGGCAAAATGGTCAAAGCTGAGTTAAGGTGGGTCACTTGTCGTATTGTTGTCTGTAGGCTTGCAAAAATATGGGGAAGTGTTCGGGAAACTTGCTCAATTTTTTCGATGTTGAAATGATAGGTGTCCCCTTTGATTGTTCGTATCATATTTCAAGACGAGAGCGCATCATGCCTGTTGATTGGCAGGTCGAAACAATACCCCATCCTTCGGGGAGAACTATGGCGCACTATTATCCGGGATATTTGCCCTCGATATAATCGGTAAGGTAGCGAATCTCGACATCCTTGCCGGTGCTTTTTGCCTTGACCACGTCGCCGATCGATACCAAGCCGACCAGCCTGCCCTTGTCAATCACCGGTAGATGGCGGATTCTGCGTTCGGTCATAATCATCATCAGCTGATCAATATCATCTTCGGGGGTAACGACGATGATGTTCCGGGTCATTATCTCGCTTACCGTAATCGTGGTAATATATTCCGGGTGTTGCCGTGTTGCCTTGAGCACGTCATTTGGAGCGACGATACCGATGATCTCGTCATAATTATTCACCACGACTACCGAACCGATGCGATCGTCTAAGAACATAGAGACGACATCGACGACCAGGAGTGTCTCCCGGACAGTAACGACCTGCGAGCCCTTTTCAGCAAGAATATCCTTAGTCTTCATACACAAATCCCTCCCCATTGTGATGCCAGTGGCAGCGGTACGTTTATCTGCCTGGCTCTGTTTACAAGGTGATAAGGCTGATTCGAAAAAAGACGGAATCTAGATGTTTTGTTTCGTATAATTTCCATTACATCCCCATCCTGAATACTTCGTATTCAGTCGGACCTTCAAGGAGTTCTGCGTATTTTTTTTCATGTTCCTTCCTCGGCCCACTTTCCCGATATCTGTCCCAATCTTCTTTGCTTTGCCACATGGAGAGAATGAGTACAGATTGAGGATCATTATAATTGACTAAAGTCTCAGTAGAGATATAGCCCTTGTTCCCCATCGCATTGCTTCGTGCTTTCATCAGGATGTTAGTGGCATCGGGTAGCGCTTCTTTTTTGAATTTCCTTTTGATCAAAATCTTGATTGACATAATGTCCCCCTTGGAATGATTATTCAGGTTTTTCTAACCGCCTCGAAAACGCTTTAACGCAATTCCTTCCGGGATTTGAAGGGTAATTACGCAACCGCCTCCTCTTGGGCTCGTTTAGAAATTAAAAGAAAAATTGCCCAACCTTGTAATTTTATGAATGTTGTAACATTGCGACTAAAACCATCCTCAATCTGGCGACGTCATGGCTTATTGAGAAATTTCCTTCCGAGACGCTTTTTTCTATTTTATCACTTTTCAATCGTATAGCGAAATAACATTTGAGATTTTTAATCTCTTAATGAGACGGGACATCCCTTATTTCTTTGTTTCAACCACAGTTGAAGAAAAGCTGGTAGTGTACCTGATGATTGTCCAAATGGTTATTGAGATGGGAAAGCAGACTTTTTGGACATGGCTCATCAACCATGATATCATTTCTTTGAGCATCACGGAGAATCTCGATGGTTATGTTTATGTAGCAATAAGACAACACTTAAAACAATTTTATTAACATCTATTTCTATAAACTGTTATCATAACAATTACTTATCCTAGATATATTTTCCAGATGTTCAAACACATACAAGCATTTTCTAAAAAGGAGGGGGCATGAAAAAGTTCCAAGCGATAATTCTTCTGATTTTGCTCTCAGGCAATGCCTATGCTGATGAATGTGGCCAATGTAAAAAAATCATTATCAGCGGAAATTCAGAATATCCACCACTTACCTGGCAAGACAAGAGAAATCCCGACAAAATCACCGGATTTGCAATTGAACTTCTGGAAATCGCCTGCAAAGACATCGGCATAACAGTTGAAGGGAAATATGTGGGTCTATGGGCCCGGGCACAGGATAATGTGAAAAACGGGACTGTGGACATGCTCGGCGGTGCTTATATAACCGAAGAGCGAAAAACATACATGGATTACATTATTCCGCCATTCGTAATGGATCCTACGGTTGTTTTTGTCAAAAAAGGCGATGAATTCAAGTTCGAGAAATGGGAAGATTTGATCGGGCTGAAAGGCGGCACACCTATCGGAAACAGTTATGGAGAACTTTTTGACAAATTTGAAAAAGAAAAACTGACAGTGGAAAGAGTCCCAAAACTCGATCAAGCTTTTGACAAACTCTTAGCAGGACGAAATAGATATGTTGTTTACGGGCTTTATCCGGGTCTTGCTGAAGCTGAAGTAACAGGGCAAAGAGACAAAATTAATTATCTCTTGAATTCTATTATTTCGGAAGGGCTATATTTTACGATTTCTAAAAAATCTCCTTGTAACTGTGAGAAAGTCAAAGAACATTTGACGAAGAAAGTGAAAGAATTCTCCGATCAGAAACTGCCGGAACAGCTTATGGAGAAATATCTGGAAATCTGGAAGGAACAGTCAACCCAATGATCTGGTCCATTTTCGTTCCAACACTCTTTTGGAAAACTATAGCACATCTCCTATTTGTATTCAAAGGCATGCAAAAATGACGGGAAGTTTTTGGGGAAAGATGAACCATCTTTTCGATGCAAAAATTGCAGTAATAGAAGTCCTGGTGAATTTGCTTTTACCGTTAATGTTTTGATATGGTAAATAAAGAGTCGAAAACAACTGGGAACTGGAAGATAGCTTGAGGAACCTATGCAGATCGAAAATGACGCCTTTGCCAGGATAATCGAAAACCTTCATGACGGCTTGTATTTTGTCGACACCGACAGGGTAATAACTTACTGGAACAAAGGAGCGGAACGGATCACCGGTTTTTCCTCTGTCGAAGTCGTCGGCAGGCGGTGTTCCGACAATATACTCACCCATGTCGACAGTGAAGGCAATTGTCTATGCCTTGGACGCTGTCCGCTTATGGCCACCATCGCCGATGGGCAGGATCGCGAATCTGAAGTCTATCTGCACCATAAGGGTGGCCACAGGATAACTGTATTTGTCAGGGTGAGTGCTTTGAAAGACTCGTTGGGAAACACTATCGGCGGTATAGAATTATTTACCGACATAAGCAGCATATTGCTCAATAATGCAAGAGTTCAAGAGCTTGAGAAACTTGCCCTCCTCGACAATCTCACCCAATTGGCAAACAGACATTATCTGGAAAGAGAGCTGCTGGCAAGATTCGAGGAAATGAAGCGCGTTAAAGTGCCATTTGGTATTCTTTTTATTGATATCGACTATTTCAAGAACTTCAATGACGTCTATGGCCACGATGTTGGGGATCAGGTCCTGAAGTTTGTTGCCACAACCTTCGTCACAAATTCACGTCCTTTTGATCTCTATGGTCGCTGGGGTGGGGAGGAGTTTATCGGCATTATCCGCAACATTGAGCCCGAGGAGTTGGTCCTCCTGGGCAACAGAGTCAGGGTTCTCGTCGAGCAATCTTATATTGTTCATACCGAAAAAAAAGTGAGCGTAAATGTTTCACTTGGCGCAACCATGGCGGCAGAAAACGATACCATCGACAGCCTGACGAAACGGGCCGACACGCTCCTTTATGAGAGTAAAAGGCTGGGCCGAAATCGACTGACATTTGGTTGAGACAAAAGGGGATGGGAGGGTTGGTCTATCACATAGCACAGGGAGAGCGTATGAGTGTCATTAAGTGGCGGGATTCGTATAATACCGGAGTTGCTCAATTCGACCAGGAACATCATAAAATCATTGAGCTTATTGATTCGATGTATGTTGCTCTGCGTGATAAGCTGGGCAGTGAAGTGGTCGAAAAGGTTTGCAGAGAGGCTATTACCTATACCGAGGTGCATTTTACCAACGAGGAACAGGCGATGAGCTCAATCAGCTATCCTGAGCTTGAGGAACACAAGGTTGAGCATTTACGAATGAAAAAGGAAGTTGAGAAATTTCAGACACTCATTACAACCAATTTCACGGAAGGCGCAACCGGGTTGTACCACTTTCTCCGCGATTGGTTGATAAACCATATTTTGGTTTGTGATAAAAAATACGGGCCGTATCTGCAGGAAATGAAGGAGTCTTGATGATGGTGCGAAAAACGCACCCATTACCATATTTTCTAAACCCGTTTCAGGGCTTCCCGCACCTTGGCCGAAAGTTCGGCTTTGGAAAAGGGCTTCTGGATGAATTGTACGCCGACATCAAGCACGCCGTGATGGGCGATGACGTCGGCGGTATAGCCGGACATAAACATTCGTGCCATCTGCGGGTAGAGGGAAAGCAGGCGTTTGGCCAGATCGCGGCCGTTCATTTCCGGCATGATCACATCGGTCAGGAGCAGGTGTATGGTGCCGCTATGCTGCTCCGCCATTTGCAGAGCTTCACCTGGGGTTGCAGCAGCCAGGACCTGGTAACCCATTCCCTCCAGCATGCGCTTGCCGAGTTGCAGGATGGAAGGTTCATCCTCCACCAGGAGAATTGTTTCCTGGCCTTGTTGCATTGCCTCCGCCGGCTTGTCCTGTTCCAACCTGGCCTTGCCGACGTATTTCGGGAGAAGGATTCTGAAGGTAGTGCCCTTGCCAGGTTCACTGTAGACGTTAATAAATCCTGAGTTTTGCTTGACAATTCCGTAAATAGTCGCAAGTCCAAGGCCTGTGCCCTTGCCGATTTCTTTGGTGGTAAAAAACGGCTCAAAGGCATGCTCGCGAGTTTCTTTGTCCATCCCGCAGCCATCGTCGCTGACCATCATCAGTACATAGCTGCCCGGTAGAAAACCCATGTGGTCGGCGCAATAGTCGTCATCGAGGACAAGATTGTCGGTCTCAATGGTGATCCTGCCTACTCCGGCAATGGCATCACGGGCGTTGACGGTCAAATTGGCGAGAATCTGGTCGATCTGAGTCGGATCGATTTTTACCGGCCAAAGACCATTTCCCGGCAGCCATGCCAGGTTGATGTCCTCACCGATCAATCTGCGCAACATGTTCAGAGAGCTTTCAACGGTGTTGTTCAGGTCAAGCACCTTCGGGGAGATTGTTTGTTTGCGGGCAAAGGCCAGCAGTTGTCTGGTGAGGTCGGCGGAGCGGATGGCGGCATTTTTAATTTCATGGAGATCCTGCAAGAGCGGATCAGCCGGATTTATCTGTTCCTCAGCTAATTCCACATGCCCAAGGATCACACCAAGCATGTTGTTGAAGTCATGGGCAACGCCACCGGCCAGACGTCCGACCGACTCCATCTTCTGGGCCTGGATGAGCTGGGTCTGGAGAATAGCCCGTTCGTGTTCAGCTACACGCCGCTCAAACTCCGAGGCGGTGCGGTTGGCTACCAATTTCAGGATCGATTCTGCCAGGTCGGGGCTGTCGAGAACCTGGCGGCCAATAACAGTGATCAGGCCGATTTTCTTGCCCTGGGAATTCCAGAGGGTGGTGCCGACGTAGCTTTCGGCGACAATTTCCTGCAGGAGTTCATCATTCGGGAAGAGATGGCGAACGCGTTCAGGGCAACAGTAAATTGTTTCGCCAACGGTGGTTCCGCAAGGCGTTCCTTGCAAAAAGTAGGTAAGATTGTCGAGAAACCTCCCGTCCTGAAAGACCGCCACTGTTTGTGCCGACAGTCCGTCTGCTTCCAGCAGGCAGACACATGCCGAGTCGATTCGTAAAAGCTCTGTCAGAAACATGACCAGTGCTTTGAAGAAATCTTCCCGTGAGGATGAACGATCATATTCGAGGAGAAACATCTGGGCTTCCTCGATTTTTTTGCGATTATCAATATCGGTGAGGGTGCCGGTCAGACGCTTGGCCCGTCCATTTGCGTCCCATTCGACAACCTTGCCGCGGGCCAGGATCCACTTCCACCTGCCATACTGCTCGCGTAGACGGACTTCAATCCGCACCATGGGAATCCGCTTTTTAAAGTGGGAGACAATATGTGTCCAGGTGCCGGGAAAATCATCGGGATGGACCAAGGTTCGCCAATCTACAGTCATGCTTTCGGTCATGGTACCCGGGGTATATCCAAGAATTTCATAGCCCCGCTCACTGAAATAGATTGCCCCCGTAAGCAGGTTGGCATCCCAAAGCCCGTCATTGGCGCCCTCAAGGGCAAAGCGCAGACGAATCTCGCTATCTTGCAACTGTTCCCGAGCCTTGTTCAGGTCGGTGATGAAGCGGGCCTGTTGGACGTTCTGATAGGCGGTTATCGACAGGCTATTGGCAAGGGTAAAGAGAGATCTGGCAATATCCTCAAAATGTTCGCGTGACATGGCAGGAACTTCCTGGAATGCCTGAACGGCACGTTCTTCACTGACACCAATCTCGCGGGCATATTGCCGGATTTTTTCCTCTGTCTGGGTCTGGTCACGAACTTGGCCGATCAGCCAGTTGGCGATATGATGTCCGCCGATGGAAATCCCCGCCCCTGCATCCCAGAGGCCGCCGCTGAGACAGGGTTGGATCATGGGCCCTGTAGTTGAAAGGCGGCCGAGTGCAGCATCAGATTTACAGCAATTGGCCCAGCCTTTTTCTGAGGAGCGAATGATTTCACTACAGAGGCGGGTGAAGTTGCTTGGTCTGGTAATCGGAGTACCGTCGGTGCGGGTGATGATGGAGGCGACGCCTGTGGCCTTGGCGAACTGGTCCTGGAGGAGTTGGATGTCGCTTATATTGAAAAGATCCTCAAAGGCTATTGCCGAGGCGTCGGAGAGTGGCTGGGTAAGTGAAAGAAGGCGCCTTGCGATGACTTCTTCGGCCAGCCTTCGACTGGTTACATCTTCCAGGGTGGCAATGACCTCTGAGGGCGATTGCCCCGGTGTCACCGGATTAAAGACCACTCGTAGAAAAGAGCTCTTCCCTCCGGTCACCGAGGTAAATGCGTCCTCGTAGAAAGAGGCCTCACCGGCGAGGGCTTTTTTGAGTGCGACCTGCATTTTCGGGGTACTTTCGCGGGCGGCATTGAAGCCAATCAGTTTTTCCCGCGTTGAACCCATAATTTCGATGAGTTTTTCATTGCAGTCGACAATAGCGCCTAGAGGATCAAACCTGATCATTCCCAGCGGTGAGTTTTCAAAGATAATCCGGTATCTTTTGTCTTTGTTCTCTGCAAGAGATTTTCCCCGTTGGCGGATAGCCGTTTTTTCTTGCTCCATGGCGGCTATTTTCAGAAGAAGCTCTTGGTAGGATGGTTTCTCGGCCATTGTCTTTGGTGTTGTAAAAAGTCCTTGGTTCGATCAGGGATGTCCCATCATCAGCCGTCTTGCGGATGTGTTTATTGTAAGCTTTGGAGATGGGTAAAGTACAGAAAAATTCTTGGTCGACCAGCACTCAATAGCGAATGATCGGAATTGACTGTGCCTCGTGCAGGAGGATGCGGAGGTGGGTCAGTTCCTTGTCGCGATTTCGGATCTTGACATGGAGATCGCGTATTGTCTCTTTATCGAGTTTTGGATCGCGAAGCCTTTTTTCGTAACTGCTAATTTCATAGTCCAGGCTATTGATCTGGTTTCTGAGGTTATAGACACGGAGGCCAAGATCGACGTTGTCATCGAAAAGGCTGCGGGTTTCCGGCGGGCATACTCCGGAATTGCCGCTGGATCCACTCAGGCCCTCAGAATATCCGCGATCTGGTGTGCAATATTGGATAACACCATCGTTCCAGCCCCGCATATAGGTTGTGCGGTCCGGCAGGACACGAACCTCTTTGCAGGCATCTTGGTGCATGGCCAGACGTCGGTTGGGGTCCCAGCCATCGCTTCCGTCGATCCAGCCGATACGTTCCCAGGAGGTTGAATCGGCTTCCAGGCACTGTTCCTTGGTCATTGAAGCACAACCGCTAAACCCAACGATTACTGTGAGCAACAGCCATAGTAGTTTCATAGAGCACTCCGTTTTTAGGATGACTGGTAGTCACGACATCTTCACATAACTACATATCATATCCATCATCGCCGGTTATGGCAAAATTTTCAAGGCTGACGAGACATTTCAAGGTGACTGAGGAACAAGACTCAAAGAGGAGCAATATAAAAATGGTTAAGATTTTCGATATTCATAGGGCTATTCACCGCCCTTTACAACATAGTTGATTGGAAACCAGGAGACGAGGGCGAGAAAAACCGGCAGAAGAAGGAGGAAAACCCGGAGGCAGTTTTGCCGAAAGCGGCACACAGGTATGGCCAGACCGGGGAGTTTTTGCAAAAAGGAAGTAGCAGCACAACTGATTCCGGCAAAGGTTGCAAGCATCAGTGTTAGATAGATGGGATAACCGACACAGTAGTATTCGACGCGCAGGAAATCAAAGGGGCAACGGTGCGAGGGAAGAGCGTAGATATAGGGAGAAATAACAACTGTGATAACCACCAGCGAAAGTATGAAAAAAAATAAGCAGATGGTGCCGAAAAAGAAATTGGCAACCGGCATCCCGCCCATAGGGTCAGCCGTCCGGTTGCTCCGCTGAAGGAATAGGGCGAGGAGTACAAGCGCTGCGGCAGTGCTGTAAAAGAGCAGCATGACAAAAGGGGTCGGCAGCGGCCCCAATAGATTGCCATCCTCGGCGCCCCCTGCGGCAAACACTACGCCGCAACAGGAGGTAATAATGTCGGGCTTGAGGTTGATGAGATAGAGGACAAGAAGGGTGATGTCGGCACAAAGCAGCGGCCCGAGGAGCAGCAGGTAGGCAAATTTGATCCTCGTAAGCGGCAGGAATTCCGAACGGATATCGAGGCGATGCAGAACCAGCCAGAAGCCGTAAAAAAAGACTCCAAAGAGTTTGAAAATGAGGGCCGGCATGCCGTAGTCGTTGGCGACAAAGGCACCGGTGGCACACATTGCGCCGATCAGGATATGGGAGAAGCTATCGGCGGCAAGAACCAGAAGAAGGAGCGAGGCAAGCTGCAGAACCATGCCGTAACGAACCAGCAGCGCCGCCAGCCAGGTCTCGTTTTCAAGCGCAATCTGGACTGCCGTATCCTGCTCCGGCGCCCAGGAAAACAATACCCTGATGGCGGTTCGTATGGCCCCGCCGAGGAGAAAGAAGGCGGCTGCGGCAGAGACCAGCAAGGCTATTGCCCAAGAGTTGAGGAGCATCACTTCACCACTGAGCCTTGGCTGGGGACGATGTTCCCGTCCCGGACCAAGACCGTCCGATCGATGCCGCCATGGCCGGCAACAATCGGATCATGCGAGGCAACCACCAGGGTTCTGCCTTCATTTTTCAGGTTTGCAAGAATATCCATGACCTCGCCCGAGAGTTTGCTGTCGAGGTGGGCCGTGGGTTCATCGGCAATAATTATTGGCGGATCGTTGATCAGGGCTCTGGCTATTGCCGCCCGCTGCAGCTCGCCGCCGCTCAACTGCCGTAGCGGAAAATCACGGCGGTGACTTATGGCAAGTCTTTCCAGCAGGGCGTCACCGCGTTTTGCCCTAACTTTTGGTGAGATGCCGAGGGGCATGAGCGGCAGGGTGACATTGTCGAGGACACTGAGGTGATCGAGCATATTGAAGTCTTGAAAGACAAAACCGATGAGTTGCCGGCGGTAGTCCGTGAGAAAATGGTCTGGGAGACGGGTAATCTTCTTGCCGCCGATTGTCGCCCGACCGCGGGTCGGCGGCAGGATACAGCCGATAATTGACAACAGGGTGGTTTTGCCGGAGCCGCTCGGTCCCTGAATACAGACCATTTCACCCCTGGTAATGGACAGGGACACGCCTCGCAGGGCGATGACTTCATTCGCCTCTCCCTGGTTATAGACCTTGAATATCTCCGCAAGGACCAGCATATCAGAGCACCGAGTCGGCCCGTACCACCGCAGCCCGCCAGGCGGGAACCGCGGTGGCACAGAGGTAGGGCAGGACGGAAATGGAGAAAACCAGCAAGACGTCGGAGAACACCAGCGGCGGAACCATCGCAAGATCCGGTCGCAGGACTGACCAGCCGAGAAAGATCGGTCGGAACAGGGCTCCTGCAAAATAACCGACATGGACCCAAGCCAGGAGCCAGCCGGTCAGAAAGGCAAACAGGGCGACGGTCGCGGATTCGAAAAAACGCAGCAGCATGATGTCGCCGGTCTGCCAGCCAAGAATTTTCAGGATGCCAACCTCGCGCAGTTCTGATTGCGACAGACCGGAGGCCTTGTCCCAGGCGAGGATGACAAAGGACACCAGGGCGGTGAGCAGGCAGATTGTGCCAAGACCTGAGCGCCAGCTGAAGACCACCTCATAAGTTTTCTGGATCTGGGCTCGGGTAATGACCCGAACACCGGCCAGTTTGTCGCGGATTTTTCCGGTAATGGTGTCGATCTCAAGGGGGTTGCCGACCTGTACAAGGAGATCGGTAGCCAGGCCATCCGGGATGGCAAAAAGGTTGCGGGCATCACCCATGGTCATGAGAATCAGGTCGGCGGTCACCAGGTCAGAGTCCTTGCTAAAAATTCCGACCGTTTCAAAAGACGCAAGACTCAGGTCGGGCCTGAACAGGGAGAAAAATTTCCGCTCACCAAGTTGCAATTGGCGCCGCATCTCGGCACTGATGACCGCTTTGCCGGTTTCACCTGCGGTGGGCAGCCGTCCTTCGGACAGTCCTGGCCAGGGGGAGCCGGGAGCATGGTCCGGCATGGTGTCCATGCCGATCACGGTATAGTTGGCCCCGTTACTTTCATCGAAATAGTAGCCCCAGATACGCGCATCAATTTTTTTGATACCAAAGATTGCTGCCAGTTGTTCCTTTGCTGCCAGTGGAATACTGCTTTGCCTGCCGGCGGACATCTGCTGCACGGTGATGTCCGGTGCCGTTGTCAGGGTTTGCCGGGCGATTTCCGTGAGTGCCCGGCTAGTCAGTTGAAAGGAGGAAAAGAGAAAGATAACGACGCTGAAAACCGTAAACACCCCGAAGTTTTTCAGGAGTTTTCGGCGAAGAGAAGAAAGGGCGTAGTCGAGGATGTTGAGCAACCGGCCGATATACGGGGCGTCCATGGCCTAGCGCACCGGGGCGAAAAAAAGCGTCGACGGAAAATGATCGAGCCCACCGGGGTGATCCATGCCGACTACCACCGCATCGGTTATGGCTGGATGACGGGTGTAGCGCGCTTCGCTGGTGAGCGCTAGATCCGAGAGGGCCAGATCGGCGACGACCCGTTGACCATGGCTGATCAGCTGTGTTTGGGCACTCCTCCGTTCGGCAATGTTCGTAAACAGCATGCCCCCAAGCAATAGAAGAGATCCGAAGGCAAGGAGAGCCCAGAAAGCAGGACGAATGGCCGTCATTTCATGCCCGGCATAGAGTGGCCCTTCATCTTATGGCCTTTTCTCAGAGACTCGATGAGCTCCGGGGTGATTTCGGTAAAACCGAGTACTTTGGAGCCACCGTGGTCCTTCTGAAAATTTTCGGCACCATCGCGGCTTAAAAACGGGATAAGTTCATGGCCCATCGGTCCGGCGATATCGCTGCCGAGGACATAGATTGCCTTGCGACCATCCGTCCAGGCCAGGCTATAATAATCTTTGACCGCGATGTCTTTGACCACCGCACCTTTAGCCGCGCCGAAATCCTCAGGCGAAAAAAAGTAGGCGGCCATGTCCTTGACCCCATCAAAGGCTGCGGTTGTACCGTCCGACATTCGCACCTGGGTCAGCCACTTCGGGTATTTGCCGACAAACATGCCGCAGACCGGGCAGCGCGTGCTGTCGGTGACCGCAAAAAACTCCGCGGCGATATCTTCGGCAGCGGCTTGCCTGTCAAAATTTACCATTACCAGGAGGAAGCAAAGAAAGAGAGTTTTCATTGTAGTGTCCTTAAAAAAATATTAAACCCGGAATTACAGATATTTTCCAAGAATTTCCGACAATTCCGCCTCGCCGACACCACCTAGAAGAGCAGCGACGATCTTGTGGTCGGGGCTGAGGAAGAGAGTCTGGGGATAGGCGCGGATACCATATTGATCGGCAAGTTTTGCGGCATTGTCGAGAATCACCGGGAAGATGGTGCCCAGCTCCTCGGCGAAGGCCCGCAATGATTTGTCGCTTTCATAGAAACTGCCGATGTAGAGGATTTTTAACCCCTTGTTTTGATGTTTTTTGTAGAATTCGCTGAAGGCGGGGGTGTCGGCTTTGCAGAAGCGGCAGTTGGACTCGAAAAAGCGGAGAACCACCGGTCCTTCCTTCAGGCTTGACAGGACAACGACATTGCCGTCAAGGTCTTTGGCGGCAAAATCTGGTGCGAGGTCGCCAAGCTGCAGTCTTGCCGGAGGTGTTTCGCGGTCGCAGCCGATGAGCAGCCGAGCAAGCAGAAATACAAAGATGCAGATAAGTGCTACATTTTGCGCCGATATTGAAAATTTTCTGTTCATACCCCTTCCCCCTCACGGAAATATCTTTTCTTAGTATGAACAAAAAAGCATCACTCAACAAGGGTGAATTCACATATTGTCGACCGGGCGGCAATAAAAAATGGGGCGGAAGGTGGAGAGTGTGCTGCCTACTTCACCGTCAATCGCAATTTTTCGGCAACCTGCCGCATATTACTCAACCAATTTTCCGACAGCGGATCGATCAGCACCACC
>JAHJLI010000028.1 GCA_018821785.1 Pseudomonadota bacterium
CAAGCCGGAGCAAGCCCGCAGGAGCCAAGACAACGGGCAACAAGGAGGGAAACCTTGCCGTCTGAGGTGGTTTCGCCGGCGGCAATGCCTACCTTCTCCCGGATATCGCCGAGGATATCACCGGACCCGCCGATATAACAGGCGGTTCCCATGCAAACGACACAGGTATGTTCGCCTGCAGGTTTCAAGGTAAAAGAGTGATAGAATGTTGCCACTGCATATACTCTGCTAAGAGGTACACGCAGTGTACTTGCAACGTGTTTCATGACTCCTTCCTCGAGATAGCCGAAAGATTCCTGGGCTGCATGCAACGTTTCGATCAGAGCGTGGGATTCGTTCCTGTAGAGTTTCATGGTCCGGTTTACCATTCGTAACCGGTGATCTTCTGGAGGCTTTGAAGAGGTAGACTTTCGTTCGGGGGCTGCACTTTCTTCCTTCATGATCGATTCTCCTTGTGTTGACTGGCAACTGCGAGAAGACATAGTGAGAGAAAAATGCCGATATGATCAGAGTATCTGTGAGTCAAATGTATTTCAAATATGTGATTCTATGATGTCATATATACCCGATATTCAAATTTTTTTCACTCATTTTTAACGGTGACAACTCTGTCATATCCGGTTTTACCAACTGTCAATACAGGATGTTACCAATAGTGCACAATCATAAGGCTAGATCTTTCTTTCTGTAACCTTATGAACACACCTAAAAAACAGCAACAAATCGGCGAGGTTGTTGCTCCACTTGAAATTTTGTCACCAAATCCACACAGGTGTCCTTGATCTTGCTTTAAGCTGGACTCAGATGCTTTTACGGAGATAGATAGTTATCAAATTGAAAATATTATCATAAATAATTTACCCACAATTTTGGCATCACTCTTGTAATAGTGGAAGACAAGGAAAACACTGTTGCCGGATTCGGTAAGGCAAAACCTAGCGGAAACAAGGTATTGTCGGCCGGGCGACTCAAATAATGAGTAATGGAGAAATGTAAGATGAGTGAAAAAATCAGGAAAATACTTTTGGCCGTGGATGGCTTCGAGCAATCGATGGATGCGGTTCGTTATGTCTGCAACTCGGTTCAGCCTGCCAAGGCGGAGGTGGTGGTGTACCAGGTGATGGGCAAGGTGCCCGATGTTTTCTGGGATCTAGCCAGAGATCCAGCCTGGCAACAGAAAATTGAATCGCTACGGGCATGGGAAAAACAGCAGGAGGCTATTGTCGCCAGTTTCATGAACACCGCCCTCGCGCTTTTCAAGGAGGCGGGGTTCAGCCCAGGAAGCGTAGCCACACAAGTTGGGAGACAAAAGGAAGGAATAGCCCGCGATATAATTGCAGAGGCTCGCAAGGGTTATGATGTGGTGGTGATTGGTCGTGGCAAGTCAAGCGCCGAAGAAGGCACACCCCTCGGCAGTGTCGCAAGCAAAATACTGAGTGCCGCCACCACTTTTTCGCTGTGGCTGATAGGAGGAAAACCAACTTCAGACAAGGTTCTGATCGCCATCGATTCTTCGGAAGGTGGTTTCCGGGCAGTCGAACACGCTGGCAGAATGTTCAGTCACGACAATAATACTTTCACCTTGTTCCACGCAATTCGCGGCATTACAGTCTCAAGCGAAGGAATGGAGGATATTTTCCCAGAGGCTTATCGCCAGCAACTTATGGGCGACGCCGAACGAGAAATTCAGCCGGTTATGCAAATTGCCAGGGACAGTCTTGAAAAAATGGACATTTCCCCGGAACGGATATCAACGAAAATCATTACCTCGGTAAAAAGCCGGGCTGCGGCCATCGTCCAGGAAGCCAAACAGAGTGATCATGGTACAATAGTGGTCGGGCGGCGGGGAATTACTGAGGTCGCTGAGTTTTCCATGGGCAGGGTAACCAACAAACTGACGCAGCTGGCTAAAACACAGGCCTTGTGTATTGTTGTTTGAGCTGCGAACGTTGATAAAATGTCCCCGGCCAGGGTGTAATGTGCTGCGTCGCGGCCGGGGTGTCTGTGTTTCCGCCTTTAGCCCCCATACAAATTTTTATAGTCAGCCAAAAATCTTCTCACCCGATTATATCTCCGGTCTTTTCCCTATCCTATCAGTACTCAGGTATTCGCTTTCTGGTCGATATGGTTGGTGCAAGCTTTGCAGAAAAACACTATTTCAACTTTGTCGTAGCCCTACAGTTTGAATTTCTCTATGAGTTCTTTCAAGTTATTTGACAGGACTCGGAGTTCTTCAGCGTTCCGGCGCACCTCGCCGGTGTCTGTCGAGATTTTACCAGCCGCTGCATTCACTCCGGAAATATCCTCCGAAATCTGTTGCGCCACTACAGAACTTTGGGCGACATTTTCAGACACTTCGCTGATGCCTTCACCTGCCTGGACAATATTGACCGTCAATTCATTCATCGTGGCACTTTGTTCGTCAAGTGAAACGGCTATGCTTGACACAATTGTATCAATTTCCGTTATAATATCGGAGATTTTTTTAATGCCTTTGATGGTCACATCGGTAGAGGACTGAATGCCTTCTATGCGCGCCTTAATTTCTCCTGTTGCCGCAGCAGTCTGTTTAGCCAGTTCCTTGATTTCATTGGCAACAACAGCAAATCCTTTGCCGGCATCTCCTGCCCTGGCAGCCTCAATGGTGGCATTTAATGCCAGGAGATTTGTCTGGTCGGATATTTCGGCAATGGCTTCGGTTACCTTGCCTATATCCATAGCGGCACTTCCCAGAGCATCAACTTTTTCTGAAATATCAGCAGCCTGCACAACAGCTTCTCCGGTTATCTGCTTGGCGTTGGTTGTTGAGCGCTGGATTTCGCTTACAGTGGAACTGATCTCTTCCGTCGCGGTAGTCATTACATTGACATTCGCAGCAGCCTCTTCAGTGGATGCCGCGACAGAGGTCATGTTGGAGCTCATTTCTTCTGCAGCAGCGGCGACAGAGTCGGCTCGTGTTGCAGAATCAGTCGAACCGGCGTGCATCTTCTCAGATAACTCCGCTAAACCCTTCGAGGAATCGTTGAGGTTGTTACTGTTGGTATTTATATTTTTAATAAGAGTTCGCACATTGCTGATAAAGGAGTGCATATAGGCAGTCAGTTCAGCAAATTCATTATTTGCGGCATTTCGAAACACCCCTTTGCACTCACTGCAGGAAGCATATTCGCCGCTTACTATTTTCGGACACTGGACATCGGCAGCTGCCGACCCGGCCTCTTCCCAGCAATACCCTTCCTTGCCGTACATCTTGCAATCCTTCTTGCCGCATTGCATCTTCTCTGAACAGTTGAGAGCAAGGATGGATGTCATATCCACATCCTGAGATAAATCCCCTCGGCTTGCAGATTCGAGGAGGAGGGTAAATTTACGAATGGGACGGTCGATGAGTTTGACAAAGAGAAAATAGACAAAGAACTGAATGACAACGAGGGTAGCAAAGCCAATGCCCGCAGAAATAAGGGCCGTTTTCTTGGCGGTGGAGAGGATGTCGCCGATGTCTTTTGGTATGGCCAAGACACCGACACCGTTTCCGGCGTAATCGGGGATCGCTGTATATGCCGTCATTAAGTCCCTGCCGTTTTCCGATACCCGTCGTATTTCGATTTTATCGGATTGCATCACCTCTTTGAGGAATGGGAAGATATTTTCAGCAAGGTTCATGTCATGGGTTTTTGCCTGATACTTGAATCCGTTGCTCTCAGGAACAATGACGGAAATATCCTGATTCAACTGGGCCTTTATTTCCTGAAGCAGCTTAATGTCGATGGGTAAACCGAATTCAACTGAACCAGCAGGCTTTTTGTTGAGATACAAAACCGGGACGACGGCCCGGATGGATATGCCTGACTCTTCAACCTCGACGCCGGCGGTATCCTGTGTTTTCTCATTGACAAGGACAACCGATTTTCTGGTCGCTGAAAGATCATCCCTGGTTTTATTCTGGTCGGGTACTCGCAATAAGGATGTGGCAGGAGGAATGTGAAACTGAAAGGCATTGATATCAATAATTTTTTTGAGGCCCACATACAGCGGTCCGGTCACATCCAGGAGGGACGATTCGCTTTGAAACTTCACATTATCCTGGATGGATGGCATTCCTGCCACTGTGTGCGCCAGGAGTCGTAGCTGTTCAGCCTTTTCAATAGTGATCTTGTTCCTGATTTGAACAATATTCCCGGTGAGTTCTTGTTCAATCCGCGAGGTCGTATTTTGTAGTGTCTTTTTATAGGAAAGCACGCTGGGAATGGCAATCATCAGGGTTATCAGGAGTCCCAGAATGGTAAGGAGTTTGGTTTTGACTTTGGAGGGAAGAAGTTTTTTTATTTGTGTGAACATTGACTGTCTCCGATCGATTGATTATTCAGTAGATTTCCTGATCACCGTTGAAAAGAAGTATAGCATAAGCATAGGCGATTCCAAAAATTAATTTTAAAGAACGAATTGCAGACAATGCCCCGCAATGGCGGCGAGTGCGATCCGGAGACCAAGGACCTGCTTGTTAAACTTTGATATGGTCTTAAAAAGTAACCTTCTCCGCACCACTCACTAGCCTGGCAAAATCGCTCATCCAGTTTTCCCCTCCCAGAGCCTCGGCCAGTAGTACCGTCATATGCTGCGGCATCACCCCCATCTCCCGGTTGCGCCCCAGACCTGACAGGCAGGACGGACAGTTAGTGGCGATGAGCGTGGCGGTGTGTCCGGCCCCGGCTTTGGCCAGGGACTCTCGCTTACGTTCGAGCATGGCATAGGCAATGTCCGGTCTGGAGACGGCAAGTGTGCCCGCCTCGGAGCAGCAATTGGCAACACTTTTAACATTCATGTAGAGCTGACCGAGAAGACCTGCCCCAACCCCGTCGAAGGAATCGTGACAGGGAGTGTGATAGAGCACCGTCTCCGGGCGCCTGTCGCCGAACTGGTTGTTGGAATTTTCCATAACGAATTGCGAGACATCGGCCATGTCGCAGCCGAATATCTCGCTGACACCTATCTCATGCAGGGCCTCCCGACAGGTGCCGCAACTGACGACAAAAGCGTCGAACACCATGTGGCCGAGCATTTCGCGGATCTGCGTGAGTATAATGGTATCCCGCAGGCTCATGATCGCAGCCATCCTCTTCTTGGCGTTTACCTTGGCCGGAAAGCCGCAGCATTGGGAAAGGGGCGGGATGATAACCCGGATATTATTTTTGATCAGCAGATAGATGGCGGCGGTAGCGATGTCGGCATACATTCGTTCCGAGCCGCAACCCGGGAAATAGAAGACGGTTTTTAGCGCTTGCCCTTCGGGGTTGATCATCAGCGCTTCACGCTCTGAAAAATACGGTAACCTGGCCCCGAGGCTGGTTGTTGAAACCGGCATCATCGGCGATTTAAACATATTCAGGACTCGCCACCTTTTTTCAGTAAGCGACGGCGGCGCCTTTTTATACCCCTGAGCCGCCAATCGTTGAATAGCGCCACCCCATTCCAGAACACCCTTGCGAAAGACCCGGTTAAAACTCCTGTTCCTGATCTTCAGGTAGTATAGAGACATCAGGGTCGCCGGGGCGGTATGCTTGTAGCTGAGATCGCTGAGGATCTCCCGCTCAAGAAGAGATACCTCGGCGGTGTCGATATCAACAGGGCAGGGCGCCAGGCATTTTCGACACATGGTGCAATGGTCGGCAATCTCTTCGAGATTTTTCAGTTGGTTGAAACGCGGCAGGTGGGAGCGCTGCATGTCGTAGAGCAGGGCCTCGATGAGCGAGCCGATGACCAAGTTTTTGTTGCGTGGATGAAAGAAAATATTGCTGCCAGGATGGTAGACGCAGCACACCGGCATGCATTTGCCGCAGCGAATGCATTTGGAGATCATCGAAGAAAGCTTGGCGAGCGATCCGTACTGGAGAATTTTTGCCTCCAGTACAAGCAGGTTGAACGACGGAGTGTAAACCTTGTCGATAATTGCCGGATCGTTCAGCATGCCCGGATTCATGATCCCTTGCGGATCGACTTCCAGGCGATAGCGGCGCAGTTCATCGAGGCGCGATTTTTCCAGGAATTTCATCTTGGTAATGCCGATGCCGTGCTCACCGCTCACGACTCCTCCCAATTCGACCGCCTTGGCCATGATATCCTCTGCGGTTTTTTCTGCGCGCTTCATCATGCCGCGGTCGTTGGAGAAAACCGGAATATTGACATGGATATTGCCGTCGCCGGCGTGCATATGGGTGGCAATGATGATCCGTCTGGCCCGGACCTCGCTGTAAATGGTTTCGATAGTGGTGCTGACCTTTCCGTAGCCGCTGAACAGTTCCAGCAGATCGGCCAGCAATTGTTTGATATAGACACCATGGCGGATCGATTCCCTGGTACGAAGAGCAAGTTTTTCCAGGGTTTCCCTGCACAGATCATTAGCTTTCGGAATTTTCGCCTCAAGCCAGTCCGGGTCTTCGATAGGCTCGGCGGTTTCAAAATAATCGACTATGCGGTGAATGAATTGGGTCTTGTTATGGATGTCTTCTTCAATATTATAGCCGTCGGCATAGCGGGCAAATTCGGCAAGTGCCGGCAGCGGCAGGACGATATCTTCATTGAGTTTAAAAGCATTGGTGCGGGCGGCAATTGCTCCAAGCCGCTTGCGGTCGCGCCAGAAACGGGTCGCCTCATCGGCGTCTTGGGCGGTGAACAGTTCGGTGTTCTTATAGGGCAGGAGGAGTTTTTCCAATCGTTTTTTACCGCGCAACACCTGGGCACTGGTATGGCCGACCATATCTATGAGCAGCACCGCCTTCGGGTGTTCGCTTCGTGCCGCCTTGAATTTGTATTTGATGGCCCTGATGTACTCTTCATCAAAATGTTCAAGGGCCATGAGTGCCTCTTCGCCGTGATTGACAAACTCTCCGGAGATCTCGACAATAACTCGGCTGGCCTCATCCATATCCTCGCCGAAAAATTCCAGGCAGAAAGTTATTTTTTTCTCGTAGGCCTGGTATAAAACAAATTCGCCGGAGGTGATGATGCCGTCGGTACCCTCTTTCTGGAAACCCGGCAGGCCCCCCAGAGCCTTGTTGGTGATGTCTTTCCACAGCCCCTTTTTGCGGAGTTCCGTGCCGGTCAAGTGCACATCGCGGAGAACGCTTCCATTTTGCTCCAGAACCTGGAAATGGACCGTGTCCTCGGGCAGGATCTTGTGCATTGGATGGTTCACCCGGCGAACTGTCAAAAGCCCCTTGCCGGGCATGGCGATGGTGTAGGAAAGGATGTTGTCTATGGCCGTGCCCCAGAGCACTGCGGTCTTGCCGCCGGCGTTTTCGGCGATATTGCCGCCGATGGTCGATGCCCAGGCACTGGTCGGATCAGTGGCGAAGACCAGATTTTCGGCAGCGGCGTGGGTCATGGCATCGGAGGTGACGACCCCGGCCTCGACCTTTAAGATCGGCATCTTTACACCCTGGCCGAGATGAGGAAAATTCTGGTACACAATATCGTGGATCCTGGTCAGTCTTTCGGTGTTGACGATGACACAGTTGTTGGTTACCGGCACACTGCCGCCAGTTAGGCCGGTGCCGCCGCCGCGGGGGATGATTTTTAAACCCAGTTCGGCCACCGCCTGCATAAGCCCGGGCAATTGCTCCTCGGTCGAAGGGCGCAAGACCGCAAGCGGTAGGAAGAGTCTCCAGTCTGTGGCGTCTGTGGCGTGGCTGATGAGAGTGAAGGGGTCGAAGCGAACGTTTTCTTTGCCGATGATCGCACCGAGTTTTTTCAGCATTTGGGCGCGCAGGCTCGGGGTGTTGTGGATTTCTTCCTTGAGTTCACCGAGTCGTTGGCGGCAGATAGCCACCAATCGAAGGACCTTAGCACTCCGCTCTGAACCGACCCTGCCAATGCGTGCGGCCTCTTCGATGATAGTCAGGTCTTCGCCTGCGGTGTTGAAAAAACGCTGTCGCTTGCGTGGTAAGTCGATTAATTCCTGGAAAAGGAAAGGGTTGCGCCTGAGAATGAAGAGATCTCCCATAAAGCGCATGACCAGCCGGGCCGATCGTCCGGTGATTCTCTGGCTGAGCAGTTCTTCCATATCATCCCACACTTGCGCGCCGAAGAGAAGGTGGATGATCAGTTTATCGTCGGCAGAGGTAAAATTATAGGGTATTTCTCGATAATGTTTTGTGTTCATAGTTAGGGCCATGTATGGGTGAGGTGTTTTTCCTTGAATTCAATTGACCTGGCTTGTGCTATACTGAGGAACAGGGTCTCCACATTTTGACAGGGTAGGGAAAAGATAATCGTTCCCGGCATTGCTCCGGCCAGGTGAGCAGCTGTAAAGGTGGAATAACTATCTGCTGCGGTTTTTGTCCCTTGGAGGGTTGAAGGCTGGCAGAATTTTTTTTTTCAAAGTACTCAATCTCAGAGGAATCCGCCATGTCGTTTTCTCTCGTTTTGGCTGCCATCGCATTCATTTTGGTTCTCTGTTGCTCGCTGATACTTGCAGGTGGGGTAAAAAAGCTGCGGCGGCTGGATGACACCGGAGGTCAAAGACTTTGCCGGGAACCCAGGGTTTCAGTCATCGTGCCAGCCTGCAATGAAGAAAAAAAGATCGAACAGTCGGTGTTGTCACTTCTCACCCAGAATTATGGCAACCTGGAGATTCTTGTGGTTAATGACCGTTCCGTCGATGGCACTGCTCAGGTGCTTAATCGGTTGAAGGCCTTGCATCCGCGGCTTATCTCGCATGACATAACTGAACTACCGGCAGGCTGGATGGGTAAAAGTCATGCCATGACCCAAGGTGTGACCCTGGCAAGTGGAGAATATCTGCTTTTTACTGATGCCGACGTTGTCATGGAGCCGACAACCATTAGCCGAGCCATGCGTCATATGCTCGACGACCGGCTCGACCATCTGTCGCTCATCTTTAAAAACCTCGGCGGCGGCTGGCTTCTCAATTGTCTCATTCTTGAGATGGCTCTGGGGCTGTTGTTGTTCTTCAGGCCTTGGTCGGTCAGGCAGCGGGGGGGGCGAAATTTCATTGGCATAGGCGCCTTTAACCTGGTGAAAAAAACCGCCTATGTCCGTGTCGGTGGCCATGACAGCATTAGAATGCATCCCATTGACGACCTGATGCTCGGCAAGATCCTCAAAGAGCAGGGTTTTCGTCAGGATTGCCTGCTGGCGCACGGCTTTGTCGCCGTCCCCTGGTATGATACGGTAAGGGCGATGATCAAGGGTTTGCAAAAAAACACCTTTGCTTTTATCCATTACCGACTCTATTTCCTGCTGCCAATAGTTGGTTTTCTTATCATAGCGAACATCCTGCCGCTTTGGGGAACAATTTTCTGTGAGGGTGCGGTGCGGCTTCTCTGGTTGCTGACTCTCGGCATGAAGCTGATGGGCTTTTTCTTCGGTCTTCGCCGCCAAGGAATGCCAACATGGTATTTGTTTGGGGCTCTGCTTGCTCCCTATCTATCTTTGTATATCATTTGCAATTCGGCGATTGTCGTCTTGAAGAATAACGGAATTACCTGGCGGGGACGATTTTATGCCCTCGCTGAGTTGAAAAAAAGCAGAAAGCTCTTTTTGTAAACATAATCGCCAATGTAATGGTTGGTCTTTCCGAGTACAATAAAGGCTGTGTGGGCTGGTTTTAATCTTTGAAAATGGTATGAATGGAGGAGATGTGAAATCGTCTATTTTTCTTTTGTCGCTGGGTTGCATATTGTTGCTTGGTGGTTGCAGGGGTTTGTATGAGGGGTTTAAATCGGCAAAGACAGAGGATTGTTATCGCTTGGCCTATCCCGACCAAGAACTGTGTCTGCAACAGGTAAATGTCAGCTATGAGGAATATGAGAAGGAGCGACAGGGAGAGAAGCGTCCTCAATAGAAATTTGCCAAGACTGTGAGGGGCAAGCTTTTTAAATTTGGATCTGCGACGGCTTTTTGACCTGGTTGATCAAGGCTGCATGGCTATGGAGTAGACGGAAGAATATGAAAAGCAGGGAAGAATTGATAACGGAAATTGTCTCGCTCCGGGCACAACTGGAACAAGTCACCGATAAACCCTGGCATCCTCCAGAACAGAACCTGGTGGACAATCGAGTATTGATTGACGACGCCCTGTTTCCCATCATCATCGTCGATCTTGGGAACGGCTGTCTTGTATATGGCAACAGGTTTGCTGCCAAATATTTCGGGGTAACCATGGATGAGGCTGTGGGCAGGAGGGCAAGTGACTTCTGGGTAAATCCTGAGCAGCGGAAAAAATATATGGCGATTGTCACCCAACATGGGCAGGTCGCTGAGTATGAAGCGCAACTGGTGACCGCAAAAGGAGAGAGGAAACATGTGCTGCTCTCCGCCAAAACAATCACGTATAGGGGACGACCATCGCTCTATACCGTGTTTTCCGACATTACCAACTGGAGAACGACGGACCAGGCCTTGTCGGCCAGTGAAGCACAGTATCAAAGCATGTACCGGATGATGAAACTCATGGCCGACACCGTTCCGGATATGCTCTGGGCTAAAGATCTTGAGGACCGCTATATTTTTGCCAACAGAGTGATTCGTGAAAAATTGTTGATGTGTGAGGAACTGGAAAGCCCCATCGGTAAAGATGACCTGTTTTTTGCCGCCCGAGAACGGGCCAAGGGACAGATCCATACCTTTGGCGAGATCTGCGTCAATTCCGATCAAGTGGTCAAGAGAAGCCGTCGGGCCGACCGCTTCCTTGAAGACGGGATGGTGTGCGGCAAGTATCTCGCCCTTGATGTGCACAAAGCACCCCTTGTTGATGATTTGGGGAAGATTATCGGGACGGTCGGTGCCGGGCGAGATGTCACTATGGAGATTACCAACCAGAAGGCCCTGGCAGAAAGCGAAAGGAGATATCGCTTGCTGGCTGAGAATATTCGCGATGTTATCTGGGTGTCGGATGTTTCTTTTAATCCGATCTATGTTACGCCATCGGTGCAGGCCTTGTCGGGATATTCCCAGGAAGAATTTCTGGCTATGCCGATTGAACGACACATGAGTGACGATTCGCGAAAAAGGTATCTTGGCCTGCGCCGAACAATGGACCGGGCTTTAAGAAATAATTCTGATATTCCGGCCAGTTTCTTCATGTGCGAATGTCTAAAAAAAAATGGTGAGGCCTATTGGGTGGAAATTGTGACCACCCCATTTTTTTCCGATGACAGGACCCTGCAGGGCTTTACCGGGGTGATTCGTGATACCACCAAACGGGTCTCTGAACAAAAGGAGCTTGAACAGGCAAAAGAGGCGGCCCTTGTCGCCAGTAAGACCAAATCGGAGTTTCTCGCGAACATGAGTCATGAGATCCGTACACCTATGAATGGGGTTCTGGGTGTTCTGCAGTTGCTGAAAGATACCCCTCTTGACAAAATACAAAGGAAATATGTCGATACCGCACTGGCATCCGGCAGCAGTCTGCTAACCATCATCAGTGATATTCTTGATTTTTCGAAGATTGAGGCCGGCAAGGTTCAGTTGCTCCTCAAGCCCCTGGCTATCGGGCCTCTGCTTCGAGTGGTGGCCGAGTCGTTTGCCAGCATGATAGATAACAGCAAGGTGGGGCTCAAGGTAACGGTAGGTGATGATGTCCCTCCGGTAATAATCGCCGACGAATCCCGGCTGAAACAGGTTCTCTATAATCTTGTCGGTAATGCTGTAAAGTTCACCACCCAGGGAGAGATTGCCATTACCCTGAAACTGGTATCGGTACTGGCTATTTCTCAAGTGGTTCTGGAGTTTTCCGTCGAGGATACCGGAGTCGGGGTTAAAAAACAGATGGTCAATCGTTTGTTTGAGCCGTTTATTCAGGAGGATGGCAGTTTCCGGCGTAAATATGGTGGCACGGGTCTTGGGCTGAGCATTGTCAGAAATCTGGTGGAAATGATGGGCGGTCAGGTTCACCTCAGAAGTGAAGCCGGGCGCGGCACGACGATCACCTTTCAGATAACGGCCGGTATTGCCGACGCCATCAGCGATACTCCGCAAGTGAGCGCGGCCATCAGTGCCCGGCAAAGTGCTCTGTTGCGGGTGCTGGTCGTTGAGGATGAGAAGATTAATGCCATGGTGATTTCGGCCATGCTTGGAAAGTTGGGACATGAGGTCGAGCTGGTCGACAATGGACGTTTGGCTCTGGAAAAAATCCGCGAGTGTAATTTCGATTGTATCTTTATGGACATCCAAATGCCGGAAATGGACGGGGTCGAGACCACCAGGGCTATCCGGGCCATGGCCGCTGGCAACGATGATCGGAAAATCCCGATTATCGCCTTGACCGCCCATGCCATGAAGGGTGACCGGGAAAGATTCATTGAGGCCGGCATGGATGATTATCTTGCTAAACCGATCGAAATGGCCCAGCTTACGGTTGTACTGCGGCGGCTTTTTTCTTAAAATTCATGCCAAACCTTGCTGAGAATTGACCACCCCCCGGCAGCGGTGCATGATGACCGCATATACCAGCAGCAAAGCGGCTAGTCCGCAAAGGGCGGGAGTGAAGGTGTGAAAGGTGTCGAAAATCATGCCGGCCAGAATTGGGGACAGGGATGCCGGTATATTGCTTGAAAAGAGCCAGCTGTAGATTTGTCCGACCCTGTCTGTACCCCAGCGACGAGAAGTTGAGGACACGTAGATAACCAGAACGCCACCGTAATTGAAACCGGTGAGGAGCGCCACCGTCCAGAATCCCCAGGTTGAGGTCAGCATGACTGGAGCGGCCAGGAGAACCAGGGCCTGGAATAGCAGATTGGCCTGCACCGCGGCGGCCGATTGCACTCGGTCGAAGATAAGGCCCCATATTATTCGACCAGTGGCGTTGGCCAGGGCAAAAAGCGACACGGCGGTGATGCCGACCTCAACCGCGTTGCCAGGACCACGGTAAAGCTCTTTCAGGTTGGCGTTGACCGCAAAACCGGCGGCAAGCCCTAAAAACATAGCGCCGTAGAGGAGTTTAAAGCTTGGGTGGGTGAGGATGCCGGATATTTTTTTGGGAGGGGATGGGCCATCAGCCAGTGGTTGAGGAAAATGCATGATCGCCCCGGCCGAGATCACAACAACCATGAAGATCAGGCCGAAGATGAAGAAAGTTTCAAAGGGTGTTCTGCCCATGCCCGCCATAAGCCAGCCGCCTATTTTACTGACCAGGGCGGCTCCCCCGCCAAAACCAGCCACGGCTATGCCGGTTACCAGTCCTTTGCTTTTTGGAAACCAGCGGATACAGATGGTGATCGGGACAATGTAGGCAAATCCTGCGCCGATACCGGCCAGAAGACCGATGCCGAGGATGGTGAAAATAAAGCTGTGCGCGCCGAGACTGGCCAGTAGCCATCCCCCGCCAAAACACAAGCCGCCGATAATAGCGCTGATTCTCGGGACGATTCGCGGCAGCAGCGTTCCGACGATCATCATGGTTAAGGGAAAGATAAAATAAAAAACGGTAAAGGGGATTTGCACCGGTCCCTGCTGTAGTCCGGTCAGGGCCTTGAGTGGTTGGACAAAGACGCTCCAGGAATAGGTGGCGCCAAGGCACATCTGCATCAGTACTGCGGCGAGAAGGATTGCGTATCGCATGAAAATTCCTTTGTTGGCGAGTTGAAAACCAGTAGCTTTCTTGGCCTGTGCAGACCTTGAAGTTAATGGTAGGACCAATAATTATTGGTCGCTACTATAAAGTATCAATGGTGAATTGCATAAGAAAAAAGAATGTATTTTCTTTATAAAGCATATAATTGTCGGAAAGCTTGGATATTAAAAGTGATATAAGTGAGTTGCCCTGCGTCAGGATTGCGGTTTTTTAAAAACCATCTCGGTGGAATTTGGGCTGGTGAAAATTTTGGTATTGCCAGCGGCTTTTCGGCGGAGTAATTATCCTAGCCTTGCCGGGTTTTTCAGGCCGCAATGGGTTGGCGGCAACAATCGAGATGGTAGCGAAGGGACAAATAAAAAATGAAAATACTTGTCATCAACTCAGGGAGTTCCTCAATCAAATTTCAGCTCCTCGATATGGCGCACGAATCGGTACTGGCATCGGGGCTGGTTGAAAGAATCGGCGAGTCTCAGGGGCTTATCAAGTGTACCCTCAGGCCGGGAACCGACAAGGCACTGGTGGTTGAAAAAATGGATTATATTGCCGACCATACCAGCGGCATGCGTTTGGCGGTAGAGATCCTCACCGATAAAGATCAGGGCGTCATTGCCGATAAATCGGATGTCGGTGCCGTCGGCCACAGGGTTGTTCATGGTGGCGAAGATTTTCACCAGCCGACGGTCATCACGTCAGAAGTGCTGGCGGCAATTGAAAAAAATATTCCCCTGGCGCCTCTGCATAATCCGGCCAACATGGACGGGATTCGAGTAGCTCAGGAACTCTTCGGGGGGGCAATACAGGTAGCTGTCTTTGATACTGCTTTCCATCAAACAATCCCGCCTCATGCCTATCACTATGCCTTGCCCTACGAGCTCTACGAAAAAGAGAGGGTACGGCGTTACGGCTTCCACGGCACCTCCCATAAATTCGTCGCCGGCGAGTGTGCAAAGGTGAAGGGTCGACCGCTTGAGGAGCTCAATCTCATCACCATACACCTTGGTAATGGCTGTTCCATGACTGCAGTGGAGAACGGCAGAAGTGTTGACACCTCCCTAGGTTTCACTCCCCTTGAGGGCCTGGTTATGGGCACCCGCAGCGGCGATGTTGATCCGGCCATTCATGCCTTTCTTGCCCGCAACTGCAACATGGACATTGAGGCTATTGATGCTCTCCTCAACAAAGATTCCGGCCTGAAGGGACTTTGTGGTATGAATGATATGCGCGATATCCACGCGGCCATCACCGCCGGCAACGAGCGGGCAAAACTTGCCCTTGCTGTACAGACCTACCGCAATAAAAAATATATCGGTGCCTTTATGGCGGTGCTCGGCCGGGTGGATGCCATCATTTTTACCGCCGGCATCGGCGAAAACGACGAGGTGGTGCGGGCCATGAGTCTTCAGGGGCTGGAGCCGTTCGGTATAAGCCTCGACAGGGAGGCCAACAGCCGGCGCATGAAAAATCCCACCCTGATCAGCAAGAAAAAGAGTCGGGTGCAGGTCTGGGTAATCCCCACCAACGAGGAGCTGGCGATTGCCAGGGAGACCAGGACAGTCCTTTCTCGGTAACACAACATCATAAGGATTCCTCTCGTTTGCCGGGGGGTTCCAGCCTTTTGTGCAGGTGCAACTCACGTTCGTTTTTCACTGGCCTTGATGTCGCTCAGCGTGTCATAGATCTGCAGGAGCTTGCCATGCTGCTTTGCTATCTCCGTCCAGGAGGCTGCAAAGACCAGGCCTGGGAAAGTGGTGCGTCCATCAAGTATATTCTGCCCGGTCTGTACTTCCTCACCTTCATACAGGAGTCGCAGGCTGTCGCTGTAGTCACTCGTCCTTTGCCCGGCAAGGCTGAAACCCAGCAAGGTGTGCAGTAGCCGGTACAGGCGCCGGCGTTCTGCTGGGAGATCGGTGTAATCCAGGCACCAGTCACACCAATGCAGCGCCTCTTTATGGTTGTGCAAAGCCAGGAGGAGGAGCGCCTTCAGCTCACCGATACGCAGAGAAGACCAGGTCGAGTCGTCATCAAAGAGTATGCCGATGGTGTGGGCAAGCAACTGGTGGTCACCCAGGCCGAGGGTCTCCAACCGATCGAGAAAGTCGGCGAGCTCTGTTCGGTCCATGTGGGGCAACCTCAAGAGGTCGGGGCGCAGGGCAGCACCTGCCGAGCGATTGTTGTATACCAGATCGTCGATCGGGTAGATCTCCGATATTCCAGGCACCAGAATACGGCAGCTATACATGCCGCAGTGCAGGTATTCGGCGCGGAAGAGCCTTGTTCCCAGGCCGCTTATGAGTGACTGCAGGCGAATGAATTCCTCTTCGGTGGAGCCTTTGAAATCCCAGGGGGAAAAGGGGAAGTCGGGCTTGTCTCGAAACATTGTCCAGGCCAGCAGGCCATCGGAATCGACAAAATGGCTTTCCAGGTTGAAAGGATCGGCAACCTGGACAAGATCATGACAGGGCGGCTGAAAATGGTGCAGGCCTTCGAGGTTGCGTCCCTGCAGCAATTCGGTGAGGGTTCGTTCAATGGCTGTTTCAAAGCGATAATTGGCACCAAAGGCGGCGTATACCCCGCCGTTCACCGCATCGGTCAAGAGCGCGCAGATTACCGGGAATTGTCCTCCGAGAGAACCGTCTTTGACCCGGACAATCAAACCCTCATCGGCTAACCGGTCGATAATTCTATATAGTCGGGGATAACCTTTGAGAACCGCCAGGGGCACGTCCGGCAGGCTGAGACCCCGCCTGATTATGATATTTTTCACATACCGTTCGATAATCTCCGACAGGGCCTGGGAGCAACACTCCGTGCGTGAGTTGCCGGCGGCCATGCCGTTGCTTACATAGAGATTATTAAGAAAACTCACTGGGAAATAGACCTTTCTACCGTTTGTAAGGTCGGTAAAAGGCAGGGCGCAGATGCCGCGGAGCGTAGAATTGGTGTTGTTGTCGCAGAGATGCTCGAAGTTCAGCTCGCCCACCGGATTGTAGAATTTGCGTAGATCGGCAGTGAGCAATGCAGTGCCGTCTGGAGCGCTCTTTGGGATGGTTGGATTTTTCCCTGGCGGGAGCCATATTTCATCAGGATAAAAAAAGAAGGGTGGGGTGGTCGCCCTATCATCGAGAAAGCAATCGGCAAAGAAGAAGTTGGTGGCCAGCCGCTCAAAAAACTCCCCGAGGGCGCTCGCCAGGGCTGCTGGTTTAGAGGTGCCTTTGCCATTTGTATACAGATGGGCACAGCTGGTTGCGCGCAGGTGTACCGACCAGCAATCCGGGGCGGGGTTCTGCCAGCTTATGGCCTCGGTTTCCAGGTTCATGGATTTGAGGAGGGAGGTGGCACGGTCAATGGTATCTTCAAGGCACGCGTCCTTGCCGGGAAGGTGGGTTGCTGGAGCCATGGCGGTTTCCTGTTGTTGTCAGTTTGCGGCGAGGGCAGTCAATTGGCAAAGGTGAAGGGTGGGGTGAAAAAACTCTGAAAAAAATCGCTCTTTCCACGGCTGGCCGTTGCCGACAATAACGAACACGGGAAAATGGCAGGAAAGCCAGGGGAAAGATACACTGCGTTGTAGCAACCTAGAATGGCAAGTACGGGTTAGTAAATCTCCACGGGGGTTTGAAGTCTTTTCGTTCTGTCGATTGATCGTAAGATATAATCAGGAACCTCAATAATCCGCACTCTAGTATTTCCCGTCAAACCTCCAATCCCAAAGTCTTTGCAGGCCTTTGCAGACGGTGATGCCGTGTACAACTTCCAATCTTACCAAATTTTTCAAGATAACCCTTGGAAAAAAGTAAGGGATTCCTGGAATTGCACTGACCACTCAGACTTTCGGCGACTATGCCAAATGGCATCCACATCTCCACGCGCTAGTGGCGGATGGGCTCTTTACCGAGAATGGATATTTTTATGTCATGCCGAAGGTGGATATTCGCCCCTTGGCCGAAATGTTCCGCGCCTCGGTGCTGAAAATACTGAAAGACGAAGTGCGTCTTGACGATACCTTGATAAAGAAGATCCTTGCCTGGCGGCATAACTCCGGGTTCAGTGTCCATAACGAGGTGCGGCTTCAGGGGGGGGAGACGCCAAGGGTATCGAAAGTGTCGCCCAGTACATCATCCGCAATGCCTTTCGCTGGCCAAGCTGAGTTCTATCGAGAAGACAGGTACGGCTGTCTACCGTTCGAAGATGAGCCATGGCGGCAACAAGCTGAATTTCGAGATGTTTACACCACTTGAATTCATTGCGGCGATTACCCAACATATTCCCGAAAGGCTGGCGCAGATGGTGAGATATGTGGGCTGGTATTCAAACAGAATGTGTGGGGATCGTTGAAAAAACGAGCAATTAATGGAGGAAAATCCAGTAAAGGAGGTTGACAATAACGAGATTATTGTCATAAGTGGTTTCAAACAAAAGAAAGTCCCACCCCTTGTCTGGCGAGAGTGTATTAAAAAGATCTGGGAGGTGGATCCACTTCTTTGCTGTCATTGTGACGCTCTGATGAAGATCATCAGCTTCATCTATGGGCGGTGTGATCAAGAAGATACTTGACCATCTTGGTCTCTACAAAAAGCAGGAGTCCAAACGTGGGCCACCGTTCTATCGCCCAAGAGAATTATAGAAAGAGTTGTCGATCCTTTTGATGACCACAGCCAACGACATCGTCCTCTCGACAGCCTTCTATCATTGAAAAGCAACATTCCGCTGAGAGTTTGTTTTAATGAAAGGGTTCCAGCAATGACCACCTTCCTTAAAAATTGTGATGACTATTGGGTCTTTTTCCCTCCTCCCGGAAGGCTCATCTTGAACTGGAGGTGACAACCTAAACAATAGACGTTCGATTCGCTATGGGCTTTGTGGCAGACAGTGCAGTGTATCTCCCCGAGATGGGATTTATGGGGATTTCGGTCTTTAAATTCAGCTGGTTCAGTTTTCTGCGCCAGAATATCCATCGGACCATGGCATTGAAGGCATTTTTCATTTTCCAGTGTGGCATCAAAGGCTGGCAATTCAGGACCGTGACAATTGGCGCAGGAGACAGAAGCCTTGGCATGCTTGTTATCCATATATTCGGATGTAGCCCAGGATGAGAAAATCTCCCGCAAAAAATCCAAATCTTCTTGAGTTGGTGTTCCCCATGTTTCTGCCGTACCAAGCAGGCCAAAGCTCCTCCCTGCTGACCATGAATGGCAGGTCAGGCAATCCACGGTTCCTCTTGGCGGTAAATGAGCCATATGAATTCGAGTGGAAAATTCGTTGATGGTGTTCTTGTATGAACGACCCGGTTGATGGCACTCTCTGCAGGCGGGGAGTTCATTGTTTTCGATCTCTGGATGATCATGAGGAAGCAGAGAAGTGAAATCAGCATGACATATTTTACAGGAGACAATGGCCGACGGAATTGCTGACACTGCGTTGCCGCAGAAGATGGTGTATCCAATGACAAATACGACAACGGTAATGAAAATTTGCGAGAATTTTCCCATGCCTCAAATTCCTCCCTGACGCGCAGGCGGCACATAATTGCAATGCGCCGCCTGCTCCTTTTCTTTAGACTCTGGATTTTTCTTTCGCCGCACTTGTTCCTGCGACGCGACCAAACGAGACACAATCTGGAATGGCGTTGCTTCCCAGACGATTGGAGCCATGAACTCCGCCTGCAACTTCGCCCGCGGCATACAGGCCTGGAATGACATTACTGAAAATGTCGATCACCTGTGCCTGAGGATTAATCCTGAGGCCGCCCATGCAATGGTGTACTGCAGGCCACTGTGCCACAGCATAAAAGGGGCCCTGGGCCAGAGGAATCATTACCTTGGTCATTGGCTTGTTGAAGTCCGGATCTTTCCCTTCCTCTATGTACTTGTTATGTTTGTTAATCGTTGTCGCCAGCATGTCTGCTGGAATTTTGAGCTTGCCGGCCAGATCGGCGATGGTATCGGCCATAATGAATCTGCCTTTGGCAACGCCAGCAGCAACTTCTTCATTTGAACCGCCCATTTTCAGGACCATGCTTTCATTAAAAATAGAATAGGTCGGTTTGGCGTTAGCACCGAGATTGATCTGGGCAAACGCACAGACATCACGGCGTTCCAGTTCATTGACAAAACGCTCGCCTGACTTGCTTACGTAAACGATGCCGTAACCAGGACCATTAAAGGGATAAACTGCAGGAGTGTCGAGAATACCGGTTTCCGGTTCGGCAAATGGATAGAGTTGAATAAAATTCATCTGGAGTGTATCTGCCCCCACAGATTGGGCGAAGCGGATCATTTCACCGGTCGCACCTGGCTGATTGGTGCAATTGAAAGATTCGACCAGCCTGGGATTGTGTGCAAGTCTCATCTTGATGTCACGACTGAATCCGCCTGAAGCAAGAATGACCGCTTTATCAGCTTTTATATTGAGTGTTCTTCTGCCGCGCTTGACTTCAAGGCCCAAAACGGGGCTGCCTGGATCGGCATCCTGACGCCAGACCCAGGTGACTTGGGAATTCAGGATGATTTGGGCCCCTCGTTTCTCGGCAATCTTCCGCAAAGCTTCAGTGTATTCCCGCCCTACACCGGCCACGGCCGAATGGGTTCTGTAGGCGGAATGCCCACCCGCGCGTGTAACTGTAGGCCTTATCTGGGCCCCACCCTCGTCAATCATCCAATTCAAAGCTGGTTCTGCACCGTTGGCCATCACTTCGACGAGTTCAGGGAGATTATAGTAATCACCGCCCTTGACCGTATCGCTGGCATGTTGCTTTGGGCTGTCATCACCCAGATTCAGATTCTGGCGATAATGAAACTTGCTGTCCCACGCTGCAAACACGCCGCCATTAATAATGGAGTTGCCGCCGTAAGTTGGCATCTTTTCCAAGATGACGACTTTGGCCCCAGCTCCCGCCGCTTCTGCAGCAGCGGCAAGACCCGCAAACCCCGAGCCGACAATGACTACATCCCATGTTTCATCCCATTTGGCCGGCAGTTTTTTCAGTTCGGCCTGAGCCGATCCCGGTGCAGCAAGATTGAGGGCGAATCCTCCGGCCATGGCCACAGCACCCAGGGCTACGGCCCCTTTCAAAACGGAACGGCGACTGATATCTGTATTGGTTTCGCTTTGCCCATTTTCATCTGTCATAACATTGTCTCCCTGGCTTGGTTTTAAAATTGAATCTGTCCAGCGGGTGTTTCAACGTGTGTAACCAGCCGGAACAGATCATGGAATATGTTTCACAGTCTTCTTGCCTGGTCTAGAGCAAAGAATGTGCCATCACATAATCGACTGGTGACAACTGCAATTTCTTCTCTGGCAGGGCAAGTGTTCAGCTGTGAATTATGAGCCTTGCCAGCAGCGGAAATGTTCTGCCCGGATACTTTATGGAAATATTTGAGGAGTATGTGATTTGAGGTAAAACTAGTGAATATTAGCTGCTTATTTCTACTATCGGTGGACGTGCAGGTGGATGCCAAAGAGAAAGAGTCGAACGATAACTCAGGCTTTCCAAGTGGAAAATTGTCAAAAGCAAGCCATGATTCTGTTGCCCAAATCTTCGCTTGGCTCTCCAGGAAGTCATCGATATTGCAAACAGCTGATGAAAATGAAAAGTGGGTGGAGTGTCAGGAAACTTTACACTTTGTAAAACAATCACTTGCCGGAAGTTGCGGAATACAGTTTCCGAAGGGAATGGGAATGTTCGACTTTGCCAGCCATTGTTTTTGGTCGATGGATAGGGTAGGGTTTGTTTTTTAAAAAGTCGATTTTACTCGGGAGAGGTTTTGCTAAAAATTGCAGCAAACAGTTTTTTCTAACCTCGCTATTATTGCTTCCCCATGTTTTCACATTTTCTTATTGGTAATGATCAAAGCATTTATTTTTGACCTCGATGGAACCATTGTGAACACTGAATTGACACATTATAAAGCATGGGAAAGAACCCTGCTGAACAATTGGCGGATGGACTCTTTAAAGAGAGGGGTATTTTTATTTGATGCTGAAGGTTGCTATGCAGCCCCAGGCAGAATTTTTTCGTGCTTCAGTTTTAAAGATGTTGAAAGACGAAGGTCGTCTTGATGATACCTTGATAAAGAAGATCCTTGCCTGGCGGCACAATTCCGGGTTCAGTGTTCATAGCGAGGTGCGACTTCAAGCGGGTGACGCCAAGGGTGTCGAGAATGTCACCCACCATCACCAGATGCAGGAATTCCCCATTTCGTCTGTATCTGCCCAAGGATGTCCTCTAAAACCATCATGGCCCCGTAATATGAGAGATGATTGTCGTCTCTGTAGTAAAGGGATGTGTCGTTGTGGGTAGTACAGCGGCCCTCTCTACAAAAAAGAGTCTCAGGATAAATTCTGAGCAGGTTTGGGTGATCATCGATGCTGTCATACAACTGATAGGCACGTAAGGTCCGATCCTTAAACACCCGGTACGATGTGGTCAAGGCATAGGTTTGCATTGTCTTTTCCATCCGGCCGAGCCAGTGTTGTTCTACTCGTTCGCTCATCTCTTTGGGCACATCCCAGCCGACTTCGGGGATGGGATAGATCAAAATGACCTTGATTCCTTTTCCCAATAGCATTGCTATTGTTTTCTGATAAGAGGACAACACTTCTTCATCACCCTGCAAAACAGTGTCTTTTCCGGCCGTTTTCACAAAAGAGCATTTCCCTCCCTGTTCTCTTCCACCTTCAGCGTTGTCGAATCGATCGTGCTCAAGATAGAGGGGGAGACGACCGCCCGTGATGACTATCTGTTTATCAAACTCCATAATCTTTTCAAAGCGGTTCCGGTTGTAACTCACTAATCCCAGAGGGGTCTGTTTCTTGCCGTCTATCTGGAGAATATCAAGATCAAAAGTAAAGAAAGAGGTGCCGCTGTTGAGTGGAATAAAACTTGAAACAAAGTCTATATTTTCGAGGTTTTTAACTATCGGTGCGTCCAGAGTTCTGATGTGGGAGTCGCCCACGGTGAAAAGTGTGTAACCGTCTTTCTTGACACCCTGGAATTGGCAATGACCTTTTTCCGGGTCGTAATTTTTGCATTTAAGAGGTCCCACATTGGGGGCGTATCGATCCTGCATAGCCTCATCAATTAGTTTTGCGGCGAAAAATCTTGTAGGAAAGCCTTCGCCAAGATGAACGAATAAACCAAAGAGTGCTATGGCGAGTGAACCGGTCAGCCCGATCGACCATATGGTGCGGCTGCTTGTCACGGATCTGTTTCGTGTCGGTTTTTCAACGAGAAAATAGGTTAGCGCGGCAAGCAGGAAGCAAATTGTTATGAGTACCATCTTTTCCTGGGTGAGGAGAGATCTCTCAAGTCGTACGCGGGCAAATACAAAGACAGGCTGGTGCCAGAGGTATAAGGAGTAAGAGATAAGTCCTGTCCAGACTACCGGTTTGAGGGTGAGGAACTTAAACACCGCACTCCTGGAGTCTGCAAACCAGATAAGGATCATTGTTCCAAGGACGGGGGGGAAGGTAAAAAGAGAGGGGTGTCGGAGTCCATCATCTGCAAAGACGGCGAAAGCCAGAATCGCTGAGATACCGAGTAGCGGCAGATATTGAGACAATGGTGATTGACGAAAATTCAGAGCTTTCGATTCCAGGCAGGCAAGGAGGCTGCCTCCCACAAGCTCCCAGACCCGGGTAGGAGCCAGGTAGAAGTTTGCGCCCGGGTAGCGCGTGCTGCAATATTCCGCAAGAAGCAGGGAGGCAATAAAACCCGCGCAGAGAAAGCCGACGAGTCGTCTGTTGAATTTTGTAAAAAACCAAAAAAGCAGCAGGGGGAAGACAATATAAAATTGCTCTTCAATGCCAAGGCTCCACATATGTAAAAGGGGGCGGTGGGCGATGAGTTCTGCCGTGTAAGCATCCAGCTTTAAGAAAAAAATGTTGGCGGAGAAGAAGGCGGTAGCAAGCAGGCTCCGCCCGTATTCAAGGAGTGAGTCAGGCATGAGAATGTGCCAGGCAAAAACACTGGCAATGCCGGTTACCGTTATTAGCGCAGGAAGTATGCGTCTTGCTCTTCTCTCATAAAACCGAAAAACGGAAAAGGTCCCAGCTTTCATGTCAAAGAGAAGGATCCTGGAAATCAGATAACCGGAGATGACAAAAAACACATCAACGCCTATGTAGCCACCTGGAAAGATACTGACGTCGCCGATGGTAAATGAAGCATGGTAGAGGACGACAAGGAGGATGGCAAGTGCGCGTAATCCATCAATCTCTGGGCGATAGGTGGTCGCAGACATGTTCCCTTCAGGGCAATAGAGAGAGTGTATCGCCGGTAAGTTTGTATCGTTGGTCGGTATTGCTACATGTGATTGTTGCATCTCCCGATAAGGGCAGGTCGAGTTGTTCACCAAAAAGTGACATCCAGCCGATCTGACGACCCGGATTCCCGACGATCAGAGCAAACGGTTTAACATTACGGTTCACAACGGTTCCTGCACCGATGAAAGCATTGCAGCCAATGGTTATGCCGCAGATGATGGTCGAGTTAGCCCCAAAAGTTACTCCATCTTCGACAATGGTATCCCTATACTCAGCTTTTCTCGATATGGCTGAACGGGGGTTGTAGACATTGGTGAATACCATGCTGGGGCCACAGAAAACGTTGTCACCTATAGTTATGTTGTCATAAATTGAGACGTTATTCTGTATTTTTACATTATTGCCGATGACAACCTTGTTGCCTACGAAGACATTCTGGCCAAGGGAACAGTTTTCCCCTATCACCGCGCCTCCGCATACATGGGTCCAGTGCCATATTCTGCTTCCTGCACCTATCTTCGCCCCATCGTCGATTATGGCGGTTTCGTGAACCGTATAGACAATCATCGGTTAGTACTCCAATGGCAGGGATACCGTTTTGTTGTCCCGGGCCGAAAGATAGGTGGCTATCAGTACCTCAAGGGATTTTAGACCTTCACGGCCGTCAGTCTCAGGTTCCGCCTCTCCCCTGAGCACATCGATAACGTTTTTGAAATAGAGAGGATGGCCGAAACCGTATACCGATGTTGTCGAGTAAGTTGCATCGTCAATTGTGCTGTCATACTCTGCCGGTTGGTCAAATTTCCAGTGCTGTATCTCGTTTACCGCTACGCCTCCCACTCTTACGGTTCCTTTTTCACCTAGGATGGTGATGGAGCCTTCATAGTTTTTGGGATAGGTCAGCATGGTGACACTCATGGAGCCGAGGGCACCGTTTCGCCAGCGGATATTCATTACTCCGCTGTCTTCAACCTCAATATCACGGGCAAGTGTGCCGGTCATTGCTTGAATATCTGCAATTGGACCGATCAGCCAGTCGAGAAGATCGACATAATGGCTTGCCTGGTTCATGAAGGCACCTCCGTCGAGTTCCCAGGTTCCTCGCCATCTGGAGCTGTCATAATACTCCTGTGGTCGACTCCAAAACACATTGAGGCTCACCATGTTGATCCTGCCAAATCGTTTTTCTGAAATGGCACGTTTGAGGAGTTGTAATGTTTTGTTGCGGCGGTTCTGTTTTATGACAAAGAGCCTGACCCCGGCATTGTCGCATGCTCTGACCATGGACAGGCCGTCTTTCCACCGAGTCGCCATCGGTTTTTCTGTCATCACATGGATGTTATGGTTCGCCGCAAGTATTGTCTGTTCCGGATGCAGGCCGCTGGGAGTGCAAATTGAAATAATATCCGGGACGATGGAGGTACAGAGTTCGGCAAGATCGGTGTAGCCGGGGACATTATACTGCTGGGAATTTGCATTAAGTACTCCTGGATCGTTATCGCAGATACCCACAAGTTCAAGGTTCTCACAATGTTTTTCAATGGAGTCAAAATGGTTCTTTGATATTCTCCCGCAGCCGACTACAGCTATTTTGATTTTTCTGTCTTTAATGATGTTAAACATTTCTTTTTGTCTCGTTTGGTTGTGGAGTAATTATCGGTAACACTCGTTTTGCCATTCGTAGTCATCTGAAAATGGCTGATCATATATCGCTTCCATCATGAATTGCGTCACCCTTTTCACATTATAGGAACCATGCGCTTTTTGCCACCCGGCTGCGGCGATAGTCTTGAGCTCTTTCTGGTGTTCTAGATAGTAATGGATTTTCTCGAGCAGATCATCATCGCTTTCATAATAAACGACTTCTTCTGGGGAAAAAAGGGTCCGCATGCCGGGTGTTTCCGGGGTAAAGGTCAGTAGACCATTGCCGAGCAGTTGGGTCATTCGTCCCGACGTACAGAAGGGGACATCCTCGACATGGCTCAGGTTGAGACTTGATGTGGCCTGTGAGAGTTTCCTGTAAAAGTCATGCCCGGTCAGGGGGGGATTTCCCAGACACCCCCATGTCTCGGTCTTGAACTGGGGGAGGCCTTCAACTACTCGTTTTATCCGTTCTGTTCTGGCCGAATTGTAGTCCCGACCGCAAAAGAGGAAATCAATTGGTAGGTCGTCGATTTCGTGGTTTCTGTAAGATTCAATACCGCCGTCGACCATATTGGGGAAAAAGGCAACCCTGTTGCGCTCACTCTTGAGACTGGCCAGGAGTGCGCCGCCTGTGGTCAGCAGTACCATATCCATGAGTTTACTACGTTCGGCGAGTTGCTTCCTTTTATCATCAAAAACAATGCTGTCCACGTACCATTGCGCCATGGCAATGTGCGGATTGTCTGATCGTATTTTTGCTATTGTATCTGGGTGCACAAGTTCACAATGACCAAACAAAATCAACTCGGGAGCGTATCTGCCGATAGTTTCAAACAATCGTCGGTTCATTCGATTGATGCCGAGTTTCGTGGTTCGGAATGGGTTCTCCCATCTGGCGACATCCCGATAGCAAAAGTCATAGACGTGATGTCCATTCTGAATGAGTCCATTTCGGATCTTCCAATCAGTGGAATAATAGGACTGTCCGTGCCGGAAAAGATTGAGGTTACAAATATGTAGAATCCTTTTCGGGCTGATCATAGAAAGCATGCTCCCGGTTCTTGGGAATGAAATGTAATGAATGAAGGTTTTTCCTCTCACTTTTATAGAGAAAGTTACCGGCTGGCAACTCTACTCCGTAATCTCAGGGAGCACAATATTTGATCGGTTAAAGGATGAAAACCTGGTCTACATCCATACACCGAAACCTCAATTCGTCCCCGTCGGCTTTTAACCATTACGACATTGCCGAGGTGTTAGGTCTGCCACTCAGCGGTCTTGATCAGACAAAACTGCCGGTACTGATCAATCTCGGCCAGAGCATCCTCCTGGTGAAACTTTCCGATAAGCAGACGTGTCTTGACTGTCGGCAGGATTTCGCAAAATTGAGACTGTTCTGCCAGGAAAACAGTTTCTACATATTAACCATTTATGTTCACGACAAGGACTTTCTTGATGTTCCCCTTCGCACCCAGGTGTTTCTTCAGGTGTATGGTTATCTGGAAGATCCAGCCACAGGTTCCGGCAATGCCGCATTAGGCTTCATCTTCTCACCAGCAAGCAGTGGGATGGCGCTCCTACAAAGATAGAACAGGGCAAGGAATTAGACAATCTGAATCTTGTCCACCTCAACTCCGAAGATGGCCGGGTTCTTATCGGCGGAAGCGCAGTTTGCAGAATTGCAGGAGACTATTTTTCTCCAAGGCAAATAACTGGCGCGGGTTGGGTCACGAGGTAGTCAGAGTCTTGAAAGGGGTTCATTGCTCCGCTCCGGTAGTTACCCCCTCAATTTGCCTGTATCACCATTGCAATGCCGAGAAGAAATATATATTTGCTAATATCCAATAATCTTTCAATTATTTATTGTTACAAGCTATTTTCGCGATAGTGTGTTGGATATAGTAGGCGAAGTTATTTCATTTCCGCAAAATGTACCTCAAGCCCCCAACTACAGAGGAGAAACGATAAAAAAGCTACTCGTATCATTGATGGTGTCTGCGCTAGTGGTTTTTGGAGCGATACAAGGAGCAATAGCTAAAGAGAAGACGTTGATCATCGGTATTGCAGAAGAACCGGCCAAGATGAATCCAGTTCTGGTAGAATCAAAGGGTCAGGACAGTAATAAAGTTTTGACTGAGTGGGTGCATCAGCTATTCCGTAAAAGATAGTTTTGAACATCTTCAGGGTAATACTGCCAGGCCAAACCTCATTCAAATTAACGTGACTTCCAAGGTAATGTTACTGCTGGATCAGATGGTGCCGCCGGCGCGCAAAGAATCGGCTAGCATTTCCACAACAAAGCGGACCTTCTCGCCCGCCTGGTGCTGGAGCAGGTTGTCCTGAATGTGCATGACGCAGGTCGGGCAGCCGGTTGCCACATAGTCGACTTCCGCCCGGCGGATATTTTGCACCTTGTGGTTATTGATCTTGATTGCCGTATCATAGTGGGTGATACAGTAGCTGCCGGCA
>JAHJLI010000281.1 GCA_018821785.1 Pseudomonadota bacterium
CATCAAGCAAGTTAGGCGTCTGGATTCCGTCTTATATGGCGATGGTGCTTTCAGGTCTATTGGGTGGCGTTTCCATGTTTCTATTCATTATTTTCCTTTATACCGGATTGCCAGGTCAGATGGATCTGGGCCTTAGTCAACAAGCGATTATTTTTTTCGATACTCTGCTTTGTGCTCTTTTTTTCTTGCAACACAGCCTGATGATTCGCGAAGGATTTCGCAAATGGCTATCCGGTTTGATACCCCAGGATTACATCGGAGCATTTTATTCAATTTTTTCCGGATTATTCTTATTGATACTCATGCTTTTCTGGCAAAAATCAACGTCCATACAGGTTGAGTTTGATGGAATGCTTTATTTGCTCATGCGCGCTTTGTTTTTCCTCGGAATAATCTCTTTCTATATCAGCTCCCGTGCCTTGAAACAGTTTGATCCATTTGGCATTCGAGAGATTGCCAGCCATGTCAAAGGTGAGACCTCAAAGGGATCTACCTTCACAGTACGTGGGACCTATCAGTGGGTCCGGCATCCGTTATATTTCTTTTGTCTTATGATGATATGGTCCCAAGCCTCTGTGACCACAGACCGGTTGCTTTTTAATGGGCTCTGGACCCTATGGATTATCATTGGGACGTTTCTGGAAGAAAGAGACTTAATTGCTGCATTTGGCGATGAGTATCGGAATTATCAACGGACCGTGCCGATGCTGATCCCTTACAAATGGTTTCCTTGGAAGCATAAACAACAATAACCCCAAAAAAATCAGGAGAAAAAATTATGAACAGAAATGAAAAAACAATTGGCTCAACCCCTAACGGATGTGGATGCGGTTGCGCTCCACAAAAAGAATCAAGTGCCATCACAGAACAGGTTGTTCACATGGAATCACAATCATCAATAACTCATAAATTTAAGGGAAATGATATGAACCAGAATGAAAAAATTCGCGAAATGGTTTCAACGGCTTATGGAAAAGCGATTGGTGCGACCGGGAATGGCTGCGGATGTGGTTGCTCTGCTCAAAAAGAAAACTATTCGATCGCTGACATGGCAGGCTATGAAAAGACGGAGATAAATACCCTGAATTCCGATGCCGCCGCCAATTCTTTCGGGTGCGGCAATCCGCTGGCGTTCAGTGGTGTCAAGGAAGGGGATACGGTATTGGATCTAGGAAGTGGCGGTGGTTTTGACCTGATTATTGCTGCCAAAAAAGTCGGGCCAAACGGTCATGTGATTGGCGTGGATATGACCGAGGCCATGATTGAAAAAGCAAGAGAAAATATCAAGAAAGAGGGATTGACCAACGTGGAGGTACGATACGGGTTGATTGAAAATCTGCCGGTTGAATCAGCATCTGTGGATTGGGTGATTTCCAATTGTGTGATCAATCTTTCACCGGAAAAAGAGCGTGTTTTTTCGGAAATTCAGCGGGTACTTAAACCCGGTGGGCAAATGCTGGTGTCGGATATTGTGGTAAAAAATCTTCCGGACTGGTTACGTCAGAACAATCAATTATACGCTGCCTGTGTGGGTGGTGCCATCAGTGAAGAAGAGTACCTTGCCGGGCTTAGCCATGTGGGTTTGACCGATGTGAACGTTCGGAATCGGTTTGTCTATGAAGCATCCCAGATCAAAGCGTTTTTTGAAACCGAAGAAATTCCCGGACTAAAAGAAATTGTCGAAGGTCATCCAGTAAAAAACCATGAAAATATGATCAATCAAATGACAAATAATGCGGTCGGAAATGTTTGGAGTGCCGAGTTCTATGCTAAAAAACCGGCAAAGAAAATGAAGATTTCTGGAGATGAAATCAAAAACCGAATGATCCAATTGACGGGAAAAAAATATAATTGCAGTCAAATTATCATGAGTCTCGCTCTTGAGCAGGAGAATGAAGAAAATCCCGGTCTGATCCGCGCCATGTCCGGTTTGGGTATCGGCTGTGGATTTTTTAAAGAAACGTGCGGCATTATGACGAGCGCGGCCAGCCTCCTTGCCTGGTATGGCGGCAAAGGATCTGATGGTGAAGTCGAATCTGAAAAATTACTCCCGATGCTTCAAGAGTTGGGAGAATGGTTTCAACAAAAAACGTCTGCAAAATATAAAGGCACACGTTGCAAGGATATCGTGGGTGATCAGGTGGGCACTCCGGCAGGCAAACAAATTTGCGGGGGTTTGATTTTCGAAACATACACCAAGGTGAATGAAATTCTTACGACTTATGGATTTATCGATGCCTAGATTTGGATAACCTGTTGATTGTGATATGGATGCGTATTGTTTCTCAGTATACACATGGTGTCATTCTATCAGGGGCGGTTCGCTAATCGCCCCTGATCCGGGTAACCACAACATTCGCACTGTATATATCACATCACCATCACCTACCAGCCGCCGCCACCGCCGCCGCCACCCCCACCTCCGGAAGAGCCGCCACCGCTACTGCCGGAACTGGAGCCCGGGGCCGTCGATGATGAGGAAATGCTTGATGACAGTGAGGTGCCGAGACTCGACACCAGACTATTTGACGAGAAGGGTCGGTGACTGCTGTACCATGCAGGGGAATATTCACCATCCACGGCTGCCTGCTGAAGAAGAGTGCTGAACTGTTCGCTCCACTGCTGCTCAACATCCAGGGCCAGCGCCCATGGCAGAAATTTTTCAAAAAGTTCCGGAGTCTGTTCCGGTGGGTTAAGAAGGTTGAGCCGGTCTTTTTCCGCTACGGTCAAGTAGAGTTTTAAGCCTTCAAGTTCATCCAAAATCTTGCGGCCTTGGAGAGTAGGGGCCTTGAGAAGGTGATAGAAAAGGAGATTAACACTGAGCACCAGCACAAGAGTCAAAACCCCTGCAAAAGTGGTTGCAATTGACAAGGCAAAAAAACCGACAAACCATCCCCCGACAAAGGGCAGGGAAAAAAAGGTAAGAAAGAGAGCTCCACCTTTCGTGCCAAGACTTGAGACACCTTGGAAGACACCTTTCCAGGCATTATAGACCTGCCGAAGCAAGAAAAGAGTTCCTAATGTCCAGAATGATAGCCAGATGGACATAAACCCGGCTAATTCCTTCTCCCTGGCGGTGAATATAATGGCAAGCACAATGAGCAGACTTATGACCAGACCAGGCAGCAGATGTTTGCTGTTTTTCTTAAAGTGCAGAATGCCGAATTCATCCTGTATGCTCTTTCTTAAGGCGGAAATTGCCTCGGAGATTTTTCTGTGATTACTGTTGTCGAGTTTCAGGCTGGTGCTGCCCGAAAAAAGTTTTGCAACGACCTTTTTTTCACCCGAGGAAAGTGTCGCCTGGTCTGCTCCCCCAGTTTTTGTCAGGGTGAAAGTGCCCTTGTTATCATCAATACGCAGGTGCTTTTTCACGGCAATGCTTACCACGGCAGCAGTAAAGGCTTTGTGGTCAAAGTTCATTCGCATTACATAACGGGCCGCCGCCGGGGTAAATCCTGCGGGTGGCTCATAGCGGGGAATAATGGCACCTGGCTCCGGATCACGGCCTACCTTGGCCCAGACAAGCAGATAATAGAAAACAAGAACAAGAAGACCCAGGCCGCCAACTGCGATCGCCAGACTGTCCTTCAGGAAGAAAAACACCCTGTCCATCATATTCGGCTCAGTAACCACACCTTTGGGCCAGGCAACGGCCACGGTAAACCCTTCACGCGGCCTCAGACGTGCAGTTGTCCGAAAATAGATCTCATTTACCGATTGGTTGATTATTTCTGCGTTTGATTTCGTCGATCCCTGGCCACCTGTATAGGCACTCTGTTGCAGAATAACAGCACCAGGTGGTAAGATAATGGTTGCAGTCGCTCGATCGATGGGGAATGCCCAATCGTTACCGGTGACATTCCAATACAGTTCATCATAGTCGACAAAAAAACCTATTTGCCGATCTGTCTGGTAAGTGATTGTGTAGATATACGGCCCTGAGTCGAGAAAGATATCTTTGTCCCCGATATACACCCGGACCCCATTGCTCATTTTCTCTGTATGATATGGCTCGCTCTTGCCATCTCTCGTAACACCCTTGATTTCAAAGCCCACCTTAACACGATGTCCTGCACGATTGCTGTAGTCGGTGGGGAAATCACGATATATTCCACGCTTGATCTGCTTTCCTTCGGCAATAACCGAGATCGTTTCAATGACGGTAAGAAGGCCGGTTTTTTCAACACGTACCAGGCTGTCAAAACTGGTGATCACTTCATCGGCAAGGATTGGTGTATTGCAGGCCAGCAGAAGGAGCACCAGACTCAATGTTTTGAGGATATATTTTCTTGTCTGCATAATCTTATTTTCGCTCATCGTTAAAGTCAACCTTGGGAACAGCCCGGTCTGCCACGTCTTCAATCTCAAAAAAGACTGCTTTTTCAAAGTTAAACATTCCGGCAACAAGAGAGTTGGGGAACGTCTCAATACCGACATTCAGGTTGCGGACCGTACCGTTGTAATAGCGTCTGGCCATCTGTATTTCATCCTCAAGTTGTGAAAGCTGATTTTGCAGATCGATAAAATTCTGACTGGCCTTCAGGTCCGGATAGTTTTCGGCAACCGCAAACAGCTTGCCAAGACCTCTGGTCAGGGCTGATTCTGCAGTAATCTTGGCATCAACACTTGCGGCATTCATGGCTTGTGTCCGGAACCTGGTAACACCTTCAAGAACAGATCGTTCGTGCCCCATATACCCCTTAACAGATTCCAGCAGGTTGGGAATGAGATTTGAACGGCGCTTGAGTTGGACATCGATACCGCTCCATCCCTCTTCCTTCATGTTCCGCAGTTTGATCAGCTTGTTATAGACAGCAATAAACCAGACCACCAGGCAAACGGTTAGGGCAAGAACCACAATAAAAAACGTAGTCATAGAAAGTTACCTCAGGCAAAGGTGGATTGATGACATCGTCGATGTCGAAACTTAGGGACCGTTAGGAAATAACTACTACCATTCGCCCCATTTTTTTTGCGGTCCCCTATGCCGTTCATGATATTGAATTGGATCATTTTTTTTTGAGCGACGGCTTATTTCTGGATGCGCCCGGTCTTGTTGGCAAGCTCTGCGATTTCCGAAAAAAGCTCCATATTTCCCTTGGGGTCGATGGTTACCACAGAATACCCTTTCTTGATATCTTGTTCAATGATGTGTTCCATGGCCCTTGGTTTTGCCAACCCTGGTGGCGCCGAAACACCAGAAGTAACCTTTCCGAAAACTGTCCGCAAAGCGAGGCTCCAGGATTGCGGGGGGAGATCAAGAATATCCTGACTCATCTTTTTTTGTTGTGGGGAGAAGAATAAAAACTCGCACCACCAACACCTCCAAAAAGATGTTCGCAAATAGCGTTGAACCATTCGATGATGGCTGGCATGCATATAAGGAGACTTTCTCCCTGGTGCAGGCATTTATCCCGCTTGTTGGGGTTCGGTGATTAAAGGCATGTTTTTGCAGCAAAAGGTCTTGACGACCTTTGTCCAGTTCCAGCTATTGGATTCAGCGTAAAAATAATACTGAAAGCTGTCTTGAAAGGGTGGTTTTGTTACATTGGATGAGATGGGTCTTCGTTGGAAAGGTTTTTTTAGGAAGTTCGAAGAAAGCGATTACTTATCACCTATCATCTCAGCACGTTGTTGCATCAATCATAGAATATGGTAAACAAGATCAGATTGACCAATTTTGTTGCTGCAGTCCTCCATAATATCTCGAAAGAGGCCGAATGAAGATATGGTGCTACTTTTTTATCGTTCTTACGATGCTGATAACAGCAGGGAATGCTGTCGGTGCCTCGGCAGATAAAAAAGCGACTGAACAGAAAGGTGGCCGAGAAAGACTGGCGGTACTTGACCTGGAAGCAAAATATGGAGTGGAGAAGGCTTTCGCTGCGGGGCTATCTGTGATTGTTCGTGATGCCATCCACAGTTATGGCCAATATGTAGTAATGAGCCAGGAGGATATTCGAGCTGTGGCCACTCGAGAGCAGCTTATGCAGGCGGTTGGGTGCGACGATGGGAGCAGCGAATGTTTGCTTGATTTCGGTCGGGCGATTGGTACTCGGTTTATGGTCGCGGGGTCGATTTCAAAATTTGGCACAACCTATACTGTCAGTCTCCGGATGCTCGATACCAAGGGTAAATCCGCCGGGCTAGTCAACCGAGTGAGTGAAGATTGCAAATGCGATGAGGACGGGTTGATAGAGACAGTGCGCAATGTATCGGCCGGTCTGATCGGCAAGCAGCTAGTTGCTAAAGAAAAAACCAGATTTGAAACGACTCGACTTACTGACCCAAAGAGGGTGGCGGATGAGGATGAACAAAAGCGCATTGCCGATAATCAAGAGAAGACCGATCTAGTTGCAAAGAAAGCTAATGCGGAAGCAGCACTCAAACTGGCTGATGAGAAAAAAAAGGCTGATGAGTTTGAAAAACAGAGCCAGGCTTCAATAGCCGAAGAGCGGAGAAAAACTGAGTTAGATAAACAACAGTTTGTCGCGGAGGTGGAAAGGTGGAGAAAAGAGAAGGAACTTGCGGCAGCAGAAGCAGAACGAAACAAACTAGCTCTTGAGATGCGGAAAACCGAAGAAGTTGAACGCCAGCGCCAAGCAGAAGAAGAGAGACTCAGGTTGTTAGCTGTAACAGAAAAACTGAAAAAAGAGAAAGCGCTTGCCGAGGCAGAACGGACCAGGCTTATTGAAGAAAAGAAACGGGTCGAGGAAGAAACTGCAAGACTGCTGGCCGAGGAAAATAACCAGAAAGAAAAAAATAAGCTGAAACAATTGGCAACCGCCCGGGAACAAGAAGGCAAAGGGGCAGGTGATGGCAACGGAAAGGAAACGGAAAATATTGCTCAAGAAAGTCATGTTGCTGTTGTATTAAGGAGCAAACCTATAAAAGTAAAAGAGCCAGAACTTACGAAATTTATAAATAATTATAACTTCTTTGAAAAAGGACACAATGTCTCTGGTTCTTTTGAGAATAACTTTATAGATAATGGTGTTACAGTAACGGATAAAAAAACAGGACTTATTTGGCAGAAAAGTGGATCATCATCTCGTATAAGCTATTTTCGCGCAAAAGCTTACGTTAAAGACTTAAATAGTAATAAATTTGGTGGTTTTTCAGACTGGAGGCTACCAACTCTTGAGGAACTGGCGTCACTATTGGAAGAAAATACTGTAAATGATATGCATGTTGATAGAATTTTTGATTCAACACAAAGCAGACTTTGGAGCTCAGATATCCCCGACAATTACAGCGGGTATGATCAGTATGGCACGAGCTATATATTAAACTTGGAAGAGGGTTTTTTTGTAAGGTCAATTTTTGTCAAAGAATCTTTTTCAGGCGAGGGAACATACAGTACAAATTTTGAAAACTATGCGCGAGCCGTTCGTACTATAGAAAGTCCGTTGTGATAATCGGGCTCAGTTACATTTGTCAAATACCCCTGACGAATACATTCCTGTTTCAGCGTACCAAGCCTCCTCTATTCGCGAAATAGCCGGGCTGGATTATCGCTGTGGCGCCAGACACAGCGAAAGAACTTTCTTGTCTTATTGCCCATGGGGCCCCTCAGGATTCATTTCAATTATTTGGTTTTCAATGTGAATTCCGCCAGAGGGAAATGGGCAGCCCGTGTCGCCCCGTCGGAACGGGCGAAAATCCTTTCCAGCCGTCGCACAAAAAGAGAAAGGCTGAGGCAGAGCGCCAGATACATAAAGGAGATGGTGAGCCACACCTCGATGGTTGCCTGGGTTGAGGCCATGACCTGCAGCCCTTGGAAGGTCAGTTCCTGGATGGAGATAATGGAGACGATGGACGACCATTTGATGGTGTTGATAAATTCACCCGCCAGTGGAGGCAGCATGATGCGTATTGCCTGGGGCAGGATTATTTGCCGCAGCAATTGCCTCTTGCTGAGACCTAGGGATTTGCCGGCCTCCCACTGGCCGGTGTCTATCGCCTGAATGCCGGCGCGGACGATTTCGGCGATATAGGCGCCCTGGAAAAGGGCCAGGGTCAAGACGCCCGAAAAAAACTGATTGATCAGCTGCGGTTCGGCAAAGAAAAAGGTGATGGCCGCCCGGGTCGCCCCTGTTGTGGTGCGAAACAGTTCCTCAATGCCGATCGCGGCCAGGAGTTGATCGCTGACAAAATAGTAGAAGATAAAGACCAGTACCAGCGGTGGCGTATTGCGAATTGACTCCACATAGGTCAGACCGATCAGCCGGAGAAAAAGGCGCGACGAAATTCGACAGAGGCCGATACAAGCGCCAAGCAGCGCCGCCAGCACGGTCCCCCACAGGCTGAGTTTGATGGTGGTGAGAAACCCATCGAGGAGGACATTCGTCGTCCAGCGCTGCTGTTCGGCGTCAAAGCGCACCAGATAGGTTGGGATGATCGCCCAGTTCCATTTATAATTCAGGGCGAAAAAGAGACGGTAGGCGATGAAGGCGAAAAATCCAATAACGGCGACAAGGAGCAGGACGTCGAGGGTAGTGACTGGTGATTTTTTCGCATGCATGGAAAGAGCCGGACCAAGGGTTGAAGAGACATTATGAACTCCCGAGTTGGCGGGGGATTTCCATAACCCCCGCCGTCTGTGAGGTTATTCAACCATTCCTTTCCAGTCTTTGGTGCCGAACCAGTAATCATGGCGCTCTTTCAGCCAGCCTTCGAGGGAGACGATGGTAATCCAGCTGTTGAAAAATGCCAGGGTGTCCGGGTCGCCCTTGCGCAGAGCAAAGCCGATCGGCTCCTGGGTGAACGTCCCCTGTATCGGCAGAAACAGCGAATCGGCGTAATCAACCGCCTCGTAGGCAGGGCGCGGGGCTGAGCCGACGACCGCGTGCACTTTGCCGTTGCGCAGCTCCTGATAGGCCTGTGGTTCGTTATCGAACATTCTCAGCGTCGCCTTGGGCAGGTATTTTTTTGCAGCGGCAACGGCGGTGGTACCAAGTTTTACGGCAATCTGCACATCCGGGCGGTTGAAGCTTTCAAGAGAAGTAAAACCGGCGGCGAGGCTCTTATGGGCGACAATGCCCATGCCCGAATAGTCGTAGGGGTTCGTGAAATTGACCTGCAGGGCCCGCTGGGCGGTAATCCCCATGCCGCCGATAACGACGTCGAATTTGCCGGTCAACAGTGCCGGAATAATCCCCGACCAGGCGGTAGGGACGAATTCTACCTTGACGCCCATATCTGCCGCCAGGCGGGTGGCGACATCAATTTCAAAGCCGATGAGTTTGCCGGTTTTGTCCTTCATGGCCCAGGGTTGAAAGATGTCCATGCCGACCTTGAGGACGCCTTTCTTTTTGACCGCCTCAATGGTGCTGCCCTTGGCAATGTCCTGCTGAACCGATGCAGCGGCGTATCCCATGCTGCTGAGAGAGAGCAGCAGAAGGGTAAGGATGGTGAGGTGATAAACTTTGTGGTGTGGTCTCATGGTATACTCCAGTAGGGGTTATCAATTGAAAATGAATAGGCGAACAACGAACTATCTCACGGCAATTTAAGACGTTTTTCCAAAAAGCCAACCACCAGCGAGAGAAGAAGGGTAATGGCGAAATACATTGCCGCGACCGTAAACCAGATTTCAAAGGTCAGATAGGTTTCTGCGATGATCATTTGAGCCTGCATGGTCAGATCGTAGATGGCGATGGTACTGACCAGGGCTGAATCCTTCACCAGGGAAATAGCCTGACTGGTGAGGGGCGGTAACACCGTTCGCAGGGCCTGGGGCAGGATGATGTGCCGGTAGGTGGCAAATGGGGTAAGGCCCAGGCTGTGGGCCGCTTCGATCTGCCCCCTGGGCACCGATTGGATACCGGCACGGAGGATCTCCGAGGTGTAGGCACCTTCGAAAAGGCTGAGGGCCAGGATCGCCGCTGGCATCCTTTCCAGGCCTAAGGTCGGTCCAAGGACGAAATAGATAAAAAAAATCTGGATCAGCAGCGGGGTGTTGCGACTGATCTCCAGATACAGTATCGCCAGGCCGCGTCCGACAAAGGAATCTGAAAGCCGCAGCACCGCGGTCACGAGGCCGATGATGAGGGCGAAGCACAAACCGGCCAGGGAAATGGTCAGGGTGATCTTCAGCCCTTCAAGCAGAGGCCCGGCGATCATCCCTCCATCGCTGATGGTAAACAGATAGCGGGGAATCCGGTACCACTGCCAGTTGTAGCCGATGCTGTCGGCGCTCTTGACAATCAGCCAGGAAAGGCCGGCAAACAAAAGGCCAAACTGCAATAATGCGGCGGCATGGGAGCGGCGGCCATAACCCTGCCGGGTTTGACCGCTCGCTTCCGAGGTGTGGTGCGCTTTCATCTTGGTGCTGCGGCAGGCCTGCCCCTTTCGGGCTATGAGCTGCTCTTGCGGCTCAGCTGCTCCCTGGCCATCTCCGAGATTGTTCGGAAATCGATCTTGCCGCTGCCCATCTTCGGCAGATTCTCCCATACCAGGAAGATCTTCGGCAGGGAAATTGGCGGAAGATGTTTGGCCATCTGCTTCAGGACAGTTTTCTCGTCCAGCTGTGTCGTCACCACCGCGACAATTCTCGCGCCCTTAATGGCATCGGGGATCTCGACCACACAGCAATGGCTGTCCTCGGGCAGAAATTTTTCCAGGACATCCTCGATTTTCACCAAAGAGACCATCTCTCCGCCGATCTTCACAAAGCGTTTCAATCTGCCGACATGCCAGAGAAAGCCGTCCTGGTCAATATTTCCCATGTCGCCGGTATCGTACCAACCGTTGCGAATATGCAGGGAGGTCTGCTCGAAGTCATTGAAATAGCCCTTCATGACACTGTCGCCCTTGACCAGGATGCGGCCATCCTCGCCGAGGGGGCTTTCTTCGCCGGTCTGGTAATTTTCTATCCGCACCTGTAGCCCGGGGATGGGTTTGCCGACACTGCCCGGTCTGTTATTTTCAGGGGAATTGGCGGAGATGACCGGCGAACATTCGGTTGCACCGTAGCCTTCGTAGAGGGTGATGTCGTGTCTTGTTTTAAAGCCATCGCGCAGGGCATCGGGACACTTATCGGCACCGGTCATGGCAATGCGCAGGGAGGCGAAATCGCCATCCTCTGATTTTCGCAGATAGCCCCAGAAAAACGAGGGGGTGCCGACTATGAAGGTGGCTTTATGGTCTCTGATAATGGTGCAGACTTTCTTGAAATCGAGGGGATTGGCGTAGGTGAGCATGGTCATGCCGTGACGGATCGGCAGCCAGAGGGTGGTCATCAAGCCGAAGACGTGAAAATATGGAAGGGTACACATGAAAATGTCTTCACTGCGAAAATTAAAAATAGGCGAAACCGCGGCGATATTTGCCAGGAGGTTTTTGTGGGTGAGCTGCACCGCCTTGGGGTCCTTTTCGCTGCCGCTGGTGAAGAGGATGACCGCTGTGTCGTCTTCATGGCCCCGGTGCACCAGCATCTTGATGAGGGCTGCTGGCAGGGCGGCGATGGCGGCTGCCCTGAGTTTCTGAGCCGAGGTAATGCCGACCATAATGTCCTCGATATAGATCATACCGTCGACATGGGCGCATTCGATCTTTTCCAGCAGGGCCTTGGAGGTGATAATGGTTTTAAAATCACATTTTTGCTGGGCGTATTTGGCGTTCTGCTCCGCTCCGGTCGAGTAGTTGATCATGACCGGGATACGGCCGCTCATCAGCACCCCGGTCTTGGCAAGGATGCAACCGGCGGAAGTCGGCAGCATGATGCCTGTGAAACCCGGCTCGAGTTTTCGGAAAATTTGCGCGAGAATCAGGCTGGCGATCAGGGACCTTTGATAGGTGAGTTCCCTGCTTGTGGTAAAATCGTGGATTGCCAGTTTTTTTCCAAACTGCTTGGCGATGTCGATAAAAGTGTGATGTAACAGCACCGGCTCCTCCGAACTCTTGAGTTGGGTTATTGGTTGTTCCGGTCGTTTGCCGCTGATAGATATGGACCGGGATGGGAACTATCCATTTCAACTACCATTTTTTAAAAGACTTGGCAACTGCCAGAGGTGTTCTCCGGCTCACAATCAGAAATATCGGTTATCGATTTTGGCAGCTCTTTTTTTGTCTGGACCCCAAGCTCCCGAAGCTGTTCGGCATGGGCGACGAGATTGCCGCGACCCCGTGTCAGTTTCAGAAAGGCGGTGTCATAGGTGGCGTGGCAGGTGGCCAGCTGTTTGCCGATCTTTTCCATCTCTTCGGCAAAGCTCCGGAATTTGTCATACATCAGGCCAGCACGCCTGGCGATTTCCTGGGAGTTCTTGCTTTGCTGCTCATATTGCCAGATGTTTTCAATAGTTCTGAGTGTCGCCAGAAGTGTGGTGGGGGTGACAATAATGACATTGCCCGCCAGGGCCTCGGTAAAGATGCTGTCGTCCTGCTGGAAGATGGCGGAAAAGGCCGACTCGATGGGCATGAACATGAGGACGAAATCGAGGGAATGGATGCCGGCAAGTCCTGGATAATTTTTGCCGCCAAGGTCTGCAACATGGTCGCGCACTGCCTTTACATGACGGGCTAGATGACCGGCCCGTTCACCCTCGTCGTCGCAGGTGACATAACGCTCCCAGCTGACCAGAGACACTTTGGAGTCGACGATAATATCGCGGCCTTCAGGTAAATGGATGATTACATCCGGCTTCAGCAGGCGGTTGCCGTCGTCGCGGAAGCCACCTTGGGTATGGTATTCCTGGCCGAGACGCAGACCGGACTTTTCCAGCACCCTGCTCAGTACCAGCTCTCCCCAGTTACCCTGGACCTTGGTATCGCTTTTCAAGGCGCGGGTGAGATTCATCGCCTCGCGGTTTATTTGCTGGTTGAGATCGCGTAGCTGGAGGATCTCTCCTTTAAGCGATAGTCGTTCGCGGCTGTCGGTGCGGTAGATTTCGTTGATTTCCTGCTTGAAGGCGACCAATTGGCGGTTGAAGGGCAGGAGGATCGATTCCAGCCGATCCTTGTTCAGTTCACTGAAACGAGCGCTTTTTTCATCGAAGATCTGCTGCGCTAAGCCGGCGAAGCGAAGACTCAGTTCTTCCCGTGCATCTTCGAGGAGCTGCAATTTTTCGGTTGCGTGTTTTCGATCATTTTTCAGCAGGGTGATGAGTTTTGCTGCACGAATCTCCTGATGCGCAGTGCGCTGTTCAGCGACCGCGAGTTTTCGCTCGGTTTCGCCCAGCCGCCGTTTCTGCCACAGGAGATAAAAGATCCCGGCAAAGGTGGTAAAAAACAGCACGACAAAACCACCGGCAAAGAGCAGGAGGAGGGTCGGTGGGGCAAGGGCAGGCGGCAGAATCTTCGCCATTGCCGCGACTATTGCCAGCGCAAATTCATTCATGCCGTCGCCTTGAAGGTTCCTGCATCACTTTCTTTCCTGTCCCGGCTCCCCACTTCAGCCGAGAGCCACATCGAGGGTCATCATGATGGCAAAACCGACCATGACACCGATGGTCGGAATATCCGAATGTTTCTCGGCCCGTGATTCGGGGATCAGTTCTTCGGCGACGACATAGATCATCGCGCCGGCGGCAAAAGAGAGGGCATAGGGGAGAAGAGGCTCCATATACATTACGGCAGCCGCGCCGATCACCCCGGCAATGGGTTCGACCATCCCGGAAGCCTGGCCGTACATGAAACTCTTGAACCGGGACATCCCTTCCCGGCGCAGCGGCACGGAAACTGCCGCTCCCTCGGGAAAATTCTGGATGCCGATACCTACTGCAAGAGCGATGGCCGCACCCAGAGATGCCGCCGGATGGCCAGCGGCAGCGGCACCAAAGGCAACTCCGACCGCCAAACCCTCAGGGATATTGTGCAGGGTGATGGCCAAAACCAGGAGGACCGAGCGCTGCCAGCTGGTCTTTATCCCCTCGGCATCTTTTTCCGGAAAGCCTGGGTGGAGATGCGGAAGAATCTTGTCGACGAGCAAGAGGAACATGCCGCCGCCGAGAAAGCCAATGAGTGGCGGCAACCAGGGGATACCGCCGGAGGACTCCACCATCTCGATGGCCGGCGCCAGCAGTGACCAGAAGCTTGCGGCGATCATGACTCCGGCGGCGAAGCCGAGCATTCCGTCCAGGACCTTCCGGTCGATTTTCTTGAAGAAAAAGACCAGAGCTGCTCCCAGAGCCGTAATAAACCAGGTAAAGCCTGTGCCGCAAAGCGCCTGCATTACCGGTGAGAGTTGCATAAACCATTGTTCCATTCTGAGTCCCCCTTGATGCTGCTCGGCTTGTCCTTGGGAAATTCATTCGTCGGCTATCTCGCCGCTGTCCCGCTTACATTGCCCAGGGCTTTTCCTTGCCGCCGAGGACATGCATATGGATGTGGAACACTACCTGCCCAGCTTTTTTCCCGTTGTTGAAGATCACCCGGAAGCCATCCGCAACCCCATTCTCTTTGGCCAGCCGGCTGCCGATTCGAATGAGCTTGCCGATCAACTGGTCATCCTCTTCCAGGACATCCACCGGAGCGGCGATATGTTTTTTGGGAATGACCAG
>JAHJLI010000282.1 GCA_018821785.1 Pseudomonadota bacterium
CCGATTATGAGATATTGTACTGAAAATGAAGCTCGGTTTTCTTGGTCAGATTTGAGAATTACTGAAATAAGGGGGTGGAACGATATATTTGCTCAAGAGGGCACGGAGGGCGGCTTTTTCCGCGTAGCGGTTTAGTTCAACAGTGCAATAAGCGGACATTTGTCCGTCATATCACTTCATATAGACGGACAAATATTCCACTTATTATTATATTAACCAAGAAACGTGGAAAATATCCTCGTTTCGGTTCCTCTTATTGCATTTAACGATGTTATTTTCCACTTATTGAGATATTACGTACGAAAAGTGGAAAAATTGACTTCCGGCCTTTTTTCGCCTTATGCCAAGACCTTGAGGAGCAACGGGATAAACCTGAGCCCTCATCGTTTCTAATTGAAATGGTTACGATATTATTTTGGTTTCTGCACTAAATATTCTATTGAATGGAGCGGAATTGGTTTTTTAGGTAGCATTTTAGTTCAAACTTCAAAGTAAAAAAGCAGTCATCACATTTTGTTTCGACCAAAAAGGCCGTTGGGTCTCTTGGACAATTGATAAATCTCAATTTAAAGACCTGCGACAGGAAGATCTTTCGCAAGAATAGCTTCGGTATCCATAAACACTGTCAGCGGACACGATTGATACATTCGCCCCAATTACTCAATCTTATCTCTTTTCCGGTTCAACTCGTTCAAGCTTATAAAAAAAACAGCTTGGCTGTCGCATCACCAATAGACATTATTAAATTGAAGAAAAGAGTTGAAGCGGGCATAATAGCGCCAAAACGCGACCGTTCTGTAAGCAGAACTTATCACCGAAGGAGTAAAATGAGTAAACATATAGGGATATTAACAGCAGGTGGAGACAGCCCAGGACTGAATGCGGCGATTCGCGCCATCGGTAAATCGGCACTGTCCTCAGGTATGCATGTTATTGGCTTTCGCGATGGCTTTCGCGGGCTGATGGAAAATAGAACTTTGCGGCTTGGGCTTGAGACCCTTTCTTCGATTCTCACCAGGGGTGGGACTATACTTGGGACCAGCCGCGACAAACCGCATAAGATGCCGGTCGGCAGTGAAATTATGGATATGACTCAGGTCATCTGCGACAACTACCGGCATCATAACCTTGATGCCCTGATTTGTATCGGTGGCGGGGGAACGCAGAAAAATGCCTATCGTCTGGCGCAGAAGGGCTTAAATATCCTGACCCTGCCCAAGACCATTGACAATGATGTGGCGATGACCGATGTGACCTTCGGTTTTCATACAGCCATGGAGATCGCCACTGAAGCAATCGACAGGTTACACTCGACCGCCCACAGCCACCACCGCATAATCGTCGTCGAGATCATGGGCCACAACGCCGGATGGCTGGCGCTGGGGGCGGGGATTGCCGGGGGTGCGGATGTTATTCTTATTCCTGAAATTCCCTTTGATCTGGAGGCGGTTACCGCTGCCATCCGCAAGAGAAAGCAGCGGGGCACCAACTTCAGTATTGTTGCTGTCGCTGAAGGTGCTCTGTGTGTTGCCGACTATAAACGCTTCAGCATTCTCAAGCAGGCCAAAAGCGAGGCAAAGGAAAAGAATGATGCCAAATCCCTGAAAAAGGTCGGTGAGGCCTTGCTTGAATTCACCACCAACCGCAGCAATAATACCCTCAGGCTGTCGCAGGAACTGGAAAAAATGACAGGTCTTGAATCACGAGTGACCATTCTCGGCCATTACCAGCGGGGTGGGACACCCTCCGCTGCCGACCGGATGCTTGCCACTCGCCTGGGCAGCGCTTGTGTCGACTACATCAAACAGGGCATTGGCGGGGTGATGATTGCCGCTGATCGCGATGGCACCAGGGCAGTACCACTGGCCGATGTGGTCGGCAAAAAGAATCTGGTGCCCAAGGATCATCCGTGGGTACTGGCCGCCCGCAAGGTCGGCACCTGTATGGGTGATTGATGCAGTGGGTGGTTGCTGACTCCGGAACGTTTTGACAACTATCTCGGATCTTCAGAGTGGTGCACAACCTGCACCTTACAAAGAATACTTCCCCCGATAACCGCGCGGCGTTATCATCAGGTCGTTCCAGGTAAAGGTCTGGCTGTTGCCGATGATGACGGTTGACTGCATGCCGATCTTGCTTTCAAGCATTTTATCCAAGGTGGTGACGACGATTATTTCGTTTTCTCTGGTGGCGGCGGTAACGATGCCGACCGGAGTGGTGGGCGATCTATGGGCCAGGAAGATCTCTCTTGCCCGGACAATCTGATCGGTTCGCCGCTTTGATCTGGGGTTGTAGATGGCAGTGACAAAATCGGCCATGGCTGCGGCCAAGAGGCGCTTCTCAATAAGCTCCCAGGGGGTAAGGAGGTCGGACAGGCTGATTGCTGCAAAATCGTGCATGAGAGGTGCCCCGAGTCGAGCGGCGCAGCTGTTGATGGCTGCAAGTCCTGGAATGATAACGATTTTGCAGGTGCATTTTGCTTCCCTGGCCAGTTCATATACCAGCCCAGCCATCGCGTAGATACCGGGGTCGCCGCCGGAAACCAGGGCAACATTCTTGCCAGCCTCGGCGCAGGTCAGGGCGATACGGCAGCGTTCCACCTCTTTCATCATCTCCGAAGAGATTACTTCTTTCCCGGCCAGAAAGTCCGGGATCAGTTCGAGGTAGGTTTTGTAACCAATGATTACCTCTGCCTTTTCCAGGACCTCGCAGGCCGCGAGGGTCATCTGTTTTACTGCTCCGGGTCCTGTGCCGACAACAAAAAGGGTGCCCGAACTATTGCCATGGTTACATTTTTCCATTTTCTTTTCCTGCTCAGAAGATGATTGCTTTGGGCGCTGAGCAGCGCGGCCGGTTCGGCGACGCCGATTGCTCCAACCGCCTTCAGCGCGGCAAAGGATATTGCCACATTATTCAGGGTATTGATTTGTTCACTCGGAAAAAACTCGATTTGCCAGCCATTGTCAGCGGCAAATTGTAAAAGGCCCGGTTCGTCGTTCTTTTTATCGATGGAGGCAAGATTGCGGATGCTCGCTTTGCTCAGCTGCAAATCTGTCAGCAACTCCGTCAGGGCCTCTTCCATTTCTCCCGCCGGGGTACCACGGTTACAGCCGATGCCGACCACAAGGTTGCGGGGCCGGAAGATCGTCACTCCTCCTTCAAAACGTGTCGAGGTGGAAACAATGATATCCGCCTGTTCGACCTCGCCTACAAGGGTCAGCCCAGTTGGCAGGGATGTAACCGTTTCGTCGCTGTAGAGGCGCAACGAGCCGAAGTTGACCAGAAGGGAGGCGGCCTCTGTGAGCTTTTCCCGACCTGGGGCAAGCAAACCCTGCCCCTCTGCCCAGAGATCAAGGGCGACAAGCTGCAGGGTGTCTGAGGCGGTTGTGATGACCGGGGCTCCGCCGGTAAGTATCGCCACCTTGCGGGCCAGATCGTTGCCGCCGCCCATATGGCCGGAGAGAAGACTGATGGCGTGTCGGCCCTTTTCGTCCATGACGACGACGCAGGGGTCGACGAGCTTGTCTTGCAGCAGCGGGGCGATTGCCCGGACGGCAATGCCGGCGGCCATGATACATATCAGGCCGTCATAGCTCTGCCAGCTGGCGGCAATGAGTTCTGCGACCTTTTGTCCTTTTGCCTGTGTCAGTAGCGTCGCTCCGTCAAGCCGGTCGGCCAGTTGCCGGGCCAGCTTTTTCCCTCCACGGGTTATAGCGACAAGGGCAATTTTCATGAATCTCCGGTCCCTTGGCGAAAACCGTGAGTAAAGGCGCTGTCATACAGTTTCGACAGGACCGGTGGCGGTCCTTCGGCCAGGACCCTGCCGACGGCGATGATTGCGGTTTTGGTAATATTTATCTCTTTTACCTGAGCGGCAATGGTCGCAAGCGTGCCGCGCAGCTGTCTTTCATCGGGCCAGCTGACCTTCTCAACAATCGCTACCGGTGTATCTGCCGGATAGCCGCCGGTGCGCAGTTCGGCGACCACATCATCGATCATTCCGACGCTCAAAAAAATCATCATTGTCGCCTGATGGGTGGCAAGAGAGCTGAGGCTTTCTCCCTCAGGGACAGGGGTCCTGCCGCCTCGCCTGGTGAAGATAACCGTCTGGCTTACCTCTGGCAAAGTCAGTTCAGTCTTAAGGGCCGCGGCTGAAGCGGTGCCGGAACTGACTCCCGGAACAACGGTAAAGGGGATGGCATGGCCTCGCAACAGGGCAATCTGTTCATTGATGGCCCCGTAAATTGAGGGATCGCCGGTATGCAGGCGGACGATACGCTTGCCATTCTTCCAGGCCTTTAAAATGAGGGCAAAGACTTCATCGAGATTCATGCCCGCCGAATCGTGGATTTCAGCCATGAGTCCGTCAAGCAATGTGCGGGGAACCAGGCTGCCGGTAAAAATAACCAAGTCGGCTTCTCGTAGGAGGCGCTGACCCTTGACGGTGATCAACTCAGGATCGCCCGGTCCGGCACCGACGAAATGGACGTGGTGGCGGCTGCTGGTTTTTGCCTGTTGGTTGTCGCCTGTATTTTTCATCGTGTTCCCGTCATTATGGTTATCGGATTGAAATCTTTTGTGTTTCCGCCTGAATCCGTTCTCGATACCTGGACGGTTGAGGTACTCACGTTAAAACCGTTTCCCCGCATCAGTTCAGGTGCCGCCTGCACGGTTTTGTCGACAACCCCGTTGATGACCAGGATACCGCCCAAGGCCAAGCGGGCTGCCACCGTCAGAACAATGGCCGGGAGTGCGCCGCTGCTGCCGCCGATAAAAACCCGCTGAGGATCGGGGAGCTCGGCAAGGGCTTCCGGTGCGCGACCAGGAACCGGCACTATATTGAAACAGCGGAATTTGACAATATTATTTTTTATATTTTCCAGTTCTGCTTCTTTTTGTTCGACGGCGTAGACTGTAAGCTTGGGGTTGGCACGTGCCGCCTCGATGGAAAGCGAGCCGCTGCCCGCTCCGACATCCCATAACACACCGGTATCTGGCAGGCACAGCCGGTGCAAAGTCGCCGCCCGTACCTCGTTCTTGGTGATCAGACCCCGGCTGTGGTGCAGGAGATCTTCCGTCAAGCCAAAGCGGTAGCTGGGGCAGGCGGGGAGGCCGGGGATCAGCAGGCAGATGATGTTGAGGGTCGAAAACCGCTTCTTGGTCGCTTCGGCCAGGCTTCCGTGAAAGATTTTTTCGCTCGCCAGACTCATGTTTTCGGCAACCAGCATCTTGATTGTGCGCGGCAGTTCGGTCTCGCCGATCAAGGTCAAGTAATCAAGCAGCTGGCTGGCAATACGATCCGGGCTGTTGGTCGCATCGGTGAGGAGAAGATGTTTCCCGTGACCGAGCAAAAGCCCTGGAAGATGGGCAGCAGCACGGCCATGCAGGCTGGTGATCGTTGCATCGTCCCAGGGGATGCGAAACAGTGCGCAGGCTCTTTGGACCGAAGACAGGGCAGGGATGAAATCGATCTTTTGTTCGGGGAATTCGTCGAGCAGCTTACGGCCAATGCCGAAAAAGAGGGGGTCGCCGCTGGCAAGAACCGCAACGTTGCCGTGCGGCAAGGCGTTCCGCAGTGCCGCCAGGGCGCCGTCCAGCGGGGTGATTTTCACATACCTGTCGGAAAATCCAGTGACCAGTTCGGCATAACGTTGTGCCCCGACAATCAGCGCGCACCCCTGCAGCAGCATCTCCTGCGAGGTCGAGAGCTGTGAATCGGCGACACCAATAACGAAAATTTTATGCATGGGTGATGATTTCCGCCCTGTGGTTGACCAGGTAGACGTGCACATTTCCGCCGGTCACCTCCTGGCAATAGTCCCGGGCCTTGCGGCAGACCGCCTCGGTCAGGTCGTGTCTGCCGGCAGCTTCAATATGGCTGTACATTTCCCGGGCGGTATTGGCGTTTTCAAATTTTGCCAGAAGCTCGCCATCGGCGCCGAGGCTTGCCAGCAGCCTGGCCCCATCGGCCACCTCCAGGGCACCGTGTCGCACATGGGTCTGTGGGATATGGAGAGCAGCCTTCATGATTTTTGCCCACATCCCGGCCAGATGAACGGTGGTAAAGGCCCGTTGCGCCGCCTCTTTCAGGGAGAACTCAAGATAATCGCCCATCATCGCATAGGCCTCTTCTGGCAGATCGAGAAGCTTTTGCGCCCCTTTTTCCGAAGTCCTGCCGGTAGACAATACCACTTCCAAAAGCCCCGCTTCTTTGGCTACATCAAGGGATGCTTTGATAGTGGCCGTCCAGGCATCGGCGGAGATGGGGCGGACAATGCCTGTGGTGCCCAGAATCGACAGGCCTCCGACGATACCGAGCCGACTATTGAGGGTCTTCAGCGCCAGCTCTTCCCCGCCTACAACCGAGATGATGACGGTGAGTTTTTCATTTCCGGCCACTTCTCGCACAGCTTGACAGATCATTTGCCTTGGGATCGGGTTGATGGCCGGTTCGCCAACCGCAATCGCAAGGCCTGGCTTGGTAACCTGGCCGACGCCTGGTCCCCGGCATAAGCGGATGTTGCCAAGAAGCACGCAGCTGCCACTGGCTTGGCGCTTGCGGCCGGAGTTGACGGAGGCGATAATCTCGGCACCGTTGGTGACATCAGGGTCGTCTCCGGCATCTTTGATAACCGAGGCCGTGGCACTACCTTCTGAGGACCGGCATGAATGGACTTTAAAACTTTTACGGCTACCATCGGGAAAAGGGATGTCGATCTCCTGCGGGTGGATGCCCTCCATGAGAGCAAGAGACGCCGCCTTGGCAGCGGCGGCAGCGCAGGAGCCGGTGGTGAAACCACTGCGGAGTCGTTTTGCCATGGCTATTCCATCGCCAGTCGGATCATGGCGTTGATGATTGCCGCCGCCACCGGACTGCCGCCCTTACGGCCGAGACTGGTGATATAGCAGCTGTTTTCCTGTACCAGAAGGGCCTTGGATTCGGCGGCGTTGACAAAGCCGACCGGCACGCCGACAATGAGCGGGGTTACGTCAGAATCAAGAAGGGCAACGCTGCGAATGGCTTGGACAAGGGCGGTGGGGGCATTGCCCAGAGCGATGATGCCAATGTTCGGGCCAAGGCCCATCTCTATTGCCACCTCGGATCTGGTCTTCTTTTTCGCCGTGGCAAGAGCTGCAATTTCAGGGTCGCCGACGCCGCAGATAACCTTGCCGCCCCATTTTCCAAGAAGGATCTTGCTGATACCCGCCGCCACCATGGTCACATCGGTGAGGATATCCTTGCCCTCTTTGATCGCCTTGATACCACGCTCGATCGCCCCTGGGGCAAAGCGCATGTTCTCCTTGAAGGAGAAATCTCCGGTGGCATGAATGACCCGCTGGATGACCCGGAAGGTTTTTTCGTCGAATTCATGGGGGCCGAATTCAGCATTGATTATTTTGAAGCTCTCCGCCTCAATTTGTGTGGGTGCTACCTGCTGCAATTGCACAGTCATATATGGTTAATCCTCTCGGCAAAAATTGATAAATTCTTGCACCACCTGCGGCGCAGAGCCGAAATGGAGATGCATGTAGCCGCCCAGAACCTTGCGTTGGGCGTAGCCTTCACTGCTGCCGTTGTTTGCCGCGTAGATGCGGGCAATGTGCGATGGCATCTGGTCTATGTTTGAATAGTGAAATTCATGACCGCGCATAACCGTTCCCGCTGGGCCAAAGCAGCTATGGACTGTCGTTCGTACCTCCCGGTAGCCGAGGCTGGCCCGTTTCTCCTGCATCCGTGCCTTGACCGGAAAGGCTCCGACCATAGGATGGAAGGCTCCTTCTTGATCGACGATGCCCTCTGTCAGATACATAAAGCCGCCGCATTCGGCGTAGACCGGGCCGTCGGTTTCGATCCACCTGCCGATTGCCGTGCGCATTGCGCTGTTGTCACTCAGCAGTTCTGCATAAAGCTCCGGATAGCCACCGCCGAGGTAAAGACCGTCGATGTTGTCAGGAAGACTGGTGTCGGCAATCGGGCTGAAGAACACCAGTTCAGCCCCGGCTTGTCGCAGCAGGTCAAAGTTATCCTCATAATAAAAACAGAAGGCCTTGTCTCTGGCAACACCTATTCGGCATTGAACGTCTTGCCGAACGGGTGCAGTTGCCATTGCTGTCGCAGGCATGGAAGCGCAGAGGGATAAGATTTTATCCAGATCAATGTGGCGGGCAACAGTATCCGACAGCAGCTGCAAGGCGGAAGCACTGAGCGGTGCCTCGTCGCCGGTGAGTAGTCCTAAGTGCCTGCTGGGAATGGCAAATTCCAAGGTCCGCGGTAGATAGCCGAGGATCTCGGCATCGCAGTGTGTGCGGATGGCGTCACTTACCAGTTGCAGATGGCGGTCGCTGGCGATGCGGTTGAGGATCACCCCTTTGGGCGCCGCCTCCGGAAGATAGGTCTCAAAACCCTTGACGATGGCTGCCGCGCTTTCGGCCATAGACCGCACGTCGAGGACAAGAATACCAGGCAGGCCAAGAGTCTTGGCCAGCGAGCCGCTCGACGACAGGCCGCCATCAAACATGCCCATAACTCCTTCGATAATGGCGATGTCGGCACCCCGGCTGTTCTCCTGAAAGGTTGCGCGGGTGAACTTCTCGCCGCACATCCAAAGATCAAGATTACGCGATATGGTGCCGGTGACCAGCTGGTGCAGGCCGGGATCGATAAAGTCCGGGCCGCATTTGAAAGGTTGCACCTTGAGGCCTCTGGCCCGGAAGGCAGCCATCAGGCCAAGGGTAACCGTGGTTTTGCCGGAGCCGCTGGAGGTTCCGGAAATGATGCATGCGGGAGCATTCGAAGTGTTCATCAGTTGCCTGCCGCTTTTTGTTTTGCCTGGGGATAGAAGGCTGCGTTAAGCTCCTCAATCCCGTCCAGGATGCGCAGGGTGGGGCGCGATACCAGGGCCTCGGCAACGAGGAGGATTTTTCCTTCACGCACCGCCTTGATCGCCTGAAAGCCCGGTTCGTCCCTGATGATCGTTTCATTCACCGGGTTCATCTTGCCCTCCTGGGCAAGAAAGATATCGATCTCCCCGCCGTGACTGAGCAAGCGTTCCTTGCCGTAGGCGGCGATATTGGTCTCCCGGACCTGTTCGGCATCGGCGGCAAGGTTAATGCCGCCGGCCTGCTCCAGGACATAGATGGCAATGCTGTCTTGGGCAAAGGTCTTCATCTTGCTGTGAATCGATTCAAAATAGACCCTTGGCCGCTGGCCTGGGGCAATATTCTGCAGACGTTTTTGCACCTCGGTAAGACGGGTGTTGAAGGTGGTGATCATCGCCTCCGCCTGTTTTTCCCGGCCGGTGATGGTTCCGAGAGTTCTCCAGTAGTCAAAGATCTCATCGATATTATTGGGTTGCAGGGAAATAACAGCAATACCTGCCTGTCTTAGCTTGTTGATAAATTCCGGATAAGAGCGTTCGATCATCGGCCGCACCAGCACCAGATCAGGGCCGGTGGCAATGAATTTTTCCGGATCTTCACGGTAGGAAAAGGCGGGTTTGCCAAGAATGGCGGGCGGAAAGTCATCACCCTTGCCAATTCCGACCAGCAGTGCCTCGGCTCCGAGACTGCAAAGATTTTCTGTGTGGGCGGAATAAAGAGAAATGATTTTCGTGAACGGTTTTTCGATATGTATCTTTTGCCCGGAACTGTCGATTACCGTTTTGCTGTTTTCCGCAAGAGCACCCTGGGTCTGGCAGAGACAGCAGGTCAGGATCAGCAGCCACAGGACGACGGTGGACAAAAAGGAGGTGAAATATGGGCGTGGGTCAGTCATCTTAAAGCTCACTCAAAATATTGAAAACTTACCTGATGGGCCTGATTATACGGATCGATAGCCACTTGGGTCTGGACATCGAAAACCTCGGCAATGGTTGTCGCGGTCATCGTTTCCGAAGTTGGTCCGTGCTGCTGCAATCGGCCGTCCTTCATGAAAATGAGATAATCGCAGTAGGCCGCCGCCAGGTTGAGGTTATGGATGACGGCGATGATTGTCCGGCCTTCCTCGCGGACGAGCTTGCGGGCGAGATTGAAGATCTGCAGGGTATATTTGACATCAAGACTCGACGTCGCCTCATCAAAGAGCAGCACCGGCGTATCTTGAGCCAGAGCTCTTGCCACCACCACTCGCTGTTTCTGGCCACCGGACAGGGTGTTGGTATAGCGGTCGCGCAGTTCTTCGATACCGATGGTAGCCATGGCCCGGTCGACTGCCTGCCAGTCTTTCTCGGCAGGGCTGGAAAACCTGTCAATATGCGGATGCCTGCCCATAAGGACAATTTCTTCAACGGTAAACCCGAAACCGATATCAAATTCCTGCGGTACGAGAGCCAATCGGCGGGCCAGATCACGTTTGTTATAGGTAGGTAGCGGTTTTTCCTGGAATGTAATGCTGCCGGTCAGCGGTTTTTTGCAGCCGGTGAGGAGATCAAGAAAAGTCGTTTTGCCGCAGCCGTTCGGACCGACGATGCCGTAAAATTTGCCGGGACTGAGAGCCAGGTGGATATCGTCCAGAACCAGAGGGCCGGTATAGGCAAAAGACACCCCTTCAACGCAGAACAGACAAGGGCTACTCATAGCTTCTACCCTTTTGTTTCTGGCGGAAGATGACGCAAAAAAATGGTCCGCCGATGAGGGCAGTGAGGACACCGATAGGCACCTCGACCGGCAACACGGCGCGGGTCAAGGTATCGGCCAGCAGCAGCAAAATGGCTCCGGCAAAGGCCGAGGCAGGCAGGAGCCTGCGGTTGTCCGGGCCAACCAGATAGCGCATCAGGTGCGGTACGATTAGACCGATAAAGCCTATGATACCGGTGACAGCCACACAGACCGCAGTCACCAGAGAGGCAGTAAGGAGAAGGATTTTTCGTACCCTGGCTGTCTCGACGCCAAGAGAGTCCGACGATCTGCGACCAAGGCTCATGATGTTCAGGTCGCGGCCAAAGAAAAGGGTCACAGCCGCCCCGAAAAGAACGGCGCAGCCGACCAGGGCAACCCCCTTCCAGGTGCTGGAGGCAAAGCTGCCCATGAGCCAGAATATAATGATTGCTACTTGCTCGTCGGCCAGATATTTCAAGAAACTGATGCCGGCGGAAAGGATGGCCCCGACAATCACCCCTGATAAAATAAGAGTTTGTGCCGAGATTAGGCCGTTGAAGGTGGAAAGACGCATGACCGTCAGCAAGGTAAGAATCGCCCCGACAAAGGCGAACAGGGGTGTGGAGAAATGGCCAAACAGGGTGATGTTGGCCAGGAGGGCAAGCGAGGCGCCGAAGGCGGCGCCGCTGGAAATCCCTAAGGTGTAAGGGTCGGCCAAGGGGTTGAGAAGAATGCCCTGATAGATGACACCGCTCATTGCCAGGCCCGCCCCAACCAAGGCGGCCGTGAGGATGCGCGGCAGGCGGACATCCATGACCACATAGGGCACGGTTTTTTCCAAACCGTCAACCAGGGCCTCATTGCCCAAAAGGTGGGCACCGATTACCCGGAAAATATTCTCTGGGCCGATGGCCATGTAACCCATGCCGGTTGAGACGATGATAGTCAGCACCGTACAGGCGGCAAGGAGGAGGGTCAGCAGAAAGAATTTCTTATTCGAATGACGGAGCATGGTTTCGGTGTGTTGAGTGAAATCGCTATAAAATAATCAAGCCAGAAAATAGTAAAGAAACGCCACCAGGACCACGCAAAGGGCTCGCACCACTTGGCTTACGCCGACCAGTTGCAGGGCCAGCTTTGGCGAATAAATACCTGTATAATAGGGCAGTTGATGGCGAACAGCCCGGATCGGTGTCGACAGGATATTGCCAACCAAAAGCGCCAGAACCACTTCCTTGGTAGTAAGACTGTTTTCGGCCAGGAGGACGCTTGCAGCTGCAAGGCCTGCAGAAAACTCGGTGGTCACATGGAGAACAACAATGCCGAGGCTTTGCGGATTGAGCCAGGCCAAAAACCATGCCTTGGCGGCAATATACTCTTCAAGTCGGGTAAATAGACCATATCTATTCAAAAGAAAAAAGAGGATATACACCGGGATCATGAACAGCATAACCTTGCCGATCCGCTTTTTCAGCCTCTTAAAACTCTTTGCCAGGGCATCCCGCCAGCCGATTTTCGTCTGCCCCGGTGTGGTAACACAGTCTGCCCCGTCACTTGCCGGTAGGGTTAGACGACCGACCAAGATAACCACAAAGGTCTGGAGGAGAGAGGCGGCAAAGGTCAACCCGACGTACAAAAAAGCGCCGCTTTTAATCATCGGCGCGGTGAGAAAAAAGACCGTTGGCAGGTGCAGAAAAAAGCGCGGCAGCGAGTTGAAAAGATTGGCAAGGTACAGCTCGGTTTTGCTCATCAGCCCCTTGTCATAGGCCTCGGCGAGCATGGTGTTGGAAGAAACCCCCGAGACAAAAGCGATGGTAAAACTGGCCCCGGTGACCGACGACAACCGGCCCATTCTTAGCAGGGGGCGAACAACCGCAGCCAGCCGATGCGTCCAGTTGAGGCTTTCGATGAAATTAGCAATAAAGAGACCAATGGTGATGAAGAAGGCGATTCTGGCGATCGGCAGGATGATCTGCGGCCAAAGTTGGGAGAAGAGATCCTGTTCCATGATGATCGTGTCAGGATTAGCGGGTTATCCCGCCGCTGCAGCCGTCCTGGGACTTGCGGCAAGCGGCGATACGTTCAGTATAATTCAGGGCGATACTACACCCCATGAAGAAGAAAGCAAACAGATATTATCGTCTTCCGACCGAGGGCCGAATGGGATGAGGTTGAGGCTATTGCGGTGATGAATCAGTCGATAAAAACAGTTGATTTCCCTTTCACGGCTTGTTACTTTGCGGCAATGTTTCAGGTGCTTTCCCCCATCATCGGGGTGATCAAAAAAAGCTCAAAAGGGAACCTCGTGAGAGTCGAGGACGGGCCCGCCGCTGTAACCGGGTACAAATTTCACGGAAAACCACTGGGAGATTCTCCTGGGAAGGTGTGAAAGATGGCTGATCCGGAAGTCAGAAGACCTGCCTGAAATGTGTGTATTGGCTTATCCCGTGGAAAAGGATGCTTCAATCGATACGAGGACAACAGGGACTCCCCGGATCATCATCATGATTCGGGTTTTTTTTATTCTCCGGATCAAAATTTATTAAGGAGGATGTCCCATGTTTCAAACTATCGGCAGAATTATTCTCATTACTTTTTTCACCCTGCATCTTATCGCCCTATCGGCCACTGCCTCTGGTAATAAACCGCCTGAGGGGAAAACGGCGATACTTTTGGCAAGTTTCGGCACCACCGTGCCGTCCGGCGTCAACGCGCTCGAAAATATCACCGAACAAGTGCGAAAGGCCTATCCGGGAACTGAGGTTCGCATCACCTTCACCTCGAACATGGTTCGAGCGGTCTGGAAAAAACGTCGGACTGAAGCTCAAAAGTGGCTCGGAATGGGTATTCCCGAGGAGATCCTCAATGTTAAAAACATCATCCAGGCCATGGGTGACCTGCAGGAAGACGGCTATCGTAATATCATTGTTCAACCAACCCATATGTTTTATATGGAACAGTCGTATGACTTGAATAACTATATCAGCGCCCTAGGTTCGATAAAAACTCTGAAAAGCAAATGGCGGCCGTTTGATACTGTGGTTATGGGCCGTCCGGCCTTAGGAGCGCCTGGCGACAAATACAGCTACCACGAGGATGTCGACCGGGTTATAAAATCCTTGGCCGGCGACGTGGAAATGGCTCGAAAAGAAGGGGCAAATCTCCTCTACATGGGGCATGGCAACGAATACTGGTCGACCGGTATATATGCGGAAACGGAAAAGAAAATGCGTGCCGCTTATCCCGATACGGAAATTTTTATCGGCGTGGTTGAAGGAACACCGTCCATCGATGATTTGCTGCCTGCATTGAAGGGCACCAAATCAAAAAAAATCATCCTCAAGCCCTTTATGATTACCGCCGGGGATCACGCGGTTAATGATATGGCAGGGGCGGAAGGGGATTCGTGGAAAACGATACTGACCGCCGAGGGCTATAGCGTGCAGCCGGTGCTTGAAGGACTGGGATCAAATCCCGGCTTTGTTGCTCTGTTTGTGGAGAATATCGCTGATGCCGCAAAAGAAGGTGGGCTCATCCTGAAATAGATCAGCGGTCGATCAAGACCGGCTGCAACTCAGCAGGGTGGCTGATGGTAATTCGGTTACCCTGGTTTGTCGGTAAAAAATTTGTTGGAAGGTGGAATATGCAGGGAACGTTTTATGTGGTCGGTATGGGACCGGGAGATCCGCAGCTCATGACTTTGAAAGCTGCGGCAATCCTGAAAAAATGTGCGATCTGGTTTGTTCCCTCTGCTTTTGAGAACGGTGGCAGCATGGCCCTGAAGATCGCTGCAGGCGTCGTTAGCCAGGAAGGAAAAACCATCCTCAGCCACCGTTTCCCCATGAAAATGGTGCATCGGGGGCAATCGCCCGACCCTGAGGTGAAAAGCGCCTGGCAAGAGGCGGCAAAGACCATTATGGCTTGCCTTCAGGAAGGAAAGGATGTGGTTTTTCCAACACTTGGCGACCCGGCCATCTACTCGACCGGGTTTTATGTATGTGAAACCCTGCAGGAATTCGGTTCCCCCTTCACTGTCGAGATCGTCCCCGGTGTCTCCGCTATCGGAGCCTCTTCCGCTGCCGCCGCCGTGCCGCTCTGTCTCGGTGACGAGAGACTGGTAGTGATTCCCGCGACCTTTGAGAACGAACGCATTCGCGAACTGCTGAATCTTTGCGATGTGGTGGTGTTCATGAAGGTGCATAAAGTTATGGCCCGCCTGGTCGGCCTGCTTGAGGAATTGGGCCTTGCCGACAAGGCCGTGCTCGTTGAACGCTGCAGCCTGGAAGATCAGAAAATCTGGGCCGACGTCCGCGATGCGGTCGACCAGGAAATCCATTATTTTTCAACGATGGTGGTGCGCAAGGGTTGAGGCACTTATCCTGTTTTCCGGGGTTAGACGCTCATTTTTTGAAGGTTGTTGCCGAGCCCCGGACAAAGAATGAGCGCCGTTTTTGGCATCCAGAAAGAGAAACCAGCAACCGTTAGCCATGGTTGAACCAAAATTCCGGATTTACAATCTTTGCAATAGTATGGACCACGGCATCACGAATTTGGGCATTGAGCAATTTTTCGCGATCCTGGTCATTGGCGATGAATCCCAATTCAACAAGTACAGCGGTACCCTCGAACTTAAGGACGGCAAGGTCGGTTCGCATTTTGATCTTTCGATTACGTATCTTGGTTACATCGACCAGCGCATCCTGGAGTTTTTGCGCTAAAGCTTTGCTGCCCGGATTGCCGTAGAGAACCTCCAGACCATTTGCGGTGTCGTCGTCAAAATCATTCAGATGCAAGGATATCAAGACATCACAGCCGGCAGCCTTGGCCATGGAGGCACGTCTGCCGACGGGTGTGTGATCCGTCTCATCGTCTCGAGTCATGAAAACATCTAACTGCTGGGCACGCAACACGTCCTTTAGGGCGAGTCCATATCGAAGGGCAATGCTTGCTTCCTGATACTCAAAACCGTTCTCAAAATGCGTAGCACCCGGATCATAGATGCCGAGTTTACGATTACTCATACCATGGCCGGGATCAATACAGCTTTTCATAAGATTTGCTCCTTTTTATGAACTTTACCGGTTCATTACTATCATAAAGAATATCAGTAACCCTTCATCTCATTTTCGGTGAAGGGCTTAGTCGGTTTTACTTTTAGTATTCGTGCCATGATATCATTCATCGTTTTAATATCATTGTCGAATCCCCCATGAGAAGTGCTGCAGGTCACGTTCTTTTTATCTTTACCGCTCGAACAGCGGACCGTCAACCCCGGGTGTTGGCTCAGTTTTTTGCAATAACATTGCATCCCCAGCAGCGGCTTGTCGATCTGTCGTTCAAGAGCTCGTGACACCAAATAGAGTAAGGATTTCCGGTAAACAAGGACAACATTGTCATCTTTTTCGAGTTGTTCTGAAAGGTTATACAGCGTCAAATCCGGTAGCCCGGTTAGTTCTTTGCCTTTGCTTTGTTTTTGTAGCCTTGGCTCGTAATGTTCCTTGTAAAAATCAATCGAGCAGGCGGGCGCCATCAGGCTGCAACTATCGATCAGATCCGGCCGGCCAAGGGTGTCAAGGGCATGCAATAAGTGGCCGAGCAGGACAGCCCCGGTGCTGTGTCCGGCAAGATGAATCTTGATGTGGGTATCCTGGAATGCCTCGGCAAAGGCTTTGATTACCAACAAACCATCGCTGATTTTGCCTTTTTTTTGCAGTTCGAACGGAAGGAAAGCATCGTTTTTCATCTCTTCCCAAATGGGGGTGACCGGTTTGCGGACAAAGTCCTCTATCAAGAGATCACTCTCTTCTATGATTTTCTCCTGCATGTCCCGGAAAAAACCTTCTGTTCGTCTGCCGCTGAAGGTGCGGATGACTGCATCTTTAAATTCTTCAATCAGACCGGTGTCGTACATTATGTGGTAAGGATAGATACAGTTTCGCTTGAATCCTTCAGTTGTCGCGGCAATGCGTTTGGCCGAAGCTGACGGGCTGTTCAGGCCGCCATGTGCATAGATAAGCAGATGTTTGTATTTTTTGGTGCCGACGGATTCTTTGATAAGTTGTGCGGTATTCAGGACATCATCGGCGGTGCTCCAATAGTCGCCGTGTTCCTTGAATTTGCCGTCATCAAAATGGACAAAGTGTCCGGCTATTTCCAGGCGTTTCGGCGCTGCCTTGCCGGATTCAGTTTCTGCAGTAACCCGCGACCTTGAGGTCAGTCCAAAGATAGCTGGTGTGGGAATGGCCACCCGAAAAACCCAGCCATCATTGATATTTTGCAACCAGTCTTCATAGAGCCAAATAGCATAACCTCTGGAACCCCAGTGAAGTCCCCAGGAATTCTGGATAATGAAGCCCTGGTTGTTGTAACCAACAATGGCAAAGGCGTGACCGCCTTCAATGGTGTCCGAGGGCGTGATGACGGCGAGTGCATCTTTGTTTGCAGCCTTCGGCGAAAACCAGCCGGAATGGACGTCTGCTGAAACATACAGGGCGCCTACTTCATTGAGCGCCGCATGATAATCACTGATTTCCGGACGCAGACGATAATACGCACCGAGCGTGCAAGACCGGGCGGCCTTGGCCCGGTCTATGGTTAATTCACCTGGATCTTCAGAAAGATATTTCCAGTCATCGTCACCGCAGACACCCATGTTTTTCCAGCCGCGGATTGCCCCTCGGCAACTTGAACCCTCATAATTCTCCCCTGGCCATTCGTCATGTTTTTTGGCCATTTCGTACAGCATCCGTGGACTGACTTTCCCTTGCAGGTCTTGTTTGTCGGCATTTAAAAAATTGATGACTGCCGCTAGGCCGAAACCGGTACAGGCACCTTCCTCACCCTGATCGAGAATATTACTTGCACCGCGGTTGTCAATTTCAGGCAACAGTTGAATAAGAGCGGGTTCATACATGCGATCACGAATATCCGGAGTATCCTTTTTAGCATTGAGAATACGTTTTTTACCGGCAATCATAGGCTTTGCGAATTTTGATTTTACCATACGTTCCTCCTGATAGAAGTTTGAGTCCATTTGAAAAATTATTCGCGCGTTTTTGAGAAGAATATTTCATGAAAGGACTTGTAGCCCGTAAGGGGTATTATAAAAATTTCCGTTTATCTGGCTGAAGTTGTGTGATTATCATTCTATCTAGTCATATACCACCAGCTTTGCCGGTGGTACATGACAGTAAAATGCCGGGTCTTGAGACCTGAACCCCAAGGTTTCTTGCTGTTACTATGCCACAGGAATCTTATAAAAAACACACAATGGGAAAGTGTGACTACGATTAGTGAAAAAATTTTATTGTTGGAGGTCCCATTTTTTAATTTGATTCGTTTCGCTGGGAAATTTTGCATGATTACAAGGTGGATAATTATTCTTTTAATCCGCATGGGGGATCATTTGTGCAAAAACATAAGGTTTTGAAATGTGAATATATGATATTTCAAGACCCTGTCATTTGGTTGGCTGTGTTTTTTCATCCTGGGTTTTAGGCTGGCGAAAATTTGGGAAAATTGCAGGGTTATCCTAAATTGCTCCATCAAAATGGGAATGGCTGCATTATATTGTTAAAAATTAATTGCGTAAACAGCCTTGGAAAGGTAGTTATGAAGCATCGGAGGCAGAAAAGCATTTTTTTGGAAAGTATTTTTTAGGAATCCTGAATAAAGCGAGTATTTATCACCTTTAAAACAGAGGGAGTTCGGATTAAAAATAAGCAGCTATATCCGAAACTATAAAATATTCATTGTGTTAGGGAGGTGTCGACATGACCAAGAAATGGTTTTTTCTGTTTTCCGTATGCATGATTCTTTGGTACGTCCCTGCTGGCGCTGTCACAATAGGTGTCACTACGCTGGCCGACGAACAGATCCCGAATGGCCAGTGTTCCCTACGGGAAGCATTGATTAACGCGAACCACGACAACCAGTCAGGGTCTTTAGACTGCGCTGCGGGAAGTGGGGCGGACATAATCAACTTTAACGAAAATCTGACCGGCACCGTTACACTGGTCAGTGCTCTGCCCGCCATTAGCCAAGATCTGACAATCAAAGGACGAACAGACCTGGAGATCGCAATCAGCGGCAACTCTTCGGTGCGGGTGTTTGATATCAATTCCGGTCTAAAGGTCACTTTCAGAGATCTGGTGGTTACCAGGGGCAACGCTTATCATGGGGGCGGCATCGTCAGTCATGCGAACATTTTGAATATCGAGCACTGTCGTTTCACTCAAAATTGGGGAAGAGAATCTTCGTTTGGAGGCGGTATAATCAGCAGCCTGGGAACCGTGAACGTAACAGAAAGCGAGTTTTCAGAGAACGGGGCGGATATGGGCGGCGGCATCTACAGCGGCGGCACTTTGAATATTAATAACAGCAAATTTCAGGGAAACCGTGCACGCGTTGGCAGCGGCCTAGTTATTTCAGGGAAAACTGACATTATCGACAGCGAGTTCTAATCCAATAAACCGATACAGGGGGCTCACCTGAGTTGTAGTGGGTGTGGTATCAGCAACACTGGAGATCTGACTATCAAGAATAGCTCAATCTCTGACCATAAAACCGACACCGGGCAAGGCGCTGGTATTGCTAATTTCGGAAAGGCAGAACTCAGCGGTGTCACAGTCACAGGCAACCGCGCTGGACTGGGCGGGGGAATATACAACATAGGCACATTGCAGCTTTCGGATGCCACCATTGTCGAGGGTAACAGCGCAGATTGCAGCGGCGGCGGCATATACAATTCTGATAACGCCACCCTGAACATCTTGGGAGCAAAGGGGGCCTGCAAAATATCAAACAACAAGGCGGGCAGTGCCGGTGGGGGTATCTACAGTTACAAAGCAACCGTAAAAATCCAGGGAAAATTCGAGGATTCCGGCAATGAGGTCTCCGGCAATGAATCTGCGACTGGCGGTGGCATTCTCACCTACCAGGGAAGCCTGGACATCAGAGATGCTGTGATTTCGCAAAACTATGCAAATATGGGTGCTGGATTGTTCTTGAATGGTGCTTCCAAACTGATTCGTGTAGCTTTTTCGGGAAACCGTGCTTTCGAGTCAGGTGCAGGAGCATATGCGTGGGGAGAACGTATCTACATGGAAGATGTCCTTTTCGACAAAAATGAGGCAGGGAAAGATGGCAGCGGCATTTATAATGAAGGAAATCTGGAGGTGTTGAGGGGAAAATTCTCGAACAATACCTTCTATTCATCAAGTAACCAGGGTAACGGTGGCGGCATTTACAATGAAGGAAACGCGAATATCCGCTCCAGTACATTTTTCGAGAACCATCTTGGCAAGGGTGGGGGTATCTATAACAATGGTCCGTTGAAGGTCGCCGGATGCACCTTTTTCCGCAACTGGGGCGCGACCGGCGGCGCCATATACAACCAATACATCAACGAAGGGGGCGAACAGGAAGTCCGTATTATCAACAGCACGCTGTCGGGTAACATGACAGACTCCGAGGGCGGAGGTATCTATAACGGGGGAAGCGAGGTTGTTCTCGTTAGCAGCACGCTGTCGGACAATACGGAATTTGGGAAGACGGGCAATATACACAATGCAATGGGAATCGTGAAACTGCAGAACACTCTACTAAATGGCAATCAACCCGGCAGCAACTGCACTGGGACATATAATTCTCTCGGTTACAATCTGTCGAGCGATGGTTCCTGCGACCTGACACGAGCAACGGATTTGCCGGACACATCGCCGCTTCTCGCAGCGCTTGCGGATAACGGTGGAGACACACAGACCCATGCGTTTTTGGCGGGAAGCCCGGCAATCAACAAGATTCCCAAGGATGTCAATCTTTGCGGCACTTCAATCAATATTGACCAAAGGGGAATCACAAGACCGCAGCCACTGACAGGGAAATGTGACATCGGAGCCTATGAGAAAAAGGGTTTTTTTCGGGTGCCAGGGTTGCCAAAATTACCACTAAATCGCTGAAACATCTCCGGTGAGAAGCAAAGCCTCTTGGTGAAATATAAGATATGAATCACCTCGCCGGGTAGGTCGAAATTCCCTATATCTACCACGTTACGGTAATCTTTCTGATGCATGGATATAATAGGGATGGAATATGCCGGTCTCTTAAGGAAAATGTCATTTCTATTTGTCAGCAATAGATTTGAGCGATTAGGGGCCTTTTAATGGGTGACCCTGTGTTTTGTGCGAAAACCGGAAAAGCAGAGTCAAATCCCAAGTACTCATTAATAGCAGCTCTGGCAGCGGACAGTTGGCCAGAGCTGCTGCAAGAAAAAAATATCTTTCCCGCTCACGGCAGTTAAAAATTCAACTCTACTCGCCGGTTTTTCTGACGACCTTCCTCTGTGCTGTTCGGGGCTACGGGCTGGCTTTCACCAAAACCTCTGACAGTGAGCCTGTCAGGACTAATGCCTTTGCCAACCAAGTAGTTGATCACGGACTGGGCCCGTTTTTCAGAGAGGGTCTGGTTGTAGGCGGTTGGGCCTGTACTATCGGTATGCCCAAAGATATGTGCTGTCACAAGCGGATTACTTTTAAAATATTCAACCCATTGATCCAGTACTGGGAGAAAAGGAGTTTTGATGACCCATTTATCAAAATCAAAGAGCACGTCTGAAACCTCGATAACCATTGGTAAATCTTTTGCCGGCTGCTCCTGATTCGGGTTTAATTGTGATGTATGTTGGCTTGTGGCCTTCATTACCGGCGATTGAGGTACACGCCCACCGTCCCTTGAGATGTAATAATCGGTCGCATCTTCATATTGACCGCTTGTGGAGGTAACGCCCTCATTAGAACTTCTATAACGCGTGGTCTTTGCATCATAGGGTCCCGAGGTGGACTTAACCCCATCTTGAGGACTGGTATACTTTATAGTATTTGTGTCATATCGTATTTCTCTAGGCAAAACGGAACATCCATTTAAAAGCAAAAGGGCGAGAAGAAGAGCTGGAACAGGCCCGTATAGAACTGGAGCAACAATAGGTTTATTCATCATAACAATCCTCATTTAGATGTGCTTGGTGACAAATGGTGCAGATTCTAAGCCTCTTTCTTTTTATTGTCAGCCTGAAAAGAGAAATCTCTCCGGCTCCTCTTTGATCTCAAGACTTTCCAAACCCTAACTGATCATTCACACAGAGGCAACTTTTTTCTTTCACGCTGCATATCCCCACCTCTGACTGCACAACGTATGTCGGAATGATTTTAGATGCAGGTTTAGCATTATCGATGGCTTTGCCAGCCATCTGCTGCAAAACAACTTCGACATTCGGACCATTCAGGAGTTACTTGTACATAGTGATGTTAAAACCACAATTATTTATACCCATACGAGGCAGAGTGTCACCAAGAAAGAGGCACGCAGCCCCTTGATTTTTTTTAAATCCCCCTGTTATCTGAGCAGCGCCTTTTCCCCATGATAGCCGCTCCTGGCGGTGGCATTCGGCATAAGAATAGCCCCCTTGGCCATCAGTGTGCCGGGGCTGGTCACTGAATTACAGCCGGTCTGACAGGTGTCTCCGAGGATGGCGCCAAATTTTTTCAAACCGGTATCGATACGGCCACTTTCTTTTTGGAAAATCGTGATATTTCCCGGAAGGAAGCGGAGGTTGGCAAATTTTGTTCCGGCACCGAGATTGGTGTCGTTGCCGAGAATGGAGTCGCCAAGATAGGCAAAATGGCCGGCTTTGGCATCGTTGAGAAAAATCGAGTGCTTGATCTCGGTAGTATGGCCCATGACACATCTTTTGCCCGCCAGGCAGTAGCCACGCAGATAAGCGCCCTGTCGGACTTCGGTCATATCGCCGATGATCGCCGGGGATTTTATCATTGCCCCGGTTTCAACCAAAACGCCCCGGCCGATGGATATCCTGTTGCCCAGCAGTGTAACGCCGGCCATGAGCAGTGACGCACCTTCGAGAATTTTTCCGGCAAGGCGTATCTGCAATCTCCCCTTGGTGGTATCGCCGTAAACAATTTCCGCCTCCGTTCCGGGCAATGCCCTCCCTTCGTGGATAATGACATGGCCAGCCAAGGGGATGCCGTCGCCAACAAGGGTGCGGTCGTATTTGGGGTAGGTTGCGGCGTCCATATAGTTTTTCAGTGTCCCGAGCGGTTGCCAGGCATAGGCGGTGGGCTCAAAGAGGTTTCCGTAAGGGAAGTCACTCAGATCAAAAAAAGATTGTACCGATAACATGTTGACCTCATCATAAGGGAAAGTAGCTGGATTTAAAGTTGCATTACTTTTTTTACTATGCGAAAATCTCGGCAAGAGTTCAAGAAAAAAGCAGATAAGAGAGGGGCCGGCGGGTGAAACCCGGCTTGACTTAAGTTGTCCGGATGTTTAGTATTTCCCAGCCTTTCATCGGTTGAATAGCGGTTTTATTTGCTATCTATTTGAATAGAGAGATAATTACGGTACAATAGAGGTTACTGGTTTGTGTTCGGGCGGGTAATCCACCCGGGGCACTTTAAGTGTTTTAGTACCTTAGAAATTTTATCTTGGTTTTTAAGAAAAAATTCTAAGGTACTTATCCCCCTCAAGGGGGGACTGAAAAAAGTCCCGTTAATCGGGGGTAAGCAGGAGGATTGAGTGGAATTTAATGATTCATTAAGCATCGGCATGGATGACTTTTCAAGTAACGAAAACATGGAAATACCGGAAGTCCTACCGATGATGGCTGTTCGGGACGTGGTAATTTTCAACTATATGATTATCCCGCTCTTTGTTGGTCGTCCCAATTCGGTAGAAGCTGTCAATGAGGCCCTCGGGGCCAATAAACTGCTGATGCTTGTCACCCAGAAGGATGCCACCAAAGATAATCCTGAGAAAGAGGATCTGTACGAGGTGGGAATGGTGTGCATGGTTATGCGGACTTTGAAACTGCCGGACGGGCGTCTTAAGGTTCTCGTCCAGGCAATGTCCAAGGCCAAGATCAAGAGCTTCATCAGAACCGAACCGTCCTATCAGGTTTCGGTGGAGGTGATTGAAGAGGTCGAGGTCAAGGAGATCAGTGTAGGAACCGAGGCCCTGATGCGGGCGGTTCGGGAGCAGACGGAAAAAATCATGTCGCTGCGCGGCATTCTCTCTGCCGATCTGATGATGATTATCAACAACATCGAGGAACCTGGCCGACTTGCCGATCTGGTAGGTTCGAACCTGCGGCTGAAGATTGCCGAATCGCAGCTCATTCTCGAAGAAACCGATGCTGAAAAACGCCTCAAACTGGTCAGCGACCTGCTCACCAAGGAACTGGAGGTGTCGACGGTGCAGGCCAAGATCCAGAATGACGCCAAGGAGGAAATGAGCAAGTCGCAGCGCGAATATTTCCTCCGCGAACAGCTCCACGCCCTGCAGAAAGAGCTGGGCGACACCGACGATCGCACCCAGGAGATCGACGAGCTGGAGCGCAAGATCAAAAAAACCAAGATGCCGAAGAGTATCCGCAAAGAGGCACAGAAGCAGCTCAGTCGGATGGAGATGATGCACCCTGATTCTTCCGAAGCGACGATTATCCGCACTTATATTGACTGGATTCTCGATGTGCCCTGGAAAAAGAGCACGGTCGACATTCTCGATCTGACCAAGGCCAAACAGGTACTGGACGATGATCACCACGGACTGGAAAAGGTCAAAGAGCGGATTCTCGAATATCTTGCGGTACGCAAGCTCAATCCTTCGAGCAAGGGTCCTATACTCTGCTTTGTCGGTCCGCCGGGTGTCGGAAAAACCTCGCTTGGGCAAAGCATTGCCCGGGCCATGGGGCGCAAATTTTATCGTATGTCCCTTGGCGGCATGCGTGACGAGGCGGAGATAAGAGGCCATCGTCGTACCTATATTGGGGCGATGCCAGGACGTATTGTCCAGGGACTGAAGACCGTCGCTTCCAATAATCCGATTTTCATGATGGATGAGATCGACAAGATCGGTTCCGATTATCGTGGTGATCCCTCATCCGCCCTCCTTGAGGTACTCGATCCGGAGCAGAATTTCGAGTTTTCCGACCACTATATGAACCTGCCCATCGATCTGTCGAAAGTCATGTTCATCACCACCGCCAATATGAGCGATACCATCCCCAGCCCCTTGCTCGACAGGATGGAGATGATTCGACTGTCTGGTTATACCCTTGAGGAAAAAGTGATTATCGCCCGGAAATATCTCTTTCCCCGGCAGTTAAAGGAAACCGGTGTGAAGCCTGGTCAGCTGAAGATGGATGATGAGACCTTGCATTATATCGTCACCCATTATACATATGAAGCGGGTCTTCGGAATCTTGAGCGGGAGATCGGCAAGGTATGCCGCAAGACGGCCAGGAAAATAGCCGAAGGCGGCAAGGGACCGTATGTCATCACCGAGCGCAATATCAGTCGGTATCTTGGTCCGCCGAAGAACATTCCTGAGTCTGAGATGGATCGGTTGGAGCAGCCGGGCCTGGTTATCGGACTTGCCTGGACTGAGGTGGGCGGGGAGATTCTCCAGATTGAGGTCAATCTCATGCCGGGTAAGGGTAAGTTGACCCTGACCGGGCAGCTTGGCGACGTCATGAAGGAGTCGGCCCAGGCCGCCTTGACCTATTGCCGAAGTCGTTCTGTTGCCCTGAGCCTTGCCGAAGATCATTTTGACAAGATCGATATTCACATCCATGTTCCGGCGGGTGCCACCCCCAAAGATGGCCCTTCCGCCGGAATTACCATGGCGACTGCACTGTACTCGGCAATTACCGGCAAGACTGTCATCGGTAAGATGGCAATGACCGGGGAGATCACATTGCGTGGTCGCGTCCTGCCGATCGGTGGTTTGAAGGAAAAGGCGTTGGCGGCCCTTCGAGCCGGTATCAACAAGGTCATTATTCCCGAGCAGAATGAAAAAGATCTGGAGGAAATCCCCAAAGATATTAGGGAAAAGATGGAATTTTTCCCAGTTAAGGATATGGATGAAGTCGTACGCATAGCCTTTGCCGGTCCGCCTCTGAAAAAGGCCAAGAAAGGCACAGGAAAACAGAGATCGAGCGGTGTCTGATTCTGATTTATCAAGCAAGCGTGCATCGCGCATTTTTTTAAAGAGGATTGTTGTCGCGACAATCCTCTTTCTTCTTATGGCGGTTCTGCTCTTTAGCAGCTGGGTGGCCCTCTACGGGCTACGGCCCGGACCGAAGATGGTGGCCCCAGATGCTGTGGTAAATATTCCCCGTGGCTCGTCCCTGCAGACTATCGCCACCATCCTTGCAACCAATGGCATTATTAGTGAGGATGTTCGTTTTCTAATCTTGGCGAAAATTTTCGGCTATTCCGGCATGCTTCAAGCCGGAGAGTTTCTCCTAGAAACCGGCAGAAAGCCCCTGGAGGTCTTGAAAACTCTCGCCTCTGCCAAGTCAATTCAGTATTCAATCACCATTCCCGAGGGACTGCGGGCAACTGAGATCGCCGCCATTTTTGTAGAAGGAAGCTGGTTTGATCCGAAAAGTTTTGCCAATCTTCTGGTCGACAAGGAATTTATGGCAAAACATGGGCTGACAGGACTTGACAGTTTGGAGGGTTACCTCTACCCCGATACCTATATTTTAACAAGGGATGCCCGGGGTGCGGAAAAAATAATGGGGCTTATGATAAGCAGGTTTAACAAGGTTTGGGCGGAGATAAGCGCGCAATTTGAGGAAAAACCTGATCGGCAAAAGACGGTTATTCTCGCTTCTATGGTTGAAAAGGAGACCGGGGCCGCAGCCGAGCGACCGCTGATCGCCGGTGTTTTTCTTAACCGACTGCAACTTGGCATGCGTTTGCAATCCGACCCGACGGTGGTGTATAGTCTTGAGAACCATTCCGGGGCAATTACCCGCAGCGACCTGCAGAATCCCACCCCCTATAACACCTACACGGTCGCCGGTCTGCCGGCTGGACCCATCTGCAGCCCTGGCAAAGAGGCCTTGCTTGCGGTGCTCGCACCAACCCAGACCAAAGACCTGTACTTCGTCTCAAAAAATGACGGAACGCACCACTTTTCCGCGACTCTTGCTGAACATAATAGTGCCGTGCAAAAATATCAGCGGAAAAAAAGCGGCGAGAAAGGTAAATAGTTTCAAAATATTGAGGGGAACAGGAAGGCTTTTTCCAGTGTTGAATAGGGAGAATTAAGTGAAGATTGCCCTTGTCCAGATAAACCCGGTTATAGGTGATTTTAATCAAAATTGCGAAAAGATAGAGCGCTGGGCAAAAAAAGCCGGAGAGCGGGGATGTAATCTTGCGATTTTTCCTGAACTCGTTGTTTCAGGGTATCCGCCTCAGGATCTTCTGGAGCGGCAATCCTTTCTTGCCGCCCATGACCAGGCCGTTTCGGCGCTTCTCTCTAGGCTTCCTGCTGAGTTAGACGTTATGTTCGGCTGCCTGGAGCGGCGTATGGGGAAAAGGGGTAAAGGTCTTTATAACTCGGCAGTGGTAGTCCGGCAGGGCAAAATCGTCTACCGGGCACGCAAACAACTGCTGCCTTCCTATGATGTTTTTGATGAAACCAGATATTTTGAGCGGGGGGAGTCTTCCGCTCTGTATCAAGTAAACGGCATGTTCTTCGGAGTCACCGTATGTGAGGATGTGTGGAGCGACAAGGTAAGTGAATATCAGGCGCAACCGGTGCCCACCATCATGACCGGAGCCGTCGCAAAAGGGCAGGCCGTTGACGCCATCATCAATATCTCTGCCTCTCCGTTTCAGCGCGACAAGGAAAAAATTCGTAAAGGAGTTTTTAAAAAAATATGCCGGGAGTACCGGGTGCCATTTCTCTACTGCAACCAGATCGGCGGTCAGGATTCCCTGCTTTTTGACGGACGTAGCCTTGTTATGGATAGCAGCGGCACGATCGTTGCCCAGGCCCATGGCTTTCGCGAGGATATGATAATTGTTGACAGCACCAGCTGGCAGGGCGAAATACATGGTGCTCCGCAAATTTCCGAGCAGGAGGCTGTGTATCAGGGTTTGGTAATGGGGGTTGGCGATTATGTGCGAAAATGCGGTTTTTCTTCGGCGCTCCTTGGTCTTTCTGGTGGCATTGATTCCGCCTTAACAGCGGCCATTGCCGTAGACGCTTTGGGGGCGGGAAATGTTCTGGGGGTGGCTCTGCCGTCGCCGTACAGCTCGCCCGATTCCCTGGAAGACGCACAACAACTTGCAGATAATCTCGGTTGCCGGTTTACGGTTCTTCCGATTGGCGAGTTGTTTGATACTTTTCGCAGGAACCTTGCCGGTCTATTTGCCGGGCTTGGCGAGGATCTCACCGAACAGAACCTTCAGGCCCGTATCAGAGGCAATCTGCTCATGGCCCTTTCCAATAAATTTGGCAATCTTCTTCTCACGACAGGCAATAAGAGTGAAATGGCGGTCGGCTATTGCACCCTCTATGGCGATATGAGCGGTGGACTGGCCGTCATCTCCGATGTCCCCAAGCAACTGGTCTATGAGTTGGCCGCTTGTGTTAACAGAACTCGCGAGATAATTCCGGCCAGGACCATCCGCAAGGCACCGACTGCCGAGCTGAAGCCTGATCAAAAAGATCAGGACGATCTGCCACCCTACGAGATTCTGGACCGGATACTCGAACTCCATCTCGAACAGAACAAAGGACAATCAGAAATTGTTGAACTCGGTTTTGCCGAGCCGATGGTTCGTGATATCCTGAGGCGGGTGCGTATCAATGAATACAAACGGAAACAGGCACCGATGGGGCTGAAGGTAACGACCAAAGCCTTTGGCTATGGTCGCCGTTACCCTAATGTGCAAAATTATCAGGGCTGATAGTGGTTCACCAATAAAGAACCGGCAGGAAGATCGTACGTTAAAAAGGCGAAGGGGAGGGCATCATCGGAATCGTAACCGGCAATACGGAAGGACTGAAGACCAATCAGCTGAAGATACTGGAACGTCTGGGGGGCAAACGGGTACAGCGGGATATGATCATCAATCCGGAAATGGCCAAATCCCTCTGCCAGATGTCGTTTGAGCTGAATCGGCAGATCGGTATCCTCGTCCATCGTTCCGGCAAGGTTGAAAATGTCATTGTCGGTACCCATTCCCAGATTATTATTCCGTCGCTTGGCAATGTTCGGGCATCCGGCGGTCGGCTGCGTGGTCTGCGTCTTATTCACACCCATCTGGCTGGTGAGGATATCAGCGACGATGATCTCATGGACCTGCTTTTTCTACGCCTTGATATCCTCTCGGTTATTAAGGTGGCAGAGGATGGCCTTCCCGACAAAATGTATTCGACACACCTGCTTCCCGGCGGCAATGCGGGGAAAAACTGGGCATTTCTTGCACCGGTTCATCCTGCCAACCAAAAGGAGTCTGTCGAGGAACTGATTACATCCATAGAGGGGGAGCTCAGCGCCGGACGGCAAACAAGCTTTGTTGATCGGAAAGGCGATCGGGCTATTCTCGTCAGTGTTACCACGGAATCAAAAATCCGGGCGGAAGATTCCCTGGCTGAACTTGCCGAACTTGCAAGGTCGGACAATGTAACGGTACTTGAGACGGTGTTGCAGCGGCGCAGTCAGGTTAACCCCCGGCTCATTCTCGGCAAGGGCAAATTGGCCGATATCATGATCCGTGCCCTGCAGCTGGATGCCAATCTGCTCATTTTCAATCAGGAGCTCAATCCGTCGCAGATCCGCTCGATCACTGATTTTACTGACCTGCGCGTCATCGATCGCACCCAGTTGATCCTCGATATCTTTGCCAGCCGGGCGATGAGCCGTGAGGGAAAGCTGCAGGTCGAAATGGCCCAGCTGAAATACATGCTCCCCAGACTTTCCTCACGAGACGATGCGTTATCGCGACTGACCGGTGGTATTGGCGCAAGAGGCCCGGGCGAAACGAAACTTGAGATCGACCGGCGACGGATCAATGACAGACTGACCCGGTTGGCGAAGGAACTGCAGCAGGTAAGTATGGAGAGGTATCGACGAAGAGCAAAACGGCGCAAGAAGGAACTGCCGGTGCTCTCTTTGGTGGGTTATACCAATGCTGGCAAATCGACGCTGCTCAACACCTTAACCAACAGCAACATCATCGCCGAAGACAAACTTTTCGCCACCCTTGATCCAACCAGCAGACGACTGCGCTTTCCCACTGACTTGGAAGTAATCATCACCGATACCGTCGGATTTATTGATAATCTTCCGGCTGACCTTCTCCAGGCATTCATGGCGACACTGGAAGAGTTGCTGGAGGCCGACCTTCTGATTCATGTCGTCGACGTCTCTAGCCCCAGCTATCGCCAGAAGATGGCGGTGGTAGAACGTCTACTGAAGGAACTCGATCTTGGAGATTTGCCGAGGATGACTCTTTTTAATAAGATTGACCTCCTGGATCTGGAAACTCGTCACCAGGTTTTGCAGAATATTGGGAGTGAGGGCTTTGCCATCAGTGCTATAGATGCTGAAACCCTGAGGGGTTTTCTCTATCATGCGGAGCAGGCAATCGGCAGGGTGCTGGACGATACATCAAGGCCGCAGGTAGAACCCTAACTCCTTATCAAAGGCACGGTCTTCGACGAATTCACCGCCAATGCGGTTGCCGCTTATGCTTCTGATAAAAATAGATTTGGTGAGAACTGATTCTTTGCGGTTATCCAGGGTAAAAACCAGAACACCTTTCTGACCTATCTGCAGGTCATGAACGCCGCGTAACTCAAAACAGGCACCGCTGAGAGAAAGATTGATGACCTTGGCTTTGCCGCCACTGACAGCAGGTGGTACCGGGTCGTAAATGCCGGGGAGATCCGTTGGTTTGCGGTAATGGCGACGAAATTCGAGCTGCACCTTGAAAGAATACCCGCATCGGCATTTTACTATTAACCTATGCAGGCGGTGTCGGAATTGACGGACAGCAATAATCTTGGCGCTATTACACTGCGGACAGATTATTGTTGCTTCATCTCCGGATTTAACAAATGACTTTTGGGCAGGTGTTGGGGTTGTCATGTGTTATTGTACACGTGATAATTAAAAATACAAATAGCATATCGCTATTATACACACATCATTTAACAAAAAACCATAGAGGCATGATAATTTTCTGAAAAAAAATGAACAGTCGGGCAAAGGGTTCTGAAAGTGGCGACTTCCGGAACCTCAGTCATAGATGATGGCAGTATAACGTTCAAGGATTTCTTCGGTCTCGCGGTCAAGTTCGCTGGCCACTTCGTGAATCTGATATTCCTGGCCGCAGGCAGTGCAGCGCATGCGCACTCTTCGGCATTGGCGATGTACTTCAAGTTTACCTGAACATTTCTTACACTTCATGAAGGATCACTGAGAAGTTGTTCACGGGTAAAGAGAGCTTCGAGTGTGTACCCCGCTTTGGCCAGAGCCTCGGTGCCACCCTCTTGACGTTCGACTATGGTGGCTATTAAACCGACTTTGAAGCCTGCCGCTTCGACTCGTTCGATGACCTTCAGCAGGGTGCCGCCGGTCGTCACCACATCCTCGAGCAGAGCAACAGTGCATCCTGCCGGCATATTTTTCAGGCCTTCAATATAGTTGCCGGTTCCATGTCCTTTTGCTTCTTTACGGACGATGAAGGCCGGGATCGATTGCTCCGCCAGGAAACTGGCAATTGATACGGCAGTTACCAGAGGATCTGCCCCAAGGGTCATGCCCCCGACGGCATGAATCGGAGTGGGTGATTTTTGCAACAGTTCAAACAGAAGTTTCCCACAAAGATAGGCTCCTTCCGCAGCGAGAGTTGTCTGTTTGCCGTCGATATAGAAGTCGGAGGTCTTGCCGGAAGTAAGGGTGAAGGTGCCCTGGCGGTAGGATTTCTCAAGAAGAATTTCCTTTAGTCGTTGTCTTTCGTTCATGGCAGTTTGTCAGAGTGTTCGAGTGAAAGTCAGTGGAATTGGTTGTCTTAGCCGATTTGCAGGCGATACTACCTTTTTTTTCGACAGGTTGAAAGAAAAAACTGGCAATGGATGGAAAGGCGATGTTAGGGTGTTCCTTCATTGTCGCACTGCGATCTACTGTTATCACGGAACGATTTTTGCTTTCAGTGTTCTTGGCGTCATCTTGTAAAAACCGATGGGGTATGGATATCCCTATCAAATATCTCTAGTTTATTGAACAGATTTGTCTCATAAGAGGTGTGTTATGTGTGGTATTGTGGGCTATTGCGGGTCGCGACGGGTTGTTCCAGTTATACTCGAAGGTCTTCGTCGACTGGAATATCGGGGCTACGATTCGGCTGGCATTGTCTATCTGCAGGATGGCAAGCTGATCAAACATCGTTCTGAAGGCAAATTATCGCGACTGGAGGCCATTATCGACGACGCGATTATCGCCCCGTCTCATATCGGCCTCGGTCATACCCGCTGGGCAACCCATGGAGCCCCGACCACTGCCAATGCCCATCCGCACTGCGACTGCACCGGCAATCTGGTGGTTATCCATAACGGCATTATTGAAAACTACCATTCACTTCGCGAAGAACTGAAAACGAAAGGCCACATCTTCACCTCCCAGACCGATACCGAGGTTCTCGCCCATCTGATTGAAGAGTATCTAGAAAATGATCTGGTGGCGGCGGTGAAAAAGGCCATAACCAGAGTGGAAGGATCGTACGCTCTCGGGGTGTTGTGGACCGGCATGCCCGATGCCCTGGTAGCTGTCCGCAACCAGAGCCCTCTGGTGCTTGGCGTAAGTGATACCGAGGGCACGTTTCTCGCTTCAGATATTCCGGCCCTTCTACCGTACACCAAAGACGTTGTCTTTATGGATGACATGGAGTTGGCCATCTTAAGAGCCGACGGTTACCAGGTTTTTTCTCTTGTCACCGGTTTGCCAGTCGAAAAAAAGGTGACGACCATCGACTGGAACTCGGCAATGGCTGAAAAGGCCGGATTTAAACATTTTATGCTGAAAGAGATCTTCGAACAGCCGCAGGCGATCACCAATACCGTCAGCGGGCGGATCAATCCGGAAACGGGGGAAGTGATTCTGCCGGAGATAGGTCTTACCGCCGCCGACCTGGCCGACATCGACCGCATTTTTTTAGTGGCCTGTGGGACATCCTGGCATGCGGCGTTGGTTGCCAAATATTGGATCGAAAAATATGCCAACATCCCGGTGGAGGTGGATATCGCCTCGGAATTCAGGTATCGTCATCTACTGATCAACAAGCGGGTGTTGACCATCTCCATCTCGCAATCGGGGGAAACCGCAGACACCCTGGCCGGAATTCGTATCGCCAAGGAGATGGGGGCGAAAATCATTACCATCTGCAACGTGGTCGGCTCAACCATGACCCGTGAGGCGCATGGTACTATCTATACCCATGCCGGTCCTGAGATCGGAGTGGCTTCGACCAAGGCCTTTATATCGCAGCTGGCGGCTCTTTTTTTGTTAACTCTGTACCTTGCTCAGAAGAAACAAACCATCAGTCAGGAATTGGGGCTTACGCTTGGCAGGGAACTGATCAGCATCGCCGGGGTTGTGGAAAGTGAGTTGCCCCGTATCCAAAAGGAAATTGAGCATCTCATTGAAAGGTATTACGACTGTCGTGATTTTCTCTTTGTCGGGCGCAGTCTCAATTATCCAATCGCCCTTGAGGGGGCCTTGAAATTGAAGGAAATATCCTATATTCATGCAGAAGGGTACGCTTCCGGAGAGCTGAAACATGGTCCCATTGCCCTGATCGACAAGGACATGCCGGTGCTCGCCCTAGTGCCTCAGGATGAGGTGTATCAGAAATCCATTTCCAACGTCGAGGAAATCAAAGCCCGTCAGGGTCGTATTATCCTCATCGGTACTGAAGGAGATAGCCATTTGCGGACCATCACCGACGATGTGATTTATCTTCCCAAGGTCCATTCAGCCATGAATCCTATCCTTTATACCATTCCAGCCCAGTTGCTGGCCTACGAGATTGCAAGCAAACGCGGCTGCGATGTCGATCAACCACGTAATCTTGCAAAGAGTGTTACGGTCGAGTAGACAGGAGGTGCCGGCAGGTTTCGTAGCCGGGGGAGGGGACAGTGCCACTTCTGCCCGGCTTAGAAGCAGTCAGGAAATATGAGTTGGGATTAGAGGTGGTCTATTTCCCTGGCCACCGAGTTCTCAGCAACCTCCGGGGTCAGAATGACCTCTCTTCGATGTTCATCCTCAATATATATCAGGACGTCCCGCCTGGATATTTCCATGGCGAAGACGGTACCACCACCCTGGCTTTTGTCTTTCCAGCGCTCAAGGAACCAGGCGGCCTCCTCATGGCTGACTGTCCAGCTCAGCCCTTTGGGGTTGCCGGTTACCGATCCTCTGTATGCGGTTGTCTTGTCGAAAGGAAAAGGTTTGCCTTCTTCGTACAGACGGGCAGGGTCGCACTGCGCCAGGAGGGATTTCCACTCGCTGTAGTCGCCGACCGCGGCAAAGGGTGTATTTTTTCGATAGTAAAGCAGCAATACGGTCTTTTCCAGGCAGCCATCCTGTCTGAACTTTTCCAGGTTATTGTGCAGGAACTGCAGATGATCAAGAGGGTTGAGGCCCTGCATAGCCTCGAGAGAATTTTTCCGGCTCTCAAGATGATCGAGGATGATTTTGATTTTTTGATCCTGATTGGCCTTGTGCCGCTCCTGCATCTTGGCGTTGGCGAAGGTTCCGGTAAAGTCATCGGGCGGGTAAAGAA
>JAHJLI010000283.1 GCA_018821785.1 Pseudomonadota bacterium
CATACGGGTTGGTTACCAGGCTCTTCCCCCCTGTTTCCCGACGCTCTGCCAGATAGGCGACGAGGAAGAGGAGGCTTAAGTAGCAGAGGATAATGATAAAAAGCAGCCAACCCTCAATCATGCTATTTCTTTTCCTTATATTCTTTAATCGTTACCAGAAGTCCGATGATAAAAATAAGTAACGCCCAGGCGGTATACAAATAGTAGGGTAGGACGTTCTTGCCCAGGTCCATAAATGGATAGTTAAAAGCCGTTAAACCGAGAAAAAATATAAAAGGCCATAGCTCTTTGCTGTGCATAGCGTAGCTCCTGTTCGAGAACTTTCCCCTAAACAAACTGATACTAAAACTCCTCAGGCGATGGGGGAGTATAAACAATCCCGTTTTCCGGGTAATCGGTTGGTGTTTTCGGTGAATCATCCGGGGTGAGAAGAAAATCTTTGGGCAAAAAGTCATGGGTTGTCAGGGAGGGGAGAAGTTCGCGCAAAGACTTTTTCGGTAGAAGATTAAATGGATGGATATTCTTCAAGAAAGTTTCCATCTCTTGGAATGTTCCGGCTTTGACCATATGTCTTCCCTTTGGGTGGTGGATTCGAGGTCATAACTTTCACTCATCGACCGAATCTCTAGTTCATTTTTGTTGTTATGTCTTTCGTGTCCTTGGTAAATTTAGAGATGAATGTCCCTTGAACCTATCATAACAAGCTACTCTTCCATGAAGTATTTTGCAATTTTTTAGTATTTTAGTACCTTAGAAATTCATTTCTTCTTAAATTTGTTGAGAAGGGAGAACAGACTTGCTTGGACACGGACCATCAACCATGATATCTTTTCTGTGAGCTTGTTGCTATTGCCCTTAGTTGTGTTGTGGTGGCTACAAAATAATAGCCAAGTAAATATCGAATCGTTATAATATCATGGCATTGTCATGGTTTTTAGTACCTTAGAAATTCGTTTCTTGTTTTTCTTTTGGCACAAACAAACAAAGTTTCTTTTTGATAGTCAATGTGGTAGGAAAAAGGGAACCAGGTCCATTGTAAGGATATTAAATACATCATTCAAGGTGGAAACATGAAACGTTTTTTCGTTCCAATCAGTGTCTTGGTTTTTTGTTTATCTGTTGTCAGTGTCGCTAATGGCTCAGAAGACAAAGTATATACGATAGATGAAATTGTTGTTAAAAATTCAATCTTTTTTGATGAAACAACTGATACACCATTAAACGGTGTATTAAAAAAACAATATAAATCTGGAAAACTAAACTTTGAAATCCCATATAAGGATGGGAAGATAGAGGGTTTGCAAAAAGAATATTATGAGTCTGGGAAATTGAAAAGTGAATACACATATAAGGACGGGAAACCAGAAGGTATAGGAAAGGAATATTTTAATACCGGCAAGTTACAGCTTGAGACCCCGTTTAAGGATGGGAAAAAAGAAGGTGTCGGAAGAGAATATTATGAATCTGGAAAACAAAACTTTGAAATCCCATTCAAGGATGGAAAAAAAGAAGGTATTGGAAAAGAATATTATGAATCTGGTAAAATAAAAAGTGAATGCCTCTACATAGATGGAAAGCCAGGAGGAATTCAAAAAGAATACTATGAATCTGGTAGATTGCATATTGAGACCCCATTTAAAAATGGAAAAGAAATGGGCTTAGTAAAAAAATATTATGAATCTGGTAAGTTGCAAGTTGAAATACCTTTTATAGATGGGAAAAAAGAGGGTTTGTTGAAAAAATATTATGAATCTGGTAAATTAAAACTTGAAATTCCATATAAGGATGGGAAGATAGAGGGTTTGCAAAAAGAATATTATGTAACTGGTAAATTAAAACTTGAAAGCCCATATAAGGATGGGAAGATAGAGGGTTTGCAAAAAGAATATTATGTAACCGGCAAATTGAAACTTGAAATCACCTATAAAGATGGAAAAATGGAAGGTGTCGAAAAAGAATACTATGAATCTGGCAAATTAAAACTTGAGATCACCTATAAAGATGGAAAGATGGAAGGTGTCGAAAAAGAATATTATGAATCGGGAAAATTACGAATTCAAATCACTTATAAAAATGGAATAGGTGTATCTGGATTTATATACACTGAAGATGGCAAAAAGAAAGAAATGACTAATGCTATTCCTCATAATATCCATCAAACTTTGAAGGAATAAACCTGCCATCAAGGTGGGATAAATGAATTTATGAGTTAATTGATTTGGGGTGTATTAAAGGTCAAGAATTAAAAGTCATTTTTTGCTGATTTGTCGAGTAGGTCGACTTTTTTTATAAACAAACAAAAAAGGAGTCTTTTGTTGATGTCTTTGCGCATACAGCTGCACTCACTCCAAGTGACTGCTGTATTGCTTTGCCCACACGGTTGATACAGTGTCAATTCAAGGAGAATCCAAACAGGCTGACTCTGTGCTGTAGTTTTGGCGGAGGATTACGCTTACGCATTGATTTCATTCAATATTTCTCCAATTGAGAGACAGCGCTTCTTCTCTCAAGGCCTCATCACTTCAATAGCAGATTTCTGCACTTCTTCGTCAAGTTTCGTAATTCCACGCAGGTTGTCGCTTATACCGGTGTAGCCTTGCATTTGGTTATGGCTTTGCGCCATGTTTTTGGTCTTCAATATCGTTTTTTTGGGGACGTGTTGCGGGTTGGTTTATGCTCAGCAACCATTTTCAATTTCGGAAGTGAGTTTTTTCGTATATTTTTTACAGATGGTAAGTGTTCAACAAAAAAAACAGTGCCTCTCGTAAATTTAATTAACATATTATAATCACACATCATTTGTACTAGACATGAATGCGACATAGACCCGACATGGTTTCAATATCAGGCGGTTTGGAACCCGACTTGGCCTGATGTCCTCTTTTTGCTCTCAGGTTATTGAGTTAAAAAAAAAGCAGAGGAGACAAGACGAGCGTTCTTTTTGAAAAAAATGTCAGTACATCATTACGACAGTCAATGAGCAATATGGGAGTCGTTGCAAATAAATCAAGCCGGCTTGTGGGGACTGAAGAAGATTCTAAGCTTGATGGGTTTTAAAAATATTTTTGGTAGGAGCAAGAACATGAAAAAGACAATTACGGTGTTGGCTATTTTCCTGTGTATGGCAAGTGCTTCTCCTGTATTGGCTCGAGGCTTCTATAACAACAACCACAGCGATAATTATCATGGACGATCAAACCACTACTATGGACATCATAATGGCGGTAGCAATAATGGTCTAGAAATCGCTGCTGGTGTGATTGGCGGCCTTCTTCTTGGTTCCGCCTTGGTCGCTGCCGTAACTCCCCCACCCCGGACAGTTTCATATGGATTTCCTGAAATATCATATCAGCAGCAGGCAGTTGTACAGCGACCAAAAATTTGTGTTGAAGAGCGTATCGTGCAAGGAGAATGGCAGGTTAGCAGATATAATGGGCGTCAGGTTTGGGTGTCGTTTCCGTATCCAGTGACCCAGAGCGTCCAGGTTCCATGTTATTGAAGACTCTCAATTACCAATAAAGCGAGGAGCAGGCAATCGGTTCGAATACAAATTTAGGAGCTGTCACTATAAGGAACGTCAGTAAAGGCGAGGCTTATACTGATAAGGGAATAGAGGCCAATACTCATAAATCCTGCAATTCAGGTAAGTTTTGGCTATAATCTCAACATTTAAACTGGAGGGAACGCTTCAAACAAGTACACTGTTATAATGCAGGAATTATTTTTTGAGCAACACACCCAAAAAACATCAAAAAAAAGAGGGCACACATTATGAAAAAGACACTGTTAGTGAGCGCACTGGGATTGGTTATGGCAATGAGTATTTCCACCGGCTGGGCAGCTTCGAAAATTGATGGTAAAGTCACCAATGATAGTAAAGTTGAGCAGGCGG
>JAHJLI010000284.1 GCA_018821785.1 Pseudomonadota bacterium
GAGGGCTGATTGTAAATCAGCCCTCAGGAGACATGGAACTCAATAGATACTCTTAGCTTTAATGGAATTACGAAGAGATTGTTCCTGTGGAATTGATGAGGACAACAAAGGACCCAATCTCTCACGAGGAGCTGCAACACCTCTACGGACAACTGTAGCAGGCAATAATTAACGGCCCCTCAGAGCCTCCCTAGTGTCAATAAATTGACCACTAGCGTTTGAGATTTATCAGTTCGCCAAGCAATTCGTCAACAGTCGTAATGATTTTTGAGTTGGCCTGGAAACCGCGCTGGACGGTGATCATTCTGACAAACTCTGCACCCATATCGACGTTCGATTGTTCGAGTGAGTTGGTGAATACTTTGCCCAGTTCTGGTCCCGGGAGACCGGTACGGGCAGGGCCGGAGGTAGATGTTTCATTATAGAGGTTGCTGCCGACCAGGGAAAGTCCGTTGGGGTTGACGAATTTACCTAATACAAGTTGGGCAATGTTGGTTTGTTTGCCATTGGAGTATGAGGCCACGACTATGCCATTCGGGTCGATCGCCACTCCAGTAAGGTTGCCGGCTCCGAACCCGTTTTGGTTTTGTGAAATAACCACTGATTCACTGTTGAACTGGGTAGTGTCGAAGGTGATTTGTATGGTTTCAGTAGCATTAGAGCCGTTGGCAAAATCCAAAGCCGCTGTGGTGGCGGTAGTTGGAACTGGAGGATCCAATAAGGAATTTGCAAAAACACCATCAGTATTGAAGACCAGGGGAGCCGCAAATGTAGCCACCGTAGGAACTGCAGCGCCTTCTGGTTCGTAGCTGTAGCTCACATTCCATGTGTTTGCGGCAGCTGTTTTAACAAAATATGTTGTCAATAAATGAGGATTACCGAGGGAGTCAAAGATCTGTGCTGAAGAAGAATAGTTGAAGGTGTCAGGGTCGGAGTAAAGAAAAGGAGCAACAGCAGGAGGTGTTTCTGAGGAATCGAGATTGGTGGTAAGTTTCATTGTGGTTGTGGCTTGTCCCTGAATCAACCCGGTGCCTCCCACTTGAATGTCTACTGCACCTCCCGGCTTTAAAACGGTGTTGTCGATATCATCAAATTCTTTGCCCTGTACTCGGTATCCTTCGGGGTTGATAAGATACCCTTCGTCGTTAAAGCGGAAGGCTCCTGCTCGAGAATAGAAGGGGGTTTGGTTTCCTTCTTCCTTCAGGATGAAAAAGCCATCGCCTTCGATGGCGACATCCAGATTCGACTCTGTCGATTCGAAGGTGCCTTGATTGAATACCTGATCAACCTTTGACATGCCAACGCCTCGGCCGACCTGAGAGGCGCCGCCTGAACCGTTGATCGATGAAGACAGAAGGTCGGCAAATACGGTCCGTGAACCCTTGAAACCGATGGTGTTGGTGTTTGCCAGATTATTACCGATAACACTCATGGCCTGGGAGTTGGTGTTCAGTCCGCTGACTCCACTGTACAATGCACTTGAAATACCCATTTTTTTCTCCTTTTATCCTGCAAGAGTCAGATTGTCTAACCAGTTTCTATGAGTAATACGATAACACATAGTATTTATTCTATAATATCTTTCACATCATCAGTGATCTCGGCAACTGCAGCAACAGTGTCTTTAAGTTCAACTGAAGTCTCTTTTGTCGTTTCAGCTACAGTTGCGCTTGTACCTGCTCGTGTGCCTGGGTCATAGACACCGATAATCGAATTGAAAGCTATTTCCCCGGCCTTGGTTATAAGGGTGCCACCCGATTGTCCACCAAGATCGACTCCGGTTACTTCGGACTTGATCAATGGTGAGACAGCTACGCTTTCTCCGGTTGCGGCTTTTGCCTGGAGGACAATTTTATAGTCGCCGGATGATGCCTTAATACCATCCTTGGTCAAACCGTCCCATGTCATATAGTGGTTGCCGACTGAGAGGTCTTTCCCTTGAAGGGTGGCGACTGTAACGCCGTTATTCTGCAGGGCCAAGGTGACTGCCGAAGCCTGACCATCAAGCTTATATCCCAGTTCAATCGGCTCCCCGGTGAATTTAAAGCTGCTTCCTGTATATGCCACGTCCTTGCCGATTGTATTGAGGGTCGAAAGACTGTCTGAATTGGCATTTGAAGTTACAAGGTTGTTCATGCTCTCATTGAGAGTGAACAATTGTTCCAGGGAGCTGAATTGGGCAAGTTGTGCGGTGAACTCCGTTGGGTCGTCGGGGCTTAAAGGATCCTGGTTCTGAAGTTGAGCCACCAGCAGGGTGAGAAAATCCTGCTTGCCCATTACCGCGTCGTCCTTACTTTTAGCAGCACTTTTGCCGGTGGCGGCCGTTGTTGCCTGGCTGATTGATTCAATGTAACTGCTCATCTGGTATCCTATCAGGTTGTAATTTATACCCTTTTTGGGGTGTCACCGAAACGAGTCTTCATACTCGCTAGATTTTTACATTCACACCGGTCACTACAGTTTGTTCGCGAGTAGTCGGATCCTCTAGAGTGAAAAGTGTCTCGGGATTGCGGGAATTCTTAGCTGAATGTGGAGCGTAATCGTCTTGACCGAACAGTTGCCTTTCGAAGAGATTGAAATCTCCTGCAGTATCGGATTTCGATGTGACAGTGATTTCGCCGATGGTAAACCCCTGGCCCTCAAGGATCGTTCGCAATCTCACCATATTTTTTTCTATAATTTCCTGGGCATATTGGCTGCTTGCAAAAACATTTGCGCGAACCGAACCTTCTTTTACGGATAGGTTGATCTTCAACTCGCCAAGCTCAGCCGGATGAAGTTGGATGTTGACCCGGGTGTCAAGATCCCTTCTTGATATTTGAAATCGTTCTGCTATTTGCCTGATGACTTCTTCTTGGTGAACGACGGTGCCCGAAGGCAGAGTAACAGGTCGTGACCCTTCAACAGCCGGCATTTTTGGTCCTTCTAGGGTTAGGGCCAAAGGTTGGGCGAAGGTGTTGGTCTGATCCTGACCACCAGTAGTGGCAATGCCGCCCTCTCCGGTCGGTGCAGTTTGTGGAGAGAATGTGCTGCCTTGTTGGCTATTTTCTGAAGGTGTTTGGCTTTCACGATCATTTTGAGGGGTAATCTTCCCCTCGTAATACTGCTGATGGATGCTGTGTCTTACTGAGGCAATACTCAGGCTGGGTTTTTCGACAGGCATTTCTGGGTTTTTCAGCAAGAGACCCATTGGGCCATCAGCATCAAATTCGGTAAAATCGGTAGATGTAACCGTCAGGGGAAGTGATCCGCTATCTGAAGTTGTGGCTGGCAGTAGTGTTTGCAGGCTGTTGAATCCAGAGTGTACCTTGAGGGTGTTTCCTTTTACGGTGATAGACAGGTTGCCCGATTCATTGCTATTGGCAATAATTTTTTGAAGTTGCAATAAAAACGGATTTTCAGGTTTCCTTTCCGGAGAATCGTTGGCAGTGAGCAAGGTGTTGATTTCGGCTATTGATAAACCCATCGCTTCAGCTATTGGAGATTTAAAAAGGCCTCCCTCAGGATAGTTTGACCAGGATTTTTCTGGTGGGGTTAGCGGTTGGCCATGAGCATCGTTGTTGCTCTCTTTGAAGTTGTTGGTTAAAAACTCAAAGAGAGGAGAATTATTGGTAAGATGCTGATTAAGTATCGGAATTGCAGGGTTGCCGGTTTGGCTAGAGGATACGGTTTGACTGAGTGATTGGCCCATGGCCAGCAAAATAGCCAAATTGGTTGTAGTTATTGCAGGTTTTTCTATAGGTTGGGTACCGTTGGCGGCCGCACCTAGAACTTCTTCCGAGTTGGTGAGTACTTTCCTGGTTTGGATATTGTTAATAGATATTTCAGATACCTCTTTACCATCACTATTATTCTTGTTTTCAACTTTCCTCAGTTGAACGTTATTGGCGATGTTTTCGGATATCTCTTTGTTATCACTATTATTCTTGTTTTCTGCAACTTGTTTGCTGCCACTTTCCCGGCTGGAAGGCTGATCCTTTCTATTTGCTATGGCTTTATCGAGGTGGGGTGAAAATTGCTGGGTATCTTCGCTTGCCGGCGGACTAGGGGGGGGAGCTTGAGGGGCGGCAGGTTGGATGATTGTTATCTGGGGCATAATGTCACTCAAGTTGCAAAGTTGAAAAGGTTGTACTCAGTTCGGTGGCTTTCTGTTTTGTGATCTGATCCAAAATTTTTGCAGCTGCTTTGGCTTTCATACTCGCCAGCAGATCAGCGGCCAATTTCTGTTCCAAACCCGACAATGCTAGTGCGGCTTTGGCAGGAACCATTTTTTCATATATAACTGCCAGGTTTTGAATCCGCTTTTTCTCGTCTGCTGTTTTTGCCGTAAGCAAAGTTTCGATTTTTTTTTGCAGATCTCTTAACTCTTCCAGTTTACGATCTATGTCGGCAAGTTTCTTATCGACACCCTCTTCAAGGGACTTTAGTTCCTTTTTTTGCAGATCCATATCTTCGCGTTCTTTTCGTATATTGGCGCGCTCTTGCAAAATTGTATTGTCTATTCTTCTTTCCTCAACCGAGCCGAAGGTGTTTTTTAAAATATCATCTTCGGCAGCTTGTACATGTTGAGACAGAATGAGAGTGGAGGCAATTGTCAGAAGAGCCTTGAGTAGAGTCGTCATGTGCGTGTTGTCCTGGTTGAGTGGATGGGCTATTTGTTCTCTGAATCATGGTGAAGTATTGCTATTTCATCGAGCATGGCCGTCTCTTTTTTGTTGAGGAAAGCAAACCATGCCTTGTTTTGTCGTTCTTTTAATCGTTCCATGATTTGCCGTTCATTAGCTTTATTGATGAGATGCTGATGTTCGAATGAAACAATTTCAGCTTTTTCAGCAAGGGTTTTAGTGATTGCCTTGACGTTGGTTTTTACCTGGAGAATTCTTTCTTCATAACGAATCAACTCGGTGATGTTTACTCCTTCGGATTGAAGGCGTTCGCTGCGAAGGCTGAGTTCGACGAGAACGTTATTTTCTTCTGTAAGTCTTTGTTCCACCTGTCGGTGCGCTTTTTTCGCCTCGAAAAAACGGTGCTGGGCGATGTTTTCCAAACGTTTGCGATAGGCGAGAACATTTTGCAGGGAGAACGGCTTCATCGGGAAGGGAATCCCTCACAAGTATGGGTTGTCAGGCAGGCTTATTGTCATTCAAGAGTCATCCACGGATAGCCCCTGTTTTTTTGGGGGGAAGGGTTTATGTCTTGTCTGACTGACGACGATTTTTTGGGGCTGGTTCTTCATCCTTTCTCTCGCTGAGAAGGCTACCTAAATGCTCGATTGAAAGTTGTAAGTTGCTTGTTTCAGTGAAATTTTGTCGCAAGAAGGTGTTGATCGCGTCGATTTTGCTGATGGCATAATCGATTTTTGAGTTTGATCCTTTAACATATGCGCCAATATTTATAAGATCCTCAGCTTCTGCATATCTGGCAAGAACTTCTCGGGCTCTGCCTGCGAGTTCCTGATGCCGCGGGGAGACAATATCGCGCATGACTCGGCTGGTTGAATTGAGGATGTCGATTGCCGGAAAATGGTTCCTTGCTGCTATCGCTCTGGAGAGTACGATGTGCCCATCGAGAATTGATCGTACTGAATCGGCTACCGGTTCGGTCATGTCGTCGCCATCGACCAGAACTGTATAGAGACCGGTGATCGAGCCCTTGTCGCGAAATCTTCCTGCTCTTTCAAGAAGTTTTGGAAGGGTTGCAAATACTGAAGGTGTGTAACCCTTAGTGGTCGGTGGTTCGCCGATGGCCAGGCCGATCTCGCGCATGGCCATGGCAAAGCGGGTCACCGAATCCATCATGAGCAAAACATTTTTCCCCTGGTTGCAGAAGTATTCGGCAATTGCTGTAGCCACGAAGGCACCTCGCATACGGAGCAAAGGCGACTGATCGGAGGTGACGACAACGATAACCGACCTGGCAAGACCTTCCTTACCCAGGTCTCTTTCTATGAATTCACGCACCTCTCTACCCCGTTCTCCGATCAAGGCAATGACGTTGATGTCAGCTTTGGCGTATTTAGACATCATGCCAAGAAGGACACTCTTGCCTATACCGGAACCGGCCATAATGCCCATTCGCTGACCCATGCCGCAAGTAATCAGGCCGTTGATGGCGCGAATACCTAGATCCAGAGAATCAGTAATATTCTGCCTTTCCATCGGACCCGGTGGGAGAGCGTAAAGCCCTTGTTCTTCAGTGAGGACGGGACGTGGTAGACCGTCCTGAGGGACCTCCATGGCATCGACGACTCGTCCGAGAAGGTTGCTGCCGACACCGATTGTAGCGCTATCGCGGACAACGCGGATAAGGCTGCCAGGCCCGAGGCCGCGGATTTCACCCAACGGCATAAGCAGGGCCTTGCTGTCTTTAAAACCGACTATCTCTGCATAAATACTATCTTTCCCTGTCATTTGTGTGATTTCACAAAGAGAACCAATGCTTGCATGGGGACAATAACCTTCGATCACAAGTCCGACAATTCGGGTAACTTTGCCCCAAACCTTGATGACATTGAGGTCCTTAATGTTCCGAGTATTGAGTATCATGAGTTCTTCTTCAATTCCTCTCTTATTACCTCGAACTGACCGGAAATTGTAGCATCAATAGTACAATTGTCTGATTCAATAAGTGTGCCGCCGCGTGCGACTGCAGCGTCTTTTTTTATTACGATATTATTCAAGCCGCTGAGTCCCGCAATTATTTCCGCAGATTTTGCGGCAAGGGTGTCATAATCGTCCGGATGTATATAAATGGTGAACTCATCCGATTTGACGGCTCGCCGCAGTGCCTCTTCGACGGTGGCAACGATAGTATGATCATATTCATGCACCGAAAAACGTATGATTCGTTCAGCGATAGCCAGGGAAAAATCTAGTAACTCTTTACTGCTGTTCCCAATAATAGTCGCCCTTAATGTATCCATTTGTTGGCAGGCGAGGAGCAGAGCCATTGCCGCCGCCCCAAAATCTTGGTCAGCTTTTTCTCGGCCTTCTTCAAGGCCTTGCTTGTAAGCCTCGGTGGCATTTCTTTCGGCCTCGGCTCGATCAAGATATATACTGAGATCGACAGGTGACTCAGCGACTGGCAAGGTATTATTGTCCTTTGCCGAGGACTGTGGCGGATGTTTTGCTTGGAGATTGCCGTTGACCGTATTGTTTTCGAAGGGGCTATGTTGTGGTGCCGTAGATGCTTTTTCTGGGAAACTATCCCGCGAGGCAGTTGGAAGAGGTGCCTGCTGGGTTTGAAAGGGGCGTTGGTCTTTTCTCGGGTTCGGAGTCCAACCTGAAGATATGTTATCGGTTTGTTTGACAAGATCTTCAGCCTGGAAAGAAGGGGTGTTTTTAAAATACCTAGACAAGCTCATCTCCACCCCCAGCTCCCAGTACCAATTTGCCTTCTTCTTCGAGTTTCATGGCTATCTTGACGATTGACTGCTGCATTAGCTCGACTTCGGATAGGCGAACCGGTCCCATGGCATCGAGGTCGTCCTTGATCATGTCGGCGGCCCGCGATGACATGTTGGCGTAAATCTTCTCTTTCATCTGCTCTGAAGCGGTCTTGAGGGCAAGGGTCAGGGAGTCGTTGTTGACTTCCCGCAGAATCATCTGCAGAGATCGACCATCGAGAGCAATCAGATGTTCAAAGGTGAACATCTTCTTGCGGATCTCTTCAGCCATTTCTGCATCGGTCTGCTCCATCTCTTCAAGGATTTCAGATTCCAGGTTGTTTTTCATATGATTGAGAATGCCCACCGCAGCGTCCAGGCCACCAACTTGTTTGTGGGTTCTACCGGAAACCAGGCCTATTTCTCGGTGCAAAGCATCCTCTATCCTGCTGATAACTTCTGGTGACACTTTTTCAATCTTGGTGATTCTGTATACGACATCGGCCCGCATGGCTTCCGGTAAGTTGGTGAGGATTTCAGCTGCATGTTCAATGTGTTGGGTGGAAAGTACCAGAGCAACAGTCTGTGGATGCTCAGGCTCCAGGAGTCCGGCCACCATACGAGGGGACATCAGGGCAATGGTCTCAAGGGATTTTGATTCAGTTCCGGAAATGAACTGATCGAGAAGAAAATTTGCCCTCTGTTCACCAGATGTTGCCTCAATGGCCTTTTGGGCAAATTCCTTGCCCTTGACGAAAAGGCCTGCATAGCGTTTCTGGGAGTCGTGGAAAGTGGCGAAAACCTTCTCTTTTATGTCCATAGGGATATGATCAATGGTGGACATTGTCCTAGTGACTTGGCGGATTTCGTCGTCGGACAATTCCTCAAATATTTTCGAGGTTGCCTCTTGTCCGAGGCAGATCAAGAGAACTGCTACCCGGTTAAGCCCGGTGAGTGTTTCGATGCCCATGTTCTGTCAACCTTCCTGAATCCAATTTTTGAGAATATAGGCAGTTGGCACCTGATTTTGAAATACTTCCCGGCGCAGGGCGGTAATAGCTTCATCGACCGGAAGCGGCGGCTCTTCAGGTTCGACTTCAATCTGCTTTTGCTGTTGCTCCCGCTCAAGTTGCTCAACTGTTTTGTAGTGCGCTTTTACTTCACCTTTCATGGTTTTAATAACAGGCCGTACTAATAGAAAATAAAGCAGAAGTATTCCCAGTGCAATCAGACCATATTTGACTAAGGGGAGATACTGATACAGGAAATTAGCCGGAACCTGTTCTCCTATGTTGAGGGGTTTGCCCGGATCGATAAAAGGCATGGAAAGGACATTGATCATGTCGCCACGATCAAGTGCCAGGCCGATTGCCGACGCTACCATGTTTTCAATGGATTTAAGTTCCTCTGGACTTCGAGGCGTGGTTGAGGCAGGAGTGGTACCGTCATCTTGTTTAACCTTATCTGCAACAAGTACCGAAACCGAGAGTTTATTTATTGTTCCAATCGGATTAATTACCTTGCTTATGGTTTTGCTGATTTCGTAATTGGTGGTACGGGAGTTTTTGCTTGAAGGCTGAGATGAGGCACCTTGTTGAAATTCATTGCCCTGCAGATTCGATTGTACGCCGGGAACGCCGCCGGTAGTATCGGCACCGCTTGATTCCTGGTTGACTTGCTCGCTTCTGACTACCGGATCGTCGGCATTGAAGAGTTCCTGGGTTTTCTCCACTTTTGAAAAATCAAGTGTGGCCGAAACCCTCACCATTGCATTGTCTTTGCCCATGGTTTTATCCAACAAATCTTGAGCACGCATTTCCAGGTTATGCTCAACTTCACGTTGGAATGTGAGAGTGTCGAGTGAAACCAGGCTCTCGTCAGTGCCTTGATTTTGGCCATCTAGGACAATACCGTTGGCATCTATGACCTTGACGTTTGCCGGTTCGAGATCGGCAACGGACCCGGCAACAAGATGGATTATCCCCTGAACCTGTTGTTTTTCAAGACTTTTCCCTGGAATAAGTGTGACGATTACCGATGCAGTGGCATCCTTCTGCTGACTTTTAAAAATTCGTTTTTCCGGCAGGGCGAGATGGACTCGTGTTGTTTCAACTGGGGCAAGCGACGTTATCGTTCTTGCGAGTTCACCTTGTAATGCTCTGGTATAATTGACTTTTTGTACATAATCCGAAAGAGCGAAACTTTGCTTATCAAAAACCTCAAAGCCAATTCCGCCGCCACTTGGCAGGCCGTTTGCAGCTAATTCAAGACGTGTTTGATAAAGCTTATCGGCCGAAACCCATATATCTTTTCCGTCACGTTGCAGGCTGTATTCGATTTTCTGGTTTTTCAGCCAACTGGTAACTGAACCGGCATCATTCATCGAAAGGTTGGCATAGAGAAGTTGCTGGTCTGCAGTTCTCGCCTGAATAACAAGGATGACTGAGAGGATAAGTGCAATGAGGAGTACTGCCGCGGTGGCGATTTTCCGGGACAATGGCCACTCTTGCACAAGCGTCATCAGGTTTTTCCCCTCCGGACGGACACCTTCAGGGGCGTTGACCATTGCTGGAACTGGGATACCTACATTTTCCGCTGCCATTATTGTATCCTTTTAGTATCGTGACTCACATAAATGGGAGAATGTAATTAATTATTATTCAGAGTACTTCACGTTCAAATCTGCATGCGCATAATTTCTTCATAGGCTGTTAAAGCCTTGTTCCGCATCTGGACCAGCATACGTAAGGAAACATCTGATTCTTCAACGGCAATCATCACCTCGTGCAGATGTTTGGCATCACCGCTTTGCAGGTTCCTGGTAGCTTGATCACCGGCTGCCTGTGTATCGTTGACCTTGTCGATCATCGTTTTCAGCATGTCGCCAAAACCAGTACTTGCCTGTCCAACCGCGCCGGTATCGGCAGGCTTAGTAATTTGCGGCAATAAGCTATTGATGTTGTTGATTGTATTCATAATGTATTACCTCCCAATTTCCAGAGCTTTGAGAGCCATTCTCTTAGCACTTTTAATGACTGTTGCGTTGGCCTGGTATGAGCGGGTGGCGGACATCATATCTACCATTTCTTCCATGACATTGATATTTGGCATCTCAACATACCCATCGGCATTGGCATCCGGATGAGAAGGGTTGTATATCTTTTTTGGGGCAGATTGGTCTTCGATGATTTTGGTGACCTTGACACCTTGGGTCGAGTCGCGAAGATGGCCATCAAGTTGGTCCTGGAAGCTTAGCGGGGTACTTTGGAAGTATACTGATTTCTTTTTATAAGGACCACCCTCAGGGGTTGAGGTTGTTTCGATGTTGGCCAGATTCGAGCTGATGGTGTCAAGTCTCTGACTATGAGCCCGCATTGCCGAACTGCTAATCTTAAAGGTACTGAGAATATCCATACGAATGCCTCTTTTTTCTGTTTGGAGGTGAGTAAGTCATTTATTGTCCGCCGGAGAGTACGTAGTTGAGTTGGGTCATTTTCTTTTTCAGGAGCTGGGCGGCGGTTTCATAAAGAAGTTCGTTTTCAGACAGATCGATCATCTCCTGGTTCACATTGACACTGTTTTTATCACCTATTCCGGTTTCATCCTTAACTGTAACTATCTTTCCGGTGATGGCATTGAAATGAGACGGACCGATCGGAATATGGGCAGTGTGTGATGTCGTGAGTTTGAAACCTTTATCTGTATTGATTGCCTGGGCAAGATCTTCTTCAAAATCAAATCTGTTAGCCGAATATCCAGGGGTTTCGGCATTGGCGATATTGGCGGAAATCACCTGTGCCTTCTGGGCGCGGAGATCAAGCACCTTGCTGAGCAACCGCATGTTTGCATCAAACGGTTTTAACGGGTCCATATTGTCCTCCTTCACCCTTTTTAATAAATTTTAATTTCCGACCTGCTCTCTACCGGCGGATGGTAAGAGCCGCAAATTGCAATTCTCGTTTCGCAAGTTCCTTCCACTGAGGGCTTTTTCCTGTTTCGACAATTTTTCTAAAGAGGCTTAGGGCCATTTGCTCATTTCCTTTTTTTCGTTGAAGGTCGGCAAGGCGGAAAAGGGACTGTTCGTAAAAGGGATGGTCTTCGGTTATAGTTTGAAAAATTGATTCGGCTTCGACTAATACACCCGTCTGAAACAGGCATTCTGCCATCATAAATTGCTCTTTAGTCGGAAGTGAAGTCTCAATAAGTGCGAGTTTTTTCAAGATCATCAAGCATTTCTCGTAATCATCGGTTCGAAAATAGAGTGTGCCGGCGATGCTGTAGAGTACCTTGTTTTCAGGGAGGGGGGCCGGCAGGAGTTTAAGCGCTTCTTCTAAACGTTCGTCTGCAATCAGGGACTGGAGCCTGATTGCCAGAATCTCCCCGACATTCTCTCCGGTTGGGTAATTGTAGAAGTATTGGGCTGAGTAATCTTCAACAAGGCTGTAATTGCCATGATTGAAGGTTGATTGTATCATTGGCAGAAAAAATTGTTCACGTTGATCAACCGGCATAATCTCAATAAGATAGAGATACAGTTTCTGTGATTCATCATAAAGACCAACGCGCTGGTATGCCTCGGCAATATCGGCAAGAAATTTACCGTCAATCCAGTTACTTAGAAAGAGGTCTTTGTTTTTCTTCGCCAAAACAAGCGCTTGCATATACTCTTGACGATCAACAAGTCTTTTGATTTCACCAGGCAGAATATCAATGAGTAAGGCCTGTGCTGAAATTCGGACGTAACCTGTTAGGAAATCTCGGAGAAATTGCTGAAGCAGTTCGACACTCTTCTCCGTTTCATCAAGTTGCCAGTGTATCAGAGCCTGTTTGAAAAAGGCTTCTTCGCGGATTGTTCGATCGGTACATTGGTCGGCAATTTCTTTATATTTCTCAAGAACTTGTTTAACCAAACTTTTGTTATTCTGATAAAGAAGGTCATTTTTTTTCATGGCTGCGCGAAAACCAGCTTCGGTGCCTTGATATGAATTTTCAATCTGCCCGAATTCGTTAAGGAGCGAGGATCCTTCCTGATATTTCATTTTTGCCATATTTTTTCTGTAGGAAATGAGTCCTGCAAGTGGTTTCTCAGACACTATCGAGCCGAGCTGTTCGTAACATAATGCTGCGTCACGATATCTTTTTTGCTGATATAACGAAGTGCAAAAGCCGTTAAGTGAATAGGGTATTGTCCGTAAAATTGGTGAGTCGGTATGCAACTGGTAGGCGGCAATAGCCTTGATTGGTTTTTTGATGGCATGCCAGTAATCGGCCAGATGAATCTGGATGGTTTCCAGTAAATTATCCGGTAAGGCAATATTGTCTTGCAGCAGGAGCTTGTGGAGTCGGGTGTATTTCGCAGATGCCAGGGCGGCCTCAATCTGGGTGAGGAAGAGGTAAGGCCATAGGAGGTTGTTGCTGCCTAAAGTCGATACGAGAGTTTGGAGCTCATATTCGGCGATATTGGGATCTTGGTAATTTGCCCTGAGAAGAATGAAAAGAAAATTGGCGTAGGTGCCAAGTAATTCTTTAGGATATTGCTCTTTGAGCAGATAAAGCTGTCTATAAGCTGCATCAAAATTTCCCCTGTGCAGCAATATCTCGCCAAGGGTAAGTGACAACACTTTTTCGGTTTCCAAATCTGTTGTCTGCTGAAGTTTCTCGACGATTTCCTCTTCAAGCTGTGCCCAGGCACCTTTTTCGGCGAGTTGGAGAAAGTTGGACGGGAGGAATTGCAAGTTCATTTCCTCGCCGGGAGGGAGAAAACGTATTATTGGGAAAGGAGGTAAAGTGAGTTTTATCGGGACATTAATCTCTAAAGACGATTCATAACTCGAAAAAAAAGACATCCAATCTTTTTTATAAGGTGATTGGATGGAAGGGTTGGTGAAGTCGTTAGAAACGGTAGAAAGTTCACTGACACCTTTTAATCTCTCTGCAAGCACTTGATATGTTTTGCTATATTCGTTTCCTAGAAGAGTCTCGAAAACTATTTTGCCATCAGCGGTTTTAGTAAGTTTTACGTTCTGTGGTTTATATCGGAAGATGAGGGTGATGATAAGGTCGGTTTTTTCCTGGTGTGGCAATATTTTGACAATGGCCTCGTCGGCTGGAAAAATGGATGCTGTCGAAGAAAGCTTGGCGTTTGTAAAGATCAGGTCGACGCGGCGATTATTGCTTGTCGAATTAAAGATTGGTGTCTTATCAAAAGTGAAATACACCTGCACGAGGTCCTTTGAATCCAGGCGCACTATCTTGTTCAGTTGAGATGCCTGGGCATCTACCTGCAAAAGGTTGATGATGAGAATTATGGCAAGCATTGCATGTTTCATATATATGTGCTTGCAATATACATACCAACAAAAGACCAAAAACAGCATTGTTTCGTTTGGCGGTCCTGGTCAGAAAAAGCGAAGTTTTGAAATCGATCAAGGATAGAATTGTGGCAAATAATTGACATCAGGTTTTGAGTGGAGTTTTGTCTCTGTCATTGTCAAAAAAGAACATGACCGGAGTAATGCCCAAAACAGCATAAGGAGCCGAAAAGAAATCTTGATAATTGGTTAACACCCCACAAGGGGGAATACGTGTCTTTCGCAGTTTTTTATTTTTATGTACGAAAATAATCTGTAAGGCTCAAATATTTTCTCAAGGCTTCAAAATATTCCCATTTTACCCTTCTTTTTGCATTACTTATTTGATTTTTCCAATTGCTTATTGGTAAGATTAAACAAGGATATTTTTTATAAAGATCAGGGA
>JAHJLI010000285.1 GCA_018821785.1 Pseudomonadota bacterium
GTTGCAAAAAGTGCAACAACTGCTTTTTCGATTCGCGGTCCGTTCTGGACCGCGAATCTATTCCTTCTGCACTACCGCCGACATGAAGGCTGCGGTTTTCCGACAACGCTCACAGGTCGCCTGCAGGGGGTCGGTCGTCAAACTGAGAGGGACAATCAACCACGGATAAAGTGGCCTGTATCAAATATAGATTTAATTTGTGTTGATTCAAAGACAGCAAAATTCAAACCGATAGCCCCACCCATTTCAGGCACCTCTTCAAACACTGCCCCATCGTGTCCTTCGGCTTTGCACAAAGCAATTGCGGAGCTCATTCTTGCATACGAATGAACCAACATTCCTCCCGTGGTTTTCACCATCACATCTTCACTTCGCAAAACCTTGGGATTTTGAATCGAGAGATACACAGGATATACTGCAGGAACGTCTCCATCTTCCCACGAATCAGCGAAACCATTTGCAATTTCGGGATTTGCCGAAAAAAAGGTTGCTCCTTCTACAGAATACCCAGAGTCAGTTCGAAAAGTATCAAATCCACCATTACAGGTCCCGTGATATACAACCAGCGGGTTTTTATGGGAATCGACAACCTTACTGTCCGCAAACCAGACTTTCCACTCTGCCCCGCACTCAGGGCCAGAGGTGAACTTCCCCTGGCCCTGGGCATTGAAGTGGACCTTTTGTTTCTGGCGCACGGCCATCATTCAAACTCCTTTGCGATCTCCAAGAGATAGCCGGGGGCGATGCCAGCGGCATGGAGGGAGAGCGCCACACCATGAAGTCCGTATTCTTTCCGCATATCCTCGACCTGCTCAGACAGGCTCAGAGCCTTGGCCACCGCCATCCGGCAGATGGGGATATTATTTTCCCGGAAGTGCTTCTCGATCAGCGCCACTTTTTCTTCAGGTGTGTATTTCATTGCTTCTCCTTGATGTCGTTGAGTTTAGACCTACCACCCCTGATTTCTCAGCCCTTCAGCTTTCGCCAGCTTTCGATGTCGGCCTTGATCTCGTCTTCGAGAGAGACGCCGAGGTTGCGCAGTTCACCGGCCCATTGCACCCACGAGTCGGCGGGCTCAAACGGGTTTTCCTGTCCGAACTGGACATAGGCGGCACGAACAGAGGACTTGAATTCTTTCACGTCCTCATGGGTGAAACCCTCGCCCTGGTAGTACATGTTGCACCCGCCGTGGCCGGAGTTGGACACATTGATGATCGGAACACCGTCTTTGCAGACCACGGCGGAGATTGCGGGGCAATCCTCGCTGAGTTCCTTGTGCTCCTTGTATTTGGTCACCGTGTAGGCCATGGCAGGATGGGATTCTTTGTCGGCGGGCAGGGGCTCGGTACTGGTCTCAACCCGGTCTGCCGAGATCGACAGGATCGTCCGACATCCGTTGATGTCCATCCCGTCGTAGGCCACGTCGATCATTTTCTTGCCGCCCTTGACGACGGCACCATAAACATTGCGGGACGGGACAAAGACGCGCTCACCTTTCTTGAAATTGGGCATGTTGTTTCTCCTTGGTATTTTGGGTTTAAACGAGCGTGGCCATCCCAGGCCAGACTCTTCTAGATGCCGTTGATCTCGTCAAGACAGTCGCCGCAAACTTCGCCCTGCTCGACCTGGCCTTCCACACGGTAGAACCACTCATGACGGTCACCGCCAAGCCGGGAGCGACACCGCATGCAGGGGCTCCAGGCAAAGCCGACACAATCGCCGGTCGATTCGTGTGTGATTTCGTCGTTCATGTCCTTTCTCCTTGGCTTTCCTCGGCGCAAGACGCGCCAAGCGGGTCACCAATTATACCAAATTGTGAGCCTTTTCGCATCAAAAAAGACAGGCTATTTAGAAAGTTACACGGCGAAAACCGTGTGAGATTGGGATAGGATTAGATTCCGTTTCAGACAGCAATCCTGGTTCATCCCTCCTCCCCTTCCCTGGCCCGGGGAAAAGGGATATCGGGAATAGCTGAAAGGCCGAACAAACCAGGGGAGGCGTGGTGCCATGAACAATGAGTGGATTTATGGGATAGGCGGGTTCTTCATAGGGCTTGTGGTGGCGATGGCGGTCATACTTAGCGTTGCGATCTCTGATGGCACGCTGGATGGCAACGCCCTAGTAATCATTGGAACGCTTGCCATAACCGGCACTGGAGCTGCTGGTTCACTGGTTGTGTATTTTGCAAACCTGAAAGAAAAGCAACGACTGGCCGTCTGGGAGGTGAACCATGGCGTTCTGCGGGAGTTTCTTTCCCTTCTTGGAAAAGCCCAAAAGGCGTATGAAGAAGAGATTGAGGCGCAACAAACAGACCCGGAGTCTAAGGTCGATGTACCCACCCCTGACTGGAGTTTCTACGATAGATTCAAAGACCTACTGTACGAAATCAAGGAAATATACGCCCCCTTCCAGAATGTCGAATTGAAAACAGCTCTAGAAGCTTACGAATCCACACACATCCCTACATATTTGGCTGAAAGCATGGAAATAGAAGAGCTTGCGCAGTTGTCTCTTACAGCCATAATCCGACTCAAGAAAGCGACTCAAGCCCTATACTTCAAGATGTCGGGAATGAAACTCGCCTAGCCCAGGCCCAACCCAGCCTAGAACACGTCGAGGAAATCCTGCAGAGACTTAAACTCCAGGCATTCGCTTTCCGAGCCCTCTTCCTTGTAACAGCACACGACCACGAGATCACTGACAGACTGAGGGACACACGTTCCGCCATCATCGGTCACCACCAAGGCCCTGCTAGAGGGGAGAACAAGCCCGTACCCTTGGCACCCGCCGCCGGTCTTCCAGAGTTCAAAACCGAGAGCGGCCATAATCGACGGTACATCGTTGTTATTTTTCATTTTCCCTCTCTTTTTGTTTGCGATTGGAAGGCATCGCCGTGCTGCACTCCTGGGTTTTTTGCCGTAACAGTGCAGCACGGCGCATTGGTTTTTGGACCTAAAGTCAAGCCTAGCTAGATGTCCTCGTCATAGAAAAACCCCTGTTCGGGGCAATTCCTGGCCGGAGAAAGGTCTTCGTATTTCAGGCCGGGCTTGGTCGCGAATCGCGGCTCGTCTTCGTCCATGAGCGTGCGACCAGCCATGGTCCCGTAGCCTTCATAGGAGGGCTCATGTAAAATGCTTCCATCAGGCAGATACACCCAGACCTCAAGCGGCCCACGAGAACTGTAAGCGTTGCTGATGCTTTCGTCCGTGTCACTCGTCATCCAGCTAAAAAATCCCATATTCCCTCCCCTGTTCAGGTGATCCATTGAGGCATGATTCGCCTCACTAATTATACGCTATACGCCTAGATATTAACACAATTATCTGCACAAAAAAGAAGACAATCAGCACAAAGATTACGATCCAACACAGACATGGAAACCGGATACCTACCATGCCGGGTAAAAGAAAAGCCCCCGAGAGGGCCTTGTTGAGCTGGTAGATCAACCGCACATAGTCAGCAAGGACTGGTCATATTCTAGCTTGTCTCCATAAGCCTCAACTCCACACTTGCCTTTAAACCACGGGATATATTCACTTCTATCCATGGATTTTTCCATTTCCACCATCCGGTTCCAGAGTTCGGGGAAATGGTTTTTTACCGCACGGACCTCAGACTTCTTAGACAGCGGGCAGCAAAAACAAGACACACGATCCATGAGCTCGTAAAGCCCTCCCCAATCAAAGCCGTGTCCTTTACAAAACCCCAGACATTCGGGCTCGGTCATGCGCCAGTAGTCGATCAGAGGGAAGAACGTCCAGCGCTCGTAGACAGTCTTTTTGAGCGTCCGGTTTTCCTCGCCAATGGCAAAGCCAATGGTGTCCAGGTACACGTAATCGGGATCAAGGGTTTTGATAAAACGCTTGGCTGCAGCGGTCTTTTCAGATGTACACCAGCGCCGCCCTGCGCTTGGCCATCTGTATTTTTTAATCAAGTCATCGAACTTCTTGGGTGATTGCAACCGTTCGATCTTCATGCCGGTATATCGCTCAAGCTTGTCGAGGTGATCATACATCTGGGGGAATTCCCATCCCGTATCAAACCAAAAGACTTTATGAATGGGGATTTCATTTTCGAGGTGTTTCAGAAGAAGCGCAGTAGAATCCTTGCCACCGGACAGGGAAATGATGATTTGAGGGGGCCATTTCTTGTTTAGAACCTCACGATAATACCGCTCCATTTTGTGATCAAACTCAGGAAACATATCCAGGGGCAAAACAGATTCATTATTTGAAAATCCAGATATTGTTTCCATGTGCCCCTCCGCGTTTATCTGTGCAAAATGACTCCATAATTATAACAAATTATGCGCCATAGAACACTAAAAAAAGAGCCCCGGCACGAGGCCAGGGCGTATATTTTTTTGGGGGGGGTTGGGAGGGGGAAATTTATGAGAACGTGGGTTTTATACTCTGTTTGAACTTTGGGTTATCTGCCAGCATTCTCCTTGCAAGATCAAAATCAGATTTAGGTGCATAGACATACCGTCTTGCCCAACAAACCTGCAGATGGTTCACATACTCTACATTCTCAGACGAACAAACGCTTGCGGGGCCGCCTTGCATAGCTTTCATGAGACTTTCGAGGCCAGCAATCTGGCTGTCAATGGTTGGATCATCAACACCCAAACCTTTTTGAGCCTTCAACAAACCCAAGGAAAATATAAACTTATCCCCAAACGAAGGACACAGCATTCCAAGGGTTAAGGAACGACTTAATGGCATGTAAACCTCGACCTCGGGAGATGCAAGGCCAAGATTGCCGTAAGGTCCCATATCCTTGTGGTTCATTCTGACTAGCGGATTGTCTGAAATATAGAAGTATTCGTTTTTAGGGGCCTTATACAGAAACCAAATTTTTTTCAGGAGGATATTTGTAAAAGCCCCGGCAGCCCCGGCAACCTGGCTCACAAAGAACGACTGATCATCCTGAGCTGTCGGTTCGGGCTCACCATTGAGAATCCTGGCTCCGCTCAATCGTTCCGCCAAATCAAACAATTCTTTTGTGAACTGTTTGATGTTGTCTTTGTATTCTTTCGTTCTGGTAAACTGAACGGCTAGAAACAAGCCCAGCTTATAGTGTTCCGAAGGCGAAATCACATCTAACCGTTCGGCGTGGATGATCTTGGAAATGATGCCCGATGCCCAACCATCGAGCTGCATCAACTGTGGTTCCAGTGACATGGTTCCCTGAACGCCTTCAAAATTGTAACAGCCGTTCTGACAGCCTACGTTTTTTACGCTGTTCAGATAGTCTCGTTCCTCCCACTTATCGAAGACAAAAACCTGTTTATTTTTCGCCTTTGGGTCCAGGGCAAAACGATTGAGAATGAACCGAGGAACAAAATGTTGTTTTTTAGCATTATTCTGCTTCATAAGCCCTACTCCCACATCTCCGGCACAGCCTGAACCCCATCATGACACCTTGTCTTGGAATATTTGATCCCATTCGTTATTGGCAAAAGAGGCGAATAGGCCAACCTCTTCTGCAGGAAGCCCTTTTCCTCCGACACTCACCAACTTTTCAGCAAATTCAATGATCCTTTTGAGATAGCTTTGGTATTTCACCTCATATACCAACCGAAGAAGAATACCGTCATAAATTGACTCGTCCCCGAAAGACTTCCACTCGGAATATTTTCCGGATTCTATTTCAGTGGCCAGGAGGATTTTTATCTTTGCGAGGTATACCAAAACCTCTTTTGCATCCTTGAAAACACTATGTCCCGTCTTGATAGTCATTGAGATTGCCATTGTCGTACTATCCATCCCCTTGGCCTCAAGATTCTGAATGCACGAGAACAACTCCTGGTTGCGCTGGTCAACAAAATCTTCTGCTCGAAGGACCATGCCAAGCCCAAGATGAACCGTCTCGTCGAGACGGATGCCTTCTGGATCATCAAAATATTTTCCCTTCCCCAAAGACAAGATAGCAATAAGCATTTTTTCGGCATCGTAATCTATCAAATTGCTTTCATTACTTGTCATTTACGACCCCGCTTTGCCTTGTAGTTAAAGGATCAACGCACGAGGCCCCTTGGCCTAAATGCGTCATACATAACCCAGATCATCCTTTCAAGACGATCACCGGCTTGAAGTGGTCAAGGACATTGACAAGAATTCCTTCCTGAGCCGCTAAAACCTGGTCAATGGGTTTGTATGCGTCCGTAGCTTCGTCAAGCACTCCAGCGTCCGTCCTGGCAATAATACCGGCCATCTGGGCTTTGAATTTATCCA
>JAHJLI010000029.1 GCA_018821785.1 Pseudomonadota bacterium
CTGCGGATCGGAAATATCGGCCGGAGTGATCGTGTTCATCACTTCTTCGGCATCGTAGCCCAGCATGCGCTCGGCACCAACGTTGAAAATCTGGATGACACCCTTTGCGTCAGTGGCAATACTCGAGAAATTGGCGCTGTTGAAAATCGCGTTCTGCAAGGCTTCCGCCTGCTCGCGTACGGTGATATCACGAAGAATGCCGGCAAAATAACGCTGGCCACCCATCCACATTTCGCTTACCGCTATTTCCAAAGGGAAAGTGCTGCCATCCTTACGCCGGCCTACAACTTCGCGTCCAAGACCAATAGCGCGGTCCTCTTCGCTCGCAAGGTAATACTCGAGCGAACCATTACGCTGATCTTGATCAAGTTCGGGGATCAGCATACCGAAGGATTGCCCGACAAGTTCTGCGGAACCATAGCCAAACATTCGCTCTGCAGCCGGGTTAACCGTCTCAACTATGCCACCGCGGGCATTGAGGGTGACGATGCCGTCCACCACGGCATTAAGAATCGTCTGGACCAGTGCGGTACTGTCGTGCAGGGCCTGTTTTGCTGAATATTCTCCGGTCACATCGCGGAACACCAGCACAGCGCCGATTACCTGACCCTCACGGTCACGAATTGGCGCACAGCTGTCGGCGATATCACACTCCTTCCCATCGCGGGCAATCAGCACGGTGTGGTTGGCAAGGCCGTGTATCGTGCCTTGCGCCAAGGACTCTGTAACCGGGATAATGACAGGCTGTCGGGTCTCTTTGTTGATGATGGAAAAAATTTCGTCTACCGGACGACCGCTGGCTTGCGCCTGCGTCCAACCAGTGAGCTTTTCTGCAAGGGGATTGAGGAGTGTCACACGCGCCTCGGCATCAATGGCTATTACCCCATCGCCAATAGAGTTGAGCGTCACTGCGAGCTTTTCCTCACTTTCCCGCAAGGTAACATTGGCCTCCTGCAGTTTTTTGTTTGTCTCCTCCTGAATCTCAAGGAAATGCTGTCGCTCTGCTTCAACCTGCTTGCGCGCAGTGTTATCAGTACCAATCAGTAAATATCCGATAATGGCTGATTCCTTGTCACGCAGAGCCGTGACCGATACAACTGCCGGGAAGCGGCTGCCGTCCTTGCGGATATAGGTCAATTCATAGATGTCCTCAATGCTGCGTGAGGCCTTGAATACCAATGCCTCGAAGCCCGGCGTAATCTTAGTTCCGAACTCGACGCTGAGATTTTCGGCACGTGCGATTACTTCCTGCGAATCGGAGATATCGGCCGGTGTAATCCTGTTCAGCACTTCGGCCGCCGTGTAACCCAGCATGCACTCGGCACCGACGTTGAAGATCTGAATGACGCCGTGGGCATCGGTGGCAATACTCGAGAAATTAGCGCTGTTGAGAATCGCGCTCTGCAGATCTCCTGCCTTCAACAGCTTCTCTTCAGTCTGCTTGCAAGTGGTGTTAATAGTTGGTTTTTTCATGTCATTTACGGTGGAAATCTGCTCTGTAAGATGATTGTTTTATAAATATTCTGAAGAGATCAACAAAAGGAAAAAGACAGTGCAGATACCTTGACAGTTTTAATGTTTTATACATACAGTTACCATACAAGACGGATTCACAACGATCAACTGGGATCTTTGCATAATATTTTCATTTATACTGTGATTTTAAGTCAGGCAATTCAACAACAGATCTCTTTCATTTACCGATCCGAGATTTCTCTACCCATAGGCATGGGGCCACCCATTAAATGACACTCGTCAAGAAAAACACACATATCGAAAACAAGCAAGTGTTTGAAGGTACGACTTTGCGTGGGCTGTCGCAGAGGATCACCAGAACGAACAAGGTGTTGAAGGTGGCTGTCGGAACACTGAAAAGGTCAATCGAACACTTGCCCGCATGATTTTTCAGGAAAGTTCGCCAGCTCTGAGACGGCTCTGAATTCTTCGAATACCGGGGCATCAGGTTCGATACGGTTCGTTCGGAAACCTCGAAACCCAGCCTGAGCAATTCCCCATGAATTCTGGGCGCACCCCAGCTTGGATTGGCTTTGGCCATCCTCCTGACAAGATGACGATTTTCACGACTGACTTCAGGTCTTCCTGGGCCTTTGGATTTGAATTTCCAGAAAA
>JAHJLI010000286.1 GCA_018821785.1 Pseudomonadota bacterium
AACGGCCCATGCCGGCACGAACCCTGAACTTGACTCCGTCGAGGGTGGTTGCACCGTGATGCACGGCGTCAAGGACCTCCGCTTCGGTTACCAGTTCACAGCGGCAAACAATTTTGGCCCGCTGCGGATCGCCGTTTACCCAAAGGCGACGCTCTTCGTTACTCATGAGGGCGAAGCGGGCCGGGCCGTCGATTGCCGGTTGCCAATCGCTTCGTTCCTCAGACTTCAGGCCTTCGTCCCATAAGATTTCTCGCACGTATTCGGCAATGGCCGGGGCAGCGGTAAGTCCCGGCGATTGAATTCCCGCCACGTTGATGAAGCCTTTGACCCTGGTTGGCCCGATAATGAAATCATTGGTGTTTGCAACTGCGCGTAACCCTGCGAACTCGGTTATAACATCGCGCTCGGATATTGACGGGCAGTATTTTTTCACCTGACTGAAAACGGTGTGCGCACCGGCAAGAGTCGTGGAAAAGTCGTACCGATCTTCGACGTCCTCTGCAGTGGGGCCCACCATGATAGTCCCGTCGAAGGTCGGGATAATGAGGATACCCTTGCTCTTTGGCTGAGGAGTTGGAAAAATGAGATGGTTCACCACACCCTTGAGCCGCTTGTCAAGCATGTATTCCTCGCCCTTGCGGGGTTGGATTTGAAAGTCACGCAAACCGGCCATCTCAGCGATTTTGTCTGAAAACACACCGGCAGCATTGATGATGAATCGTCCATGGAGTTCAAGACGCGAACCTTTTGCAACAAAGACACCGTCATGGAGATCGATGGAGGAGATCTGATTTTCACGAAAAAACTTTACACCATTTCTTTCGGCGCTCTCGGCCAGACCGAAGCTTAATTCGTAAGGGTTGATGACCCCGGCCGCGGGTGCATACAGGGCACCTAATAAATTCGAACTGAGATTGGGTTCCTCGCGCAAAAGGCGCTTACGGTCCCACAGTTCGAGGCCTTTCACGCCTTTCTTCTCGCCTTTTTCCTTCAGTTGCGCCAGGATCTGCAGATCTTCTTCGTTTTGGGCAACGTCCAGCTCACCGATGCGTTTGAAGCCAAATTTCAGGTCCCGCTGCAAATCGTCGTAGAGGCGGTTGCCCCGCACTACCAATTTGCCCTTCAAGGATTCGGGTGGAGAGTGATGCCCCGAATGAATAATGCCGCTATTGGTCTTGGTGGTACCGAAGCCGACTTCGCAATGCGCTTCCGTCAGGGCAATCTTTAGCCGGAACTTGGAGAGCTCCCGGGCGATTGCACAACCCACCACTCCTCCACCAATAATTACCACGTCATAAAGCATAGGTGACACTCCAATCAGGGTTGGGCCGCTTTCCCAGGCACTTTACCATTGCATCGGATCTATCAAATCAAAGCCATTCTCCATGAGTTTCTTCTTTACATTAATGATATTATTGGTCAGTAAATAGGGGAAAATTGCCCGTTTATTGTTATCCCATGCCCTGGCGACCAGCACACTGCCCATAGCAATCTTTTCTTCCGTAATAATATCTACTATTTTTTTCATCTGGCCCGTTTTCTCTTTGGCATCGACAACAATGCACAACAGGCAGCCAGGCTCATTGATATTCAAGACACTGACAAAAGATCTCATCAGGTCGCGGACCGAGAGAATGCCCTTCAGATAACCTTCCTGGTCGATTACCGGCAAGGCTCCGACCTTCTTTTTCTGCATCATCAATAAGCTATCCTGGATAGTATAATATGAATAAATGGTCAGAGGATTTTTGGTCATGATAGCCCCAACAGGAACATTCATGACCTTCGCCAGGTTTATTTCATAATCCGCTTTCGTCAAAAGGGTTGAAGGCATAGCGGCACGAATGTCACGATCGCTGACGATACCGATGAGTTTGCCCGCACTGTCAACGATCGGCAAATGGCGAAAGCCCTTTTCTGCCATTATCGTTTTGGCCTCGATTATAGTCATGTCCGACCCAGCCATAATCAGGTTTTTCGCCATTCTCTCACTTACAAACATATAACCTCCATAGATTATTTGATATTTTTAAATATTGCAGGATAATGACTGAGGCATAAATGTTACTTGAGGTCCGCCAGAAACCTGATATGGTTCTCCACCAAAATTGGCAGGATATTGAGATTATAGCCGCCTTCAAGGACAGAAACCACCCACCCGCCTGAACAACGATTCACCAGATTCATTATTACCTCGGAAATAAAATTGTAACCTTCGGTAGAAAGATTGGTCCCGGACATCAGATCAGTTTCGTGGGCATCAAAGCTGTCTCTGCATACACTGTTATCTGGGTGCTCGAATTTATTTAACCCAGTGGTGCAGGCCTCATGAAAGCGCATGATATAGCTGACGTGATGGACTGTTTCTACCCATCTCTGGTCAGCCTTGGCGGCCTTTATCCGCGTCAGTTGTTTCAGCAATCCTGAATTTTCGAGCCTCTTGACAATCACTTCCAACCGTTTCGAAGATTCAGGATGGTAATTGCCCGTATTGTGCAACAAATACCTTTCATCATAAACAAAACCAGTTCTTTTCATAAGATTGTAAGCTCAAAACCGAAAAATAATTCAGCCAGAGCAGACCCTGGCACGGCTAGATTGAGGGCGCAACCGCCGGTTATGTATGGCGACGGCACCCCTTCAAGTTCCCTTAACGGGTCTTCTGTAGAATTTTTCGATAAACATTGTCTCCTTTCAATTTCTCCTCGACCTTTGGCCTTGGCTTTTCGGCAAACAGCACGCTCCAATTCCATACCTTCTCATAGCAACTTTGAGGCCAAACCGAAAATATCAAAAATATTTCTGTATTTGCTTTTTTTGTGAGGTGATAGATGGCACTACTTGACAGCATGCATGTTGACTCTCTGAAACAACCGGCAGGACCTGTATACCTTTTGTGCCAGGAAGACATCAGCTTGAGAACTATCTGCTTATATTCTCGCCTAAAAATGATTTCGTGTAGAAAATGTGCCAAATTCCGATACAAATCCGGATAATGGAGAGAAATAGTGACAAAGTAAAAGAATAAGGGGATGACTCGAAGCAGGAATATTCCCCACAGTTGGCAGGTTTTTGCACTGCAAACATTGCTTGGTTGAGCTTCGAGAAAACAGATTGCTGAACTGGTTATTTTGTTACGCTTATTAAGCTCATTGTTGACCTGTGTGGTGATCTATGTGTGGTTTGCCTGAACTAAATTATAGGGGGGCACATAAACGTAGAAACTTTACCTATCAGTATGTGTAGCTACTTTTTTGATACTTTTCCTTGACTTTCTAAATATTACAGAGGAAAACGCAGAAGCGAAGTTTCTTAGATATCGTGCAAGCTTACAGCAATATCGGTGAACAAATATCGTGAAGAGTATATACCTCAAAGGAAACTTGTGCCGGATATAAAAAGTTGGATAATGTGAGTAAACCTCACTGAGGGGAAGAGTAAAGAGAGCATGTATATGCTCTTGTAAGAAGCGAGCAGGTAAAGAGCCTTGTTCGGAAAAATCGCACGCAGTGGGATCTGCGAGGGGTGGTCGGGTAACTGGCCGTCTTACATCATTAGTCTGAAAATAAAGCAAGGGGGCTTGCAAGCTAGCACATGAATCTATTTGCTTTGCTGCTGCCCCCTCAATGTTCTCAATCATTTTCAATAATCATGAGGAAATTATGTTGCTTACGAATACAGAAGAAATTCCAGGGAAAAAAATCACTGCTTTTTATGGTGTTGTTTCCGGTAGTACGGTCAGGGCAAAACATGTTGGACGTGATATGATGGCAGGTATAAAGAATATATTTGGCGGCGAACTCAAAGGATATACGGAACTGCTGCAAGAATCTCGTGATGAAGCTATTGACCGGATGAAATCCCAGGCTAAACAGCTAGGGGCCAATGCTGTTGTTAATGTCCGTTTTTCCACTTCCTCGGTTGCTGCTGGTGCTGCGGAAATTTATGTGTACGGCACAGCAGTCTCGGTGGAGTAGAGTTATGGAACAGTTGATAATTTTTGCCATTCTCCTTTCACTAGGATATTTTTTCGGCAGACACGCTGAAAAGAAACATTACAAATCCATCAAGGAGCGGGAGAAGCATTGGTTACAGCTTCCAACCACTTCCAGCAAATATGTCTTGGGAGACGACCGGGAAATCAACCGCTGTCATCTTGTCAACGGAAGCGTGGTTGTATCAGTGGATTATTTTAAACGCATTCTCGCCGGACTCCGCAATTTTTTCGGCGGCAACGTCCAGTCGTATGAAACGTTGGTCGATCGCGCCAGACGGGAGGCAGTATTGCGAATGAAAGAGTCCTGCCCTGAAGCTGATCAGGTTATTAATCTTCGCCTGGAAACCTCATCTATTAGCAAAGGCAACGGCAAACAGATTGGCACGGTGGAGGTATTGGCCTACGGCACCGCAGTCTATTTCCGTAAATGATGCCATGAAATATAGGCCATTGTTACCCCAACATAATGACAATGTTTCCCACGACCAGCCGGTCAGGGAATTTGTTTTATTGTTTTCTGGGATAATGATTTTTCTGCTCATTGCATTTTGGGTTTTGGGCATGTTTATTGATCTGGCAGTGGGTTATCTCTCTCCGGAGATGGAGGCAGTTATCTTCTCTTCTGTCAGTCCATCGAAGTCAGACTTGGTTGATGACAGCGATCCACGGCAAGCGGAACTTCAGCACATGGTCAATGAGCTTCAGAAATGCAGTCAGGTCACCTATCCCTTAAAAGTTTACCTGATTAATTCAGATGATGCTAATGCCCTGGCTTTTCCTGGAGGCCGGATGCTCGTGTTTGACGGTCTACTGGACAAGGTGTCGTCGAAAAATGGTCTTTCTTTTGTTCTTGCTCATGAACTTGCGCATTTCAAAAACAGAGATCATCTGCGGGGGATGGGCAGAGGGATTGTGTTTACTGCAGTTGCCGCATTAATAACGGGCCCCGGTTCGGACCTTACTCAACTGTTTGCTCCGACATCAGGTTTCAGTCAGGCTCGTTATTCCCAGAAACGAGAGAGTTTGGCTGACCAGCAGGCTTTGCAGGTCTTGGGTTGTTATTACGGACACGTAGGTGGCGCAACGGAGTTTTTTGAAGCAATGAAAGCAAATGATACGAAAAGTAGCAAAATGATCGCGCATTATTTTGCCAGCCATCCAGATGCCGTACAGCGTATAAACAATCTTCATCGATTGGCAAAAAATCACAATCTTGTTGTTAAAGAAATACTGCCGCTGCCTGAAGTGCTGAATGTTCATAAGTAGGCGTATAAAAATATGAATAACGAAAAAAAGACGGATTTATTATTGTCTGCTTTTTTTGCTCTATAAATTTCCTTGACCCCGATTTTCTCTAGATATCTCCGCGGCTGGAGCATTACACAACGATCACCGGCCATTCATCAAGAGATGACGACCAATAAAATCTATGGGTATATTCGCAGTGATTACGTTAAAAATGAAGGAGAGAATAAGAGGTCGGCTCAAATAGTTTGATATGTGTGTAACAATATCAATTCGGTGCAACTTAGCCTAGGTAGTTCCAGTTCCTATTCAGGGTAATCACTTCTTTTGAAATATCAATATCATGTCGACATGGACATTTTGCTTTTGTATTGCGCTTTCGACATAAGCGATAGATGTCGACAATCGGATGACCTTTTGCCTTTTGCTCCTGCATATAATGAAGCACCCTTTTGGCAGGTTAGCCATCATGCCCATCATTTCGCAGTGGCGACAACTTCATATGCTTTTTCCTTTAGTTTTGCCATCCATATCGGTTGATATCGAATGCATTTCCGCTGCCAGAAGAGCGGCGCCAAGGGCGCCGACGAGCTGCGGGTCATCGGGTACCAGGATCTTTCTGGCCATTTTTTCAGCCAACATTACCTGCATGCACGGATTCTTAGCCACACCCCCGGTAAACACAATATCCCCTGCAACCGAGACGCGATTCACCATTCCGATGACGCGGCGGATGACACTGCTGTGCAATCCCAGGGCGATTTCCCTTCGATCTTGGCCTTTGGCGATCAGCGAAGTTACCTCCGATTCGGCAAAGACCGTGCACATACTGGAGAT
>JAHJLI010000315.1 GCA_018821785.1 Pseudomonadota bacterium
TGACCGAAAGAAATCGCTCCGTCATTAATTGGAAGCGAATTTCCAGTGAAAATTTTAAACTGTTTACTCTTCAGTGTATGGAAAAGGCCTTCAAGTAGCAAGCTGTTTTGCATACATCCACCAGATAGCACAACCTTACGGATACCTGTCTGAAGAGAAAGAATTTCTATAAGCCTGGTGATGCTGCTAATAAGCATCTCATGGAACTGCAGGGCAAGAAAGGGTTTCGGCTCACCTCTGCGTATTCCATCCATTGTCCTTTTAACAAATTCCGCCGAACAAATCTCCCATTTTCCGTTCTTTTCCTGTAATAAAGACAAAATATCTATGTGCGAAATGGGCAAGATGTCGTTGTGCCAAGAGCTTGTTCGTGCCCTTTTGGCGAGTGTTTCCAGTTCCATGGCTGCCTGTCCTTCATAACTTATGTACTGGCGTAAGCCGAGCAGGGAGGCTATTGCGTCAAAGAGTCGACCGCAACTGGAGGTGAGTGGCGAATTGAAGCCACCTGTAAGCATGGAAGAGATAACAGCAAGCTTTCCACCGTCAAGATTTCGAAGTGTTTCCGGGAGGCGGTCATGGGCTATGCCATCAGTGCCAAAGGTGTGGAAGAGCGCAGAAATACCTATCCGCCACGGTTCGGTGGTGGCAACGTCGCCACCGGGGAGGCGAAGATGGCTGAGGTGACCTAAACGTTCATAGGAGGTTAGCTCAGCCCTGAGAATTTCGCCGCCCCATATTGTGCCATCATCGCCAAGGCCGGTGCCATCGAGAACAATCGCCAGTACAGGTTCGTCTATGCCGTGCTCCGCCATGACGGCAACGGCATGAGCATGATGGTGCTGTATCTTGTACTTTGGCAACTTGGTTTCAGCCGCATATCTGCTGCTCATATAGTCGGGGTGCAGATCGCAGGCGACAGCTTCCGGCTCGATTTGAAATACCTTTTTAAAATGTTCTATTGACTCCTGGTAGAACTCATAGGATTCAAGATTATCAAGGTCGCCAATATGCTGACTGGGAAAGACACTCTGGTCACGTCCAAGACTGAAGGTGTTTTTCAAGCCAGGGCCACAGGCAAGAATTTTTGGGAGCTTCCAGGCAATCTGGATGGGCGAGGGAGCCAAGCCACGGGCGCGTCGTAGAATAAACGATCGATCTGCCATGATCTTGATCACCGAGTCATCGACCCGGGTGACGATCTCGCGGTTATGCAGTAGAAACAGATCGGCGATGGAGGCAAGTCGAGCCAGCGCGTCACCGTTCGCAGTGCAGATAGGTGTGCCGCTGACATTGCCTGAGGTCATGACCAGCGCCTGGGGGCAGTCGGTTTGCTGGAAAAGAAGGTGGTGAAGCGGTGTGTAGGGCAGCATCACGCCGATTTCATCAATTCCAGGTGCGAGATTTTCTGCCAGTGTTGTGTTTGGCCTCTTTTTTAACAATACAATTGGGTGTTGTGGAGAAGTGAGGATTTTCTCTTCGTCTTGGTGGAGGAGGCAAAAGCTTTTTACCGTTTTGACATCTGCCACCATAATGGCCAGGGGCTTATCCGGGCGCCCTTTTCTCTCGCGGAGCAGAGCCACTGCCTGCGGGGAGCAACCGTTTACCGAAAGATGAAAGCCACCCATTCCCCTGATTGCCAGCACCAGTCCATTGTTTAGGGAAATTGCAGTTTGTTCCAGGGGGGGGCTGGTTGGTAGCCGGATGCCCTCTTTATTGTGTAATGAGATGTTGGGACCACAGTCAGGGCAGGCGTTTGGTTGAGCATGGAATCTTCTGTTGCCTGGATCTTGGTATTCCTTTGTGCAAGCATCGCACATCGGAAACACTTTCATGGAAGTCAGAGGTCTATCGTAGGGAATGGTTTCGACGATGGTAAAGCGTGGACCGCAGTTGGTGCAGTTGATAAAGGGGTACTGGAACCGTCTGTCGTCGGGGTCGAGCAGCTCGGAGAGGCAGTCGTTGCAAAGGGCAATATCAGGCGGAATTGCCGTGTTGGCTGTAGCGCCGCCAATGCTTGGCAGAATTGAGAACGATCCCCCAAGCTTTTCGGTGGAAATGGTAAAGGAGCGGGTTTCAATAGAGGTAATGCAGGCGAGTGGCGGGGCTTGTTCCTGAATTGCTTCAATAAATAACTGTAACCTGTCGTGTTGTGCGGCAGCTATAATTACTACGCCGTCACTGGTGTTGGTCACAGTGCCAACAATCTCAAAACGTGAAGCTAGATTGTAGATAAAGGGTCGAAATCCTACGCCCTGGACAGTGCCCCGGACGAGAATTTCGACCCTCTGATGCTTATGCTTTGTGTTTAAATTTCGCACCGGTAAAGATAGAGGAAATTAATCCCTCTGGTTCTTTAACATCATTCCATACGCAAAGGTAAAGATGGATGACGGCAAAGATCATAAACCACCACATAAGGAGATGGTGGAGATAACGAGCGAACTGTTGGCTTCCAAAAACCATCACCCCCCACTTTGCCCAGAAAGGAGCTTCCGGGTAAAGCATGTAAAAGCCGCTAAGGATCATAAAGAGGGCGGCGATAAAGGTGAATAAGTAAGCCAGCCCGGCCAGGATATTGTGGCCGAGTCGTTCGTCGTGCTTGTCGCTTATGTAACTGTACTGGAGCA
>JAHJLI010000287.1 GCA_018821785.1 Pseudomonadota bacterium
CTGTTCGCCAATTAAAGTGGTACGTGAGCTGGGTTTAAAACGTCGTGAGACAGTTTGGTCCTTATCTGTTGCGGGCGCAGGATATTTGAGGAGATCTTTCCCTAGTACGAGAGGACCGGGATGGACGAACCTATGGTGTACCAGTTGTTCCGCCAGGAGCATAGCTGGGTAGCTAAGTTCGGCAGGGATAACCGCTGAAAGCATCTAAGCGGGAAGCCTACTTCAAGATAAGATATCCCATGGTGTAAAGCCATCTGAAGGCTCGTTGGAGACTACAACGTAGATAGGTCGGGTGTGGAAGTGTAGTAATACATGCAGCTTACCGATACTAATCAGCCGTGAGGCTTATCCATATTTTTTTGATTGAACAACTACTGAATACTCTACTATTCGATTATCTAGAAACTCTTGAAATTCTCTTTGGTTTTTCAAAGAGAATTTCTTAGAGATTCTTATCCCCGAAGGGGGCGCTGTCAGCCTGCCCTTGGGGAGTTTATATAATAAAACCGCTTTATCGGCGGTCATAGCGAAGAGGATCCACCCGTTCCCATTCCGAACACGGAAGTTAAGCTCTTCAGCGCCGATGGTACTGCATGGGTAACTGTGTGGGAGAGTAGGTCACCGCCGATTTTTTACGCTAAACCCCTATTGAGCTTCGCTCAATAGGGGTTTTTGCGTTTCGCTCAGGATTTGAAAAATGCACATGAATTTGCTTTCTTATTTCAGGTCTGAAAGATATTGCAACTCCCTCATTACCCGGTCAAACCACCCTTGCTGCACCTTCGGGGCATAAAGACGTGAGGTGGCCTCGTCAAACTCCCCATGCTGTTTGAGAGTCTCCTCTTGCAATTCTTCCATCCATTGATCAACAATGACCGAGATTTTGGTTTTTCCAGCTTCTAAATCGGCCGCACAGGAAACCAACTGGTCTTGTTCTTTTGTCGCTCTGAGATTGAGATGCCGGGCGGCTACCTCCATCAAGGCAAAATGTATTTGCTCGTGCTGTAATACATACGCTTCTTGGTCTTTTGCCAAAGTCGAATTCCACCAACTCTTTTCGGGAAGCATCACTGCTTCGAAAACCAGGTTTTCAGCGTGGCCGCACCACAACTGACCGTCTCCGTTGCCCTGCAAGGAAAAATCAAATTTAGCTCCAGGTAGGGACCTGATGGCAACAGAAGTGTGGGCATTCAGTTCATGTCCATGGCTGCGTAAATCTTCGGGAAGCGCCGTGGCATGAAAATCATTCGTAGTCAATTCTCTGTAAGAGATAACCTGGGAGAACCGGAAAACGTCACCAGTCTCAACTCGCGGTTGACTGTAAGTCGGTAATCTACTGCAACCGATGAAAAATATAAGCCCGAGCAATATTCCCACCGGGATAATTTTAATCGTGTCGGACACATTCACCATCCATCATTTATTTTTTCGTTTCTGTCTGGTAACTTCTTACGTAAAACTCAGTGACAGGCTATTCCTTCCTGCCACTTTGCTGCGGGGTAATCGCTATTCGCTGCCATCATTTTCACTATCACTAGCCGTGTTCTACGGTCTTCTTGGGTGTGACTATGACCCGTGTGCCGAGCTTACGCCCCTGTAACCAGGAAGAAGACATTCGACCTCCAGGTAGGCATCACCTCTATCCCAAACCCCCTCTTAAGGCAAATCACAGTGGGCATAACCAAGGCTCACCTTGTGGACAACAAAAAAGGCCGGCAGGAACGAGCTGTGGTTACTGAACCAGGCCAAATTGTAATGCTTTGTTGTTATAATTCATGGACAAGAAAAATCAATGGTTTCACCGGTAATAGCTCACTTAGCGGATGATCAGCACCATTGGAACTCCAGTCCGTCACCTCATCTCGAAGAGATTATCTGGTTTGTCAGTGTGAATCGAGAAGACAAGTGTTTATTTCCAGGCACTTTTGCTATACTGATGTATTAGCCGATCTTTCAAGAGAAGTTCGCATAGGCATGATGAAGATTACCAGCACAACCTTCAAAATAACCATCGGGGGAAAACACACAGTGACAACCTACGTCGACAACAACTATTTCAATGACCTGGCCAAAGCCAATCCTTCCGATATTTGTCGCAATGACCGTTGCAGTTATGATCCAACCTCTAAAAGTTATGCTCTGCAAATTTGGGGTGATACGTATATCATTGACTGGACACAAGGCAGGATTGAACGAAGCGACGCAACCATGCCACCTCCTCACTCATTTTTTTATCTGTTCATTATGTACTATCTGCTTCTTCCACTGGATATAAAACCGCAAGGAGAATGGATCTCAGAGAAGGATTTACCGGGCGGCGCCACCTTTTTCCGCGGGCCGCACCTCCTGCCGACCAACCTGATCAGCGATCGATTCGGCAATGATCTTCAGGGATTTTCCGACTGTTGTAGAAGACTTGGCGGATCACCGCTTGAACTTGCGGACGCAGCTTTCTCGTTCACCATAGCCAAGGAAATCACCATAGCGATTTTGTACTTTACCGGAGATGAGGATTTTCCTGCCGAGGCAAAAATTCTTTACGACAAATCAATTTCCGCCCCACTACCAATAGATATCGTCTTTGCCTTGGCGGTTGAAGTTTGTAGCCGTATCGGTGCTGTCGATTAACTATAAAGGATATACGTCGGTTGTCTGCCCTTTTGCTCTGTGGCTATAAAGAACCGCAGCCACAATCGCAAGAACCACCGCAGCCACTATGCCCGGTCGATTTCGCCAGGGCCTTGACCACTTCCCGGTTATCGGCATCGACCACCGACTTCACAATTATCTGTAAACAGAGCGTCGGGGGGAAGAGGTGCAGCCCGAGAAGATGACGGATCGGCCCGAGGAAACGACCGAAAAACTGGGGCACTTCATCTGCTGTAAGGGTTAAGAGCAAATTTTCTCCTGGGCTTTTAGCGCTGAGGGCCACCTCAAAAGGCTCTAGTCCGTCAGCGCCGATCCCAAAAATAAACTCAAAAACAACAGGAGCGGCGGTCAAACCGTACTGCCCAGCTTCACTGCCTGCCAAAATGGCAAGATTCACCTTTTTCAAGTTTTGGATGATTGCTGTCAAGGGGATCCTCCATGAATAATTTCCTAATTTTTAAAATTGAACAATCCTGCTAGATATTGTTGCAATATCCCTAATTTCCTGGAACAGTGTCGAAAGCCATCTTCTGTTACCTGACACTGATGCCCAAAAAGGAGAAATAATGAAAGACGAAGAAATAATAATTGCCGCACCCACCACCAAAACCATCAAACCGGAAAAATTTTGGGGTGCTTTTATTATCGATATCCTGAAAAAATGGCTGGGATACAACCAGCTGACTTACGGAACTAAGAAAAAATTTTAACCGAAGCCAGCATCGCAAAAAAAATCATTCGCCTACACCTCCGGCGTATACCATCTGAGTCGCAGGGCGTTGCTGACCACCGAGACCGAGCTGAGAGCCATGGCTGCCCCGCCGATCATCGGATTGAGGGTCGGCCCTCCGAAAATGGCCAGAACTCCGGCCGCAACCGGAATACCCACGATATTATAGGCAAATGCCCAGAAAAGATTCTGGCGGATATTGCCAAGGGTTGCCCTGCTGAGACCGATAGCCCGGCAGACGCCCGAAAGATGGCCGGTCATCAATACGATATCGGCGGATTCGACAGCAACATCGATACCGGTCCCCATGGCGATACCGACGTCAGCGCGAGCTAAGGCCGGGGCGTCGTTTATGCCGTCGCCGACCATGGCAACAATTTTACCTTCCTGCTGCAACCGAACAATTTCCTGCTCCTTCTTATCCGGCAGCACTCCCGCCACAACCCTTTCAATCCCGGCCTGTTTTGCCACTGCCAAGGCGGTTTCCACATTATCTCCAGTGAGCATGACCACCTCTATCCCCATCGCCCCGAGACGGTTGACGGTGTCAACTGCCTCAGGTTTCAGGGGGTCGGCGATAGTCATAAAGGAGGCAAGGCTCTGATTAACAGCGAGAAAAAGCACTGTTTTCCCCTGCTTCGAACGTTCATCTACATTACCGATAATACTTTCGGTTAGACCTGCGATCTTTCTTTCCTGCAACAGTTCCCTATTACCGATAAGCACCTCGAACACCTCATCGCCACTTGACACCACCGCCGTTATCCCCCGCCCGGGAATGGCGAGAAAAGAAGCTACCGGCAACTCCCTACAATTTTCAGTTTCGGCCGCCCTGAGAATCGCCTCGGCAAGTGGATGTTCGGAGCGGCTTTCCGCAGCGGCAGCAATGCTTAGAAGCATTTTTTCATCATAGGCAGCAAAAGGAATAATCTCGGTTACTGTTGGTCTGCCGACGGTGAGAGTCCCCGTTTTATCAAATACCACACAGCTCACCTTCTCTGCAAGTTCCAGGACTTTTCCGGTTTTCACCAGGACACCCAACTGGGCGCCGCGACCGGTGCCGACCATGATCGAGGTAGGTGTTGCCAGTCCCATGGCGCAGGGACAGGCAATGACCAAAACTGCAATAAAGATGCGCAGGGAAAAACTAAAATCGGCTCCACCAATAAAAAACCAGGAAAAGCCTGCAAGAGTGGCAATAACCATAACGATGGGAACAAAATAGAGGCTGATGCGATCCGCCAAATTGGCAATCGGCGCCTTGGTTCCCTGGGCCTCCTGAACCAGCCTGACAATCCGCGCCAGCATGGTATCGCCGCCGACTTTTCCGGCAACCATGGTCAACGCCCCGTTCTTGTTAAGGGTTCCGCCATAGAGAGAATCACCCTGCTTTTTCCGGACCGGCATGCTCTCTCCGGTGAGCATCGATTCGTCGACCGCCGATTCCCCGTGAAGAATAGTCCCGTCCACAGCAATTCGTTCTCCGGGTCGGATAAGGATACGGTCGTCAACCTGGATTTCCGCCACCAGAACTTGTCGCTGACCATTATCATCAATCAGGGTGGCAGTGTCGGGAGCGAGCTGGAGAAGCTGCTTGATGGCGTCGGTCGTCCGCGCCTTCGACCCAGCCTCCAGATATTTTCCCAGCGACACCAAGGCAAGAAGCATCGCCGCAGATTCGAAATAAAGATCGTGGGCGCGTGCCACCGGGTCAATTCCCAAACTGATCTCGATGAGATTCCAGGTTGAATAAATAAAGGCCGCACCGGTACCAATGGCAATGAGGGAATCCATGTTCGGTATCCCCCGGAAAAGTGCAGGGATACCGCTTATGTAGAAATTCCGGCCGAGATAGAGAACGGGCAAGAGAAGAAAAAATTGCAAGAGGGTGTGGTTCAGAGGTGCTCGCTGTGGATCAATAAAACTTGGCAGGGGGATTCCCAGTATATGTGCCATGGACAGTACCATGATACAAAGAGCCAGAACAAACGAAGGGAACAAGCGCTGACGCATGACCGCAAGCCTTTTTTCACCATCCTCTCTTTCTTTTGTTTGATCGGGAAGATCGTCTGCATTTTCCGCAGTAAAGCCAAGATCCCCTATCGCCTCAGCAATGGTCAATGTCGTGATTGCATCAGAGTCATAGTCTATTTTTGCTCTTTCCGTTGCCAGATTCACCGAACATCTGGACACCCCTTCCAGGTTGCCGACGACCTTCTCGATGCGCGTCGAACAGGCGGCGCAATGCATGCCGAGAATCATCGCCCTGTATGTTTGTTCTGCCATGGTGAGATACGATCCCTTTTTCTATTGGAATATTGAGGTTGCAAGCGCCAGCCGCATCGGAGACAAATGTTCATCATCTTCTCAGTCTTTCAGGGTAAGCATGACAGTTCAGGAAAGCAAATCAGCCCCAATATCGGAGTGGACTGAGAAATTAATTTTTATGTTCGCAAACACCCACTGAGTTCCTTATAGTAACACAACACATAAGGTAGCAATCTCGATTACTATCCTTCAGGAACTTACACTATGAATACGACAAATGCAGGCACTCTCAAATCCGGCGGCTGACCCCCCAGAAACGAAGCTGGCGGACGCCAGTTACAGACGACCATTGGTTCCTCCATTAAACAAAGAAATCAGCTCCAGGCAGGCACGTTTTCACCCGAGGAGGTGCAACAGATACGTGTTGCAATTAACAAAAAGTATGCCGCCGTTGCCGCCTCCGCCACAGGATATTTCAAGTACATGGTTGGCAAGGAAGGGGCGTTACAGTTAGGATATTCGAAGGAGTTGCTTGATCAAATTCCCGAATCCCTGCTCAATTCCTTCTGCGGTGTCGGAAACCCATTGAATATCGAAACCATCCCGGGGGGGAGCTGCATACTCGATATAGGGTGCGGCGCCGGATTTGATCTTTTTGCCGCATCCCGTCTGACCGGTGCTACCGGCCGAGTTTTTGGTGTTGATCTCACTCCGGAAATGGTTGCACGAGCGCGAGCCAATCTTACAGCATTGCAGGCAAATACCTGCGAGGTGCTGGAGATCAGTTCAGAATCCTTGCCCTTCTCTGACCAGACCTTTGATGTGGTATTGTCAAACGGCGTCATCAACCTCAGTCCGGATAAACCAAACCTCTTTGCCGAAATTCGCCGGGTCTTGAAGCCAGGAGGAAGACTCCAGTTTGCCGATATAATTCTAGACAAGGAGCTTCCGCCACATCTTGCGGCGGGAGTTGAATCATGGTCACAATGAATAGGCGGTGCGATCCCCGGGGGGGATCAAATCATATTGATGGAGAAGGCGGGCTTTATTGAAGTTGCAGAACTCGGAAGGACTCCGGTGAAAACCTCGGAATACACGGTCGGTGCGCTGTTCCTGGCGAGAAAACCAGCGTGGAGCATCCCTTTTCCTCGTGCATCGGAAAATAACCGAGATCTTCAATGCACCACCCAACTTCGCAAATAGCAACAGAATGTTTATGGTGCACTAATGCTTATAGCCATCAATGGTTTTATAGAGTTTCTGCCTTGCCAGCCGCAAACCTGTATCTTCAGCATGGAGGACTCGAATGCTTCAGCAGAAGCTCTCAACCGAAATCTCAACCCGCTCGTCGGGACAAGGAACATGCAATGGATACCCTGAATATTAAAGGAATGAGTTGCCAGCACTGCGTTAGTGCTGTGAAAAAGGCTCTGGAAAAATTCCCCGAACTGTCGCAGATAACTATTAATCTTGAAGCAGGACAAGCTACATTTATCAATAATGGCGCGGATCGTCAGCTGCTCCGAGCCGCCATCAGCAAAATTGGTTTTGAGCCGGAAGAATAGACTCCGTGAGTTTGCTGCCGACATACTCCTTCCGTACAAACCTGGAAAATGACAGGTGATCGACCAAATTGGAATGGCTGCAGAGTCGCTCAAAATCCCCTTGCCATACCGAACAGAAAGTGGTCAAGACACGACATTTCCATCCTATGACCCGAACTCAACAAACCTCCCAATATTCCTTTCGAGAAGAACTTGCCCACGGTATCAGCCATGGCATAGGTACGGGCCTGGCCATCGCCGGTCTGGTCTTTCTGCTCATCGAGGCCATCCGTTACGGTGAAAACCGTCATGTCACCAGTGCGGCGATCTACGGCAGCAGCCTGATTCTTCTCTATCTGGCCTCAACTCTTTATCATTTGATCCCCACCCCCGGAATTAAACGGATTTTCCAGAAGCTTGATCATGCAATGATCTATGTTCTTATTGCCGGCACCTATACCCCTCTCACCTTAGTGACACTGCGCGGTGCATGGGGATGGACTCTTTTCTGCCTGGTGTGGGGATCGGCCATCTGCGGCATGGTTCTCGAGATGGTCCTGCCGCGAAGAATCGGTTGGCTCTCCATCAGCCTCTATCTTGGTATGGGCTGGGTGATCGTCATCGCCGGCAAACCGCTCCTGGCGTCTCTGGCAACGGGTGGTATCATTCTTCTAGTTACCGGCGGCCTGCTCTACTCGCTCGGGGTGATCTTCTATGCATGGAAAAAACTCTCCTATCACCACGCAGTATGGCATCTCTTTGTTCTGGCCGGCAGTACGGCACACTTCTTTGCCATCCTCCTCTATGTCTATGCCCCTTCACCCTGATTGCTACCGAAACCGTCGACGCGGATATTCGACAAACATGGTATTTCTCTGGATTTTCAGCTGATTTTTTTCTAGCTAAAATGTCTAAAAAAACGCCTCGTTATGACTCTGCATAAGGAGCAAGAAAAAGGTATTGAACCTTCCGAAGTATTTTCTTTTTGACACACATTCGAAAATTTTGTAATAACTCTAGTGTTACGTTATTAAATATTATAGCACTGAAGACACCGGTCCATTTCCTTAGTGAACAAGCCAAGCAAAGGAAAGACCTTATAAACATCAATTACTTTATTTGGAGAAACAGATCATGCATATGGCCGACGCCCTTCTCTCCCCCGCTGTTGGCGCCACAATGTGGGTCGCTACCGCCGGCACCATCGCCTATTGTGCGAAAAAGGTGCAGCAGGAACTTGATGACCGCAAGGTGCCCCTGATGGGGGTGCTCGGCGCCTTCATCTTCGCCGCCCAGATGATCAATTTTTCCATTCCTGCAACCGGCTCCTCCGGCCATCTGGGCGGAGGGATGATCCTTGCCATACTCCTCGGTCCCTACGCGGCTTTTCTGACCATTGCCTCGGTGCTTACCGTCCAGGCCCTGTTTTTTGCCGACGGCGGCCTCCTTGCCCTTGGCTGCAACATCTTCAACCTTGGGATTTTCCCCTGTTTTATTGCCTACCCACTGATCTACAAACCTCTTGCAGGACAAAAACCTACGCCGCTGCGCATAAGTCTCGGGGCCAGCATCGCGGCGGTTGTCGGTCTGCAACTGGGGGCACTGGGCGTGGTCTTCGAGACCGTAGCGTCGGGGATTTCCGAATTGCCGCTGTCGGCCTTTCTCTCGGTGATGCTGCCCATCCATCTGGCCATCGGCCTGGTTGAAGGTATTGTTACCACTGCGGTGGTCACCTTTATCTGGCGGGCACGGCCGGAGATTCTCGAACTTACGGCAAACAGTAAACCTCTGGGCAATCTGGCTATGGGCAGGATAGTCGCAACGATTGCGGTTGCCGCAATGGTCATCGGCGGGGCCCTGTCCTGGTTCGCCTCTTCTTCTCCGGACGGTCTGGAATGGTCGATGGCCAAGGTATCCGGCAAGGAAGAGTTGGAAAGCCCGGAAAAGGGCATCCATCACAGTCTTGCCGCCCTGCAGGAGAAAATTGCCTTCCTGCCGGATTACGGTTTCAAGACCACAAGCCCTGACGCCGCCGGCGAAGCAAAAGAACAAAAATGGCCTGTGGTCGACAGCGGCACCACAACCTCAGGCCTTGTCGGTGGTGCTCTGACCCTGATTCTGGCCTTAATTATTGGCATGCTCCTCCGAAAACGAAGGCAAGCCGCATAAGCTAAAAGCCTTCCAGCCAAACCTTGTCATCCACGGGCAGTGGTGGTATTGTGCCACCTCTGCCCGTTGTTATGTCGAGACCCGTGTCAAGGAGCTGCCGCATGGCAAAAATCGAATCCGCTTTTTTTGATCTGAGCTACCTCGAGGCTTTGGCCGGCGGCAACACCATCGTCCATCGCCTCGATCCGCGGGTTAAGGTGTTGACGGTCGCCCTCTTCATGCTTGCCGTCGTCTCTTTCGACAAATACATAATCTCGGCGATGCTGCCCTTTGGTCTCTTTCTTGTTATTATTATGGGCCTTGCCGACATCCCGGCCGAATATCTCGGAAAGAAACTTCTCCTTGTTTCACCTTTTGCCGTCATGGTCGGTATCTTCAATCCCTTTCTCGACCAGCAACCACTCCTGCAGATAGGCACCTTTACCGTCACAGGTGGCTGGCTCTCCTTTCTTTCCATCCTCCTGCGCTTCACCCTTACCGTCAGCGCCGTGCTCATTCTCATCGCCACCACCGGTTTCAATGCGGTCTGCATGGCCATGGTGAAAATGGGCATGCCGAAAATTTTTGCGGTCCAGCTCCTCATTCTCTACCGCTATATCTTTGTCCTCATAGACGAGGGCCTCTCCATGTACCGTGCACGGAGTATGCGATCCTTTCAGCGGCGGGCTATGAGCCTGAAGACCTTTGCCCACCTAGTCGGGCAACTGCTGCTCAGGACCCTTGACCGGGCCCAACGGATTCATCTGGCCATGCTGTGCCGAGGCTTTGACGGCACTCTTCGGATTCGTCAGGTTCTTCGTATCACCGCATCCGACCTCTTTGTCCTTACCAGCTGCGCCACCCTCTTCTTCCTTATGCGTTCTTATGATCTGCCGGAGATGCTTGGCAGGTTTGTAACGGGATTATCATTATGAGTCACCACATCGTCGAGGTCCAGGATCTCAACCATACCTATCCAGACGGCACCAAGGCGGTGCGCGGCATCTCCTTTCGCATCCATCATGGCGAATCGGTGGCAGTGGTCGGGGCCAATGGCGCGGGGAAATCGACCTTGCTCCTGCATCTGAACGGCTATCTTACCCCACAGACCGGGATGGTGCGCATCGGCGATTTCCCGCTGACCAAAGCCACGGTTACCAATATCCGCAAAACCGTCGGAATGATTTTCCAGAATCCCGACGACCAGCTGTTTATGCCGACGGTTTACGAGGATGTCGCCTTCGGCCCGCAGAATCTTGGCCTGCCCCCGGAAGAAGTTGAACTGCGGGTCAACGACGCCCTCACCCGTACCAATGTGACGCACCTCAGAAACCGCCCACCCTACAAGCTGTCCGGCGGAGAAAAACGGGCCGTGGCCATTGCCACCGTGCTCTCGATGAGCCCGGACATTCTGGTCATGGATGAACCCACCTCAAATCTCGACCCGAAGGCACGACGCACACTTATAGAGCTTCTTGGCGGATTTCAGCACACCAAGATTATCGCCACCCATGATCTTGATATGGTCCTCGACCTCTGCGAGCGCACCATAGTTATTCACGAGGGCAGAATCATGGCCGACGGCCCAACCGCCAACATCTTTCAGGATGTTGATCTCCTGGCGGCAAGTCATCTGGAAAAACCCCTCCGCATGCAAGCCTGCCCCATCTGCAACCAATCAAGGAAGGCGACCTGAAGCCCGTTTTTTGAAAAAAAGGCAACCCACCCCAATCCGTTACATCAATAGTTGATATTGAGCTGAAACTCCTGCAATCGTTTATATATGGAGCGAAGTTCAGTGATGGTGGTCCAGTTGGCGATAAAGATTGAAAAAGATTCGCGCACCTTGCTAAAGGCATTGGATACCTGCACCAGCACTCCGAGGGTGATAAGCCCTGTAAACAGTCCCGGTCCCATGATCAGATACGGGACTATTACCATTAGCTGCTCAAAGAAATTAACCCAGATATCAAAATAGCCGTAGTGCAGAAAAAGCCGATTATAATTGAATTTCAGGCCGATAAACAGTTCGACGATGGTCTCGGTCCGGCCGTAATTGACCTTGTCGTCCTCGGCATAGACCAGCTCCTTCCGAAAAGCCGCTTCCACCTTCTGGTTGTTATATTCAAGGCCGGGCAGTTTGATTCCGACAAACCAGGAAATCAGTAAGCCACCGAGGGATACTACGAGCGCCACCCACACCAGACTGCCAGGGATAGTCTTGATCATTTCCAGTTCAACCCCTTTACTCAGGGTCCAGAGTATCGGTAGAAAGGCGATCAGGGTCATGACCGCCCTGACGACCTGCAGACCTAGGCTCTCAACAATTCTGGCAAAGCGGTAGATATCCTCCTGAATACGTTGACTGGCGCCTTCAACCTCCTGTTCCACCGTCTGCCATTTGGCGACATAGGAAAAGGTCATGGCTTCCCGCCATTTAAAGGAATAGATCCTGGTAAAATATGAGGTCAGGGTGGCAATCAGTACATAGGGGAAGGCAATCCTCGCAAACTGCGCCATGTTCGACCAGAGTTCTTCGACCTTATGCTCGGTGGCCTTTTGCAGAATATTGTAAAAGGCGCCGTACCATGCGTTGATCTGCACGGTCAATTCGACCTGGACAAACAATGCAACAAACAGGGTCAAACCGCCGCCATAGGCCCAGAAAAACCATCTTTTACTTTGGTAAAATGAACGAAACATAGTTTTTTTTTCTCATGTAATTCTGCTTCACAATCGACATTACACCCCTCTCTCACTAGACCGAAGGGCACCATACACGGTTAAGGCTCTTCCGTCGTCCGCTTTTCTTCCTTTTTTTTCATTTCTTTTACGAGACTTCGAGCCATGGATGCCAACAGGCCGACTCCGAGGATGAGAGTCGCCCAGAGCAACCATTTTTTCCAGGGCGGTGGCGGAGGAATCGGCTGCAGGGCTTTTTCACCGGCCAGTTCAATCCTTTTTCCCAAACGAGCCGGTACAACGCCCTGACTTCTCTGGGCAGTCCCTGCCGCCTGCAGAATCATTTCACTCTCCCCCTTCCCCTCCTGATGTTCCAGTTTGGCACTACCAAAAGCAAGAAGATAGGGCGGCGCACCCCTGGCAACGAACAACAATTCATTGGGTGTCCAGCCAAGCTGCAGGATCGGGGTCTGGCCCCGAACGCCAATCCCCGCTCCGTCCTCCCGCACCAGAGCCCGCCACAGAGGATCGGAAGTCGGGGAAAAGGTGCATGGTTCGTTGCGCACCTCGGCAGCGGCTAAGCTGAGGCTATAAAACACCTGCTCACAGCGGGTCCGCCAGGGATCTTTTTCGTCGGCCCGCGACTGAAGAGCAATCCTGGCCAGAGGATTCTTGTCGCGAAAGATCATCTGCGCACTGCCGGCCGGCAGGCGTGCGGACGTTTCATAAAGAACAGTCAGTTCTTTATCACCAGGCTGCACGCTTCCATTTGCCAGATCAATCCATTGGCGTCGCTGCAGAGACGGAATAATCTGCGACAAGCCGACAACCTGGGTGAGATGCAGGGACGGCCCTTTCCCCTGCCGGGTGAGTCGAAGATATCTTAGCGGTTTGTAAGCAAGCGGCACGGTCCTTTTTTCTATTCGCTCTCCACCATGCTGCAGGTCGACCAGGGCCGCTGTTGCCACCAGGGGGGTCCAGCGCTGAAGATCATTACTGTGCTGCAGGCTTATATTGAAAATCGAAGAATCCTGGCTCGCCGCCCAGGTGAACTCCAATCCTCCGACCGGCCACTTCAGCCCACTGAGATCGAGCAGATACTCAGTTATCGGTGCTTCCTCCGGGTTGTGCAGCGAACTCGCATTGATATTGACGATGGTGCCGACACTATTGCGGGTAACCAGCATGGTCAGGTCGGCCTGTCCGGTCGCCATGGTATTCCAGTGCAGGGGGAAAAACGGAATACCCTGTTTCTGCCGCACCGCCTCCGGTCCTATTGTCACATTTCGCAGCGCGTGCGGAACCACCTCCCCGGCACCGTTGAACACCCGAATATCGCCAAGATCGGAACGGCGTACCGTGCGATACACCTCAAGGGGTAATTCCAGGACATGGAACGGACCGGCACCGACGATTTCCAGGTAATAGCCTGCGGCGAAATCTACGGTCGTTATCTCTTCAGCCTGGACATGTACGGCGGACAAGAGAATTACCAGCAGGATCAGTAAATGTTTCATTGTTTGTCCTCCCCTGTTTTGGGCGGAATCGGTGAGAAATAGCCTATAATAAGCATCAGACCGCCAACCACCAGAAAGGAAACGATACGGCCGATTGTCCCGGTCCCGGAGAGATCCACGAGAAAGAGTTTGACTACCACCATAGCCAGGAGAACGGCGCCTATCGCCCACAGAGTCCTGCTGCCCCGTCGGGTCGCCCAGATGGTGATCGCCAGAGCCCCGGTTCCCCAGAGGGCGGCGATCGCCGCCTGGAAAATTGCTGAATGATACAGCGAATCAGGGTAATAGGGAATTCCTGCAAAAAAATGTACTGTGCGGGCGACTATGCTGTTGAGCATGAAAAAGAGCAGAATGCCGACCAGGCCCAGCACATACTTATCCGGCAGATACCTGACAGGAGTTTCATTCTTCCGGCACTGCGATACCCAGCGAAAGAGGATGAGAATTGCCAGAAGCCCGCTCAACTCCAGAGGATTAACGAGTGGCAGATAGGGAAGAGGTGCCGGGTCTCCTGCCAGCCGAAAAGAGGCAAAAATCAACAGAACAAGAACCACAGCTGGTAGAGCACCTCCCGCGCCAAGATACGCATCGGGAAATTTACCGACCGGCCACAAGCTGCCCCCCGCCAGTCGCATGAGCAGGACAATTCCGCCGCTCGGCACCAGTGACCAGCAGATCATCGACCAGATCGGCGAAATCCCGGCGACCTGCCCAACCGCCCAGACGGCCTCATGACTTACCACAAAGAGCAGCAGCCACATACTGCCGAGATGCCAGGCAACCTCACTCTTTTTCGGCCACTTATCGGCAAACAGGTAAAGAATCCTGTACTGAACGATAAAGGCAATGGTCCATGCAACCCCTCCCCAGCCAGACAACAGATGCGACGTACCATGGAACCCCAAGAAGCTGACCGGCACGAGAATAACCATGGCCGGCAACTGCAGAAGCAAGGCAAGGGTCAATCGCGACCACTGCAACTTTCTGACAACAATGCCTACAAGAATCGACGTGGCACTGCAGAAGAGAAGAAATCCATGCACCTCCTCGCGCACCGGAAACTGTCTATCCGCTTCCTGCACGCCCCCCAGATACCACCAGGCAAGTCCCCAAATCAGCAGGGGCAAAGGGTAATAGCGCTCCCAACTTTTCAAGAGGTGCTGGTGACGATCAAGAAAATAGCTGGAAACGAGAGCTGCCAACGATAAAAACAGACAACCGAGGAAATAGCGGTTGGCAAAGGGCAGTGCTCCCAGGGGATACAATACCGAATCAAGGAAAATAAAGGCCGCGGCAATTTGCAGAAGCAGACCGAAATGACGGGCAAGAACCCTCTGCTGCCTGGCCCCGACCCAGACCATGCCGGCACCCTCTAGGGCCCAGATCGAAGCCGACCAGTGACCGTCGAGAGCAAGCGGGATGGCCAGGCTGCCGAATACCACGCCCAGGGCAAGAAACGCCTCACAGAGAAGATGCATCGATTCGGACAGCCTTCGCCAGAGAAATAGGGCCAGCGACAGATAAAAGAGACCAAAGCCCAGCGCCGACAAGGCCATGCCGTACTCACTGTCCCGTACGAGATAATACTGCAGACCGGATACCACCAGCGGCAGACCGAAAACCAGCGGGCCGTCTATAAACCCCCGGAGGTTGACATTTTGGCGATGGGCGAAAAGAATGGAAATCAAAACATAAAAGAGGAAAAAGAGGAGGAGAAAGGGTTCCGTGGTGGCGAAATGCTCCGGTCGATATCCGGAACTGCCCCACAGGGTGCCGATGGCAAAGGTAAAAAGAAAGCCGATGAGATTGAGTTCCCTCCATGCCTTGGCCCAGGCGATACCGAAAATCCCGGCGTTGAGGAGAGCATAATAGGAAAACAACATGACATGGCTCCCACTGCCCGTGGACATCAAAACCGGGGCGAGAAAACCGCCGACAACCCCGAACACCGCAAGCGCTCTTGCATCCTGAAGAACCGCCAGCAGACAGGAGAGGGCTACAAGTCCGACCATTACCGCCAAAGCGAGAACCAGGGGCAGCAGGCCGTAAAGTTTGGCGGCACCGAAAACCACAAGGTAAAGAACACCAACACCTCCGCCCTGCAGGACAAGACCGTAACCGGTTTTGGTGTGGCGCAGCCACCAACCTGCCCCGAGCAGGGCGAGACCACCAAGGGCCACACCGATAAGACGCAGCTCAAGAGGCACCATATTGCGCTGGGCGGCGTATTTCAACAGGAAGGCAACTCCAAAAAACACTATGATAACGCCGATTTTTAAAACTACGTTGCCGGTGCTGAAGAAGTCTTTAACCTTGATAAAAAATGCGGCAGAACCTTGGCTAAGAGAGGCAAAAAATCGGTCGACAAAGGATGGTGCCCGGTTAATATCCTCAACCGGACCAGGAAAAACTGTCGGCCCGGTTGCGGCGGATACCGGCCTCGGTCGCTGCGGGGCTACGTGTGCACTGGGTGGTGCCACCGGAGCAAAAATAACTTCCTGCTCAGCCTCCTTTGCTTGCTGCTCCCCACCGGCCACCTTTTTCTCAAGACCCCCGAGACGCTTGCGCAAAACAAAGACCTCTGCTGTTAACGCCCCTACCACGCATCCTATAAGCGCACTGCTAAAACCGAACTGCAGCATTACCAGAAAACCAACCACCACTCCCAGGATCAGATGCATTGTCCTCTCCTTCTCTTTGACGAATATTTTCTCTCAACCAATAAAATCCGCAGTCTCTTTATCCCCTGGCAGATCTCTTTGCTGTAGATAAGTGCAAATTTTTTCCTTGTCGGCAGCCGATTTTTTCTGGGCTAGATTGGCCTTGGCGGAGATCGACTCAACCCGCACCGCGACAACGGTGCACAGCTCAACGGCCGTGGTTGTGGCAGTGATCAAAGCAAACTCCGGGGCATTTTCATGACACGCCATCAAGGCATTGAGGGCTTCCACCTTTTCAGCTACATCAAAAATAATTTCCGCCCGACCTCGAATCACCACCGACTGATAAAATTGTCCGACATCGCAAACCGGCATGTTTTTATCATAGCCGGTGTCCAGATAGGCAAGGGGCCTGTCGACGGCAAAACAGACCTTCGGATCGCGCCGCAGATTATCAAGTTTTTCGCCCTGCCGGGCGCAGTGAAAATAGATGGCCCCTCGAAAGAAAACAAAGTTCACCGGGGTGATATATGGATAGCCATCCTGCCCGAGGGTAGCCAATCTGCCGATTCTTGCCCCCAGTAATATTGCTTCGATATCCTTCTTGTCGGTTATTTCATTGAATTTTCTGCGCATCGCTTTTTCCTCGTTCGTTATATATCAAGACCGGGTTGTTCTGCGGGCATAAGGCCCACTACCTGCTTCACCGAATCTTTCCATCGTACCAGTGGGACTGATGCCAACTCTTTGTAAATTCGTAAAATATGTGTATCTTCTTGACCCTTTTTCAGCATCTCAACCGCCACCCGCATAGCCGCTGAATCTACAACAACTCGCTGATCGATCTTATTCATCTTGCCTAACCAGATAGAATGGCTGATAAAAGGCAGGAGTTCATGTACCATAGCTACAACATCCTGGGTATCAAGCATTGGTTCGACGCTGACCGAGGTGGCAAAGCTCTGGCGGAATGCGTACCGAAGGCAGGATTTTCGTTCTTCATATCCCGGCGCCCGAGGTTCCCAGATACCAAGAAGTCCCTGATCTCTTGCGGTGATGGTAAAACGAAAGAGCAGCCTGTCGCGGGCAACGCCAAACCTTGCACAGAGTGCGCGAATACACTCAAGATGTGGCTTTGACACCACCAGGACTTTATTGCCGGCAGCCAGCAGATTGTCAATCGTCGCCATACAGACGTCGAGATTGTCAGGAATAATATCATGGGCTGTCGGAAACATAACCTGACCAGGATAAAGTGGATGCAAACGGGCGACATCTTCCTCCACCGTTCGACATTGCTGCCACTCCTCCGGGGATAGGATGCGTCGACGTTCCACCATATCATAACGGGCGTAACAGTACCTGCAACCGTGAGGGCAGCCATGGCAACAATTGATTTCCGCAACTGCCCACTCCCTGCTACCATGAACAGGTTTTGCTCCACACGCCGTTTTCTTCCCCGCCGTCATCTCAGGCCTGCCCACTCACCAGAGATTGAAAAGTTCGGCGATTCCACTGCGTGCAAGATCGGTTATAGCCATATAGGCCTCATCGGAAAAGGGCCTGTTTTCGGCCGTAGCCTGGATCTCTATCCACCGACCATCACCAGCCATGACAAAGTTCGCATCGGTTTCAGCGGTTGAATCTTCAGCATAATCTAGGTCAAGAAAAGGAGTCCCATTGACAATTCCCGCAGAAATAGCTGCAACCGGCAAGATTTCCGGGAGTTTTTCCAACTTATTCAGAGAGACGAGCTTTATCAATGCATCGCGGACCGCCAGGGCCCCGCCGGTAATCGAGGCAGTCCTTGTGCCGCCGTCGGCGTTGATCACATCGCAATCAACCCGCAGAGTACGCTCTCCGATGGCGGCCAGATCAACCATCATCCTGAGGCTTCTCCCAATCAGCCGCTGAATTTCCATAGTGCGCCCCGACTGCCCCTGGGTCTCCCTGCGATAACGACTGTTTGTGGCACAGGGAAGGACGCCGTATTCGGCTGTGATCCAGCCGCGTCCGGTATTCTGCAGGAAGGGGGGAACCTTCTCTTCAATGGACACACCACAGAGCACATGGGTGTTGCCCATGCGAATTAAAACCGAGGCATCTGCCTGATATTGCAGCCCCCTCTCAATAGATAAAGGCCTGAGACAGTCCGGCTGCCTGTTGTTGCTTCTCATGGTTCTCCATTCAGTGTAATTAATCATTCTCCAACAAGCGTCCGACGTGCTGATTCGAATCGATAAAGTGAGCCTTTCGGCCGCCAAGCGCAAATGAGGCCTGGCAAGCCGTCATGGTATACCAGGCCAATTATCCTTTCCCTGTTTTCATATACTTTTTTCTGTACTGCAACCACTTTTTCTCTGCATTACAGCTGCCTCTAAAAAAACTGCCCTTATTATTGCCCTGGTGTTTTGTCGGAAAGAAGGGCAGGAACGCCGTGACCAGATATCTTTGAACACGGTACTTCAACCAGGATCATCCTGGTTGTGTACTTTTTTGGTTTTTCCCAAGGTTTTGTTTTGGCTACATAGAAACACTGCTAAAATTTTCTTAAGTTGATGAATTTCATAATGTTATCGTGTTTTTATCGAACAACAGGTTTACAAGAGACTCATCTTTTTTTCATTTCCTGTAATGCTGCTTGAAGTTGATAGTCGAATATTGCAACATTTATGTTATTATGGTTGGAATATCACTTGAATGCGAACTGAGAAAATAATTATTTTCATTCTGTGCCGGAATTACCCCTATGGCCATTAATCATCCTGAAAAACTGGGAAATAAATACACGCTGCTAAATCTCATCGGCACGGGTGGTATGGCCGAGGTATTCAAAGGAAAACTGTCAGGCGCGGAAGGGTTTGAAAAACTCGTTGTCCTGAAAAAACTCCTCTCACAGTTGGCCCAGGACTCCGAAATTGTCGCACATTTTATCTCTGAAGCAAAGCTTGCAGCTCTTTTGCAGCATGAAAATATTGCCCAAATCTATGATTTTGGCGAACTCGACGGGAGTTATTTTATAGCCATGGAATATCTCTTCGGCAAGGACCTGCAGAGTGTCATGCAGAGAGCCAAAGAGTTAAATGACCCCATGGGGGTGGAACAAGCCCTCTATATAGTTGCCAAAGTTTGCGAGGGAATGGAGTATGCACACTCTCTCAGGGATTTCCAGCAACAGCCACTGCATATTATTCATCGAGATCTCAGCCCGCACAATATCTTTATTACCTATGAAGGAAGAGTCAAGATCATCGATTTTGGCATCGCTCGGGCGGAACTGTTCGACAACAGGACGCAGGCGGGGGTGGCCAAAGGCAAACTCTCCTATATGTCTCCGGAACAACTCGCAGCAGAGAGAATCGATAAGCGATCAGATATTTTTGCCATCGGCATACTGCTTTACGAAATGCTCAGCGGCAAACGGATGTACTCCGGGGATACAGCAACGATGATCCGCAAATGCATGTACGTGGATTATGATAAACTGCAGGTTGTTTGCCCCGGCCTCCATCCGGCGATATATGAAATACTCGATAAAGCTCTGGAAAAAGACGTCGGCCGCAGATATCAATCTTGCGCTCACATGCAGGCCGATGTCGAAGAAAGCCTTTTCAACATTAACAAGCGACCAAATGCTCATCTTCTGGAAAGCTATATTGGCCGCCTTTTTGCGGGAGAATTGGCTGCCGAGAAAAGAGGCCTATCACAATATCTTACACCCGCGATCGACACCACCAGTCGGACAGTGCTCGTTTCCTCAGCTTCTCAAAAAATATTGGCGCATGGCTCTGCAGCTCTCAAGGTGAGCAGCCTTGAACAACCAGAGCTTGGTCCTCTTTCTGGTCGTTTTTCACAATCGACCGAAGGGCTTTCTGATGCACTGCCAACGCGGCGTTCTCGCAGGGTAAAGCTGTTTCTTGTCGGCAGCCTCTGCGCTATCGTTGTTGTTATCTTAGCTTTTATCTTGGAGTTCGGAAGAAACTGGGACATCGGAGAGCCTCTTCCTCCAGGAGAGCCAAGAGTGGTCTCAATACCTTTAAAAGAGCAGCTACGATCAAAAGTCCCCTCCGAGCCAGCCACACCTCCCGAGCCTGCACCAGTCCCCGCGATGGAACAGCCGGATATAGCTCGGAAGATTCTTGATCAAGCGGGAAATATTGTGAGTCAAAACAGACCCGAGCCGTATGAACTGGAAACCGCACAAAGGCTGTATCGGCAAGTTCAGGAAATGGAGCCAAATAACAAGGAAGCCCTTGCCGGCCTAGACCGTATCCGAGAACACTATCGCGCTGCAACAGAGGAGGCTCTGAAAGTCAGCAATTTCCCCCAAGTAAAAAACCATATTTCCAAATCGATGTTTCAAGCTCCCAAGGATGGCCGATTTTCATTACTTCAGGAATCGTTTGAGGTGAAACGACAGACGATAATAAATAATCTGGCAGAAAAGGCTGATGAAACGATGCAAAGCAATCGTTTGACCACTCCTGCCGATGACAACGCATATCATTATTTTAGCAAAATGTTGGAGCTTGACCCACAGAATGACGAGGCTCAGAATGGGATCACGAGGATTACTGACAAATATGCCGACCTGGCAGAGGAGGCCTTTCGCAATCTGAAGACAGCAAGCGCCAGAGAATATGTGCTAGAGGGACTGGCAATCAACCCTCACCACAAACAACTCCTTCTCTTACAAAGAGATTTGACCATAGCCGAACTCGCCCAAAAGGCAGAAGAAGCGGTTCAAAAAAATCATATGATCACTCCTGCCGATGACAACGCCTATCAATATTTTAGCGAGATATTGCAACTCGACCCAGAGAATATCACGGCGCAGAATGGGATAACGAGGATTGCAGACAGATATGCCGACTTGGCGGAAGATGCCTACCGAAACAGGAGGATTCCAAGTGCCAGAGAATATGTGCAACAGGGCCTGACAATCAGCCCTCACCACAAACAACTTCTGGAGCTGCAGAGAGATTTAACCAGAAGCAAACCGGGAATATTTTTAAAAAGCATCGAAAAATCCTTTCTTTTCATGTTCCAATAGGTATATCTCATAACGATGTGGATGAAACACCCACAAACTTCCTCTATTGCCACAGTCAAAACAAAATATTGCAAAGCAGAAAACTTCGGACAAAACTTTTGGTGAACCTGATGCTAATGAAACATCCTTACATGCAGTTTCTGGTGTTTTTCGGAATCTTAATACCATTCGTATTCGTTAATACGATTTTTGCGAATACAACAAACGATGAGTTAGACGCTGATTTCATAAAAGCGGCATTTTCCGGCAATTTGCCGGAGGTCAAACGCCTCTTTGAAAAAGGTGCAAATGTCAACGCAAAGAGAGAAAACGGCATAACTGCATTAATTGGTGCCTCAATTGAAGGCCATCAAGAGGTCGTAGAGTTTCTCCTCTCAAAGGGAGTCGAGGTCGATGCAAAGGTATTTTTCTTCGGCCGCAGCGACGGCGCAACCGCATATGATCTTGCATCTCAGAAAGACCACCAAGAGATCATGAAACTACTAATCAGAGCAGGAGCCTATCATGAGGCGAAGGCTGCCGCCCCGCCCCCGCCCCCGCAACCCAGCCAAGCATCAAAGAGAAACATAGGGAATAGGGACAACAGGTAAAAAGGCAAATACTCATGAGACCAGGCAACTTGATTCAGTTATTCCAAAGGAAAAAGTTATCGGAATATGCCCATATTATTTGACTGACAAAATAAAATCTAGAAAGGCATCAACGTCATATAAATACTTGCATTAAAGGAATATCACAGCAATGTCGGACCTCTTTACCTACGGTTCACTGATGTGCAACGATATCATGCACCAAGTTGCCGGTTGTCGTATCGACTACGTTTCTGCAACCCTCAAGGATTTCAAACGCTCTAAAATTGTCGACGAAGAATATCCCGGTATTGTTGCTCATCCTGGCGCCGAGGTCAAAGGTGTTCTGTACCTTCACCTGCCATCAACGGCGATTGCGAGACTCGATATTTTTGAAGGAGAACAATACTCCCGCCAGGAAGTTCAGATTATAACTGCACAATTGGCTCCACACATGCCCATGAGCTATGTGATCAAACCCGAATACAGTCATCTTTTAACCGACGAAACATGGGATTACCGGCACTTTCTTGCCATTGGCAAAACCAAATTTCAAAAAGCCTACCTCGGGTTTCAGAAAATCTGACACAAAATACCCCCCTCCCTGCCTTTATTCAGCAAATTCTTCCAACTCTTTCTCACATGAATCTTCTATTTTTTTGCTCTGTCCCCTTCCAAATTGAAGCCAAATAGTTGTAAACTCAAAAGGGTTGAAGATGGCTTTGAATAGATTAAAAAAAATGGCAGAAATTGCAAACTCAGTACCACTGAGTTACACAACTGAAGGAGCACGAAATGAAGAACATGAAACTGGCGATGAAAATAGGGATTGGATTCGGCATCATTATTCTCTTGACCATGACCGTTTCCCTTTTCTCATGGCGAGGATTGACCACGCTGGACCAGGGCGTTTCCGATTTTCGCGGCATCGCGCACCAGACCAATCTCATTGGCCGTATCCAGGCCAATATGTTGATGGCGCAAATCAGTGTCAAAGATTTTCTCATCTCCGGCACTGAGAACGACACCAAACGCTACAAAGAATATCTAGAAAAAAGCAAAGGGTACATAACGACCGCCCGCCAGTCTGTCGAAAACCCGGATCTTGCAGAAAAGCTGAAAAGCGCTGACGAAAAAATCGGCCAATATGACACCACATTCGGAAAAATGGTCACCTTAAAAGCCGAGCAGGACAGTCTCGTACTGATTCTCGAAAGGCTCGGCGTGTCCATGGAGCAGACTCTCACCGAGCTAATGGACAAGGCCGCCAAGACCGGAGCTACAAGCACCGGGTATACTGCCGGCCTGAGCATCCGTCTCCTGCTCATTGGCAGATCGCATACCAGCCGTTTTCTCGACAGCGGTTCCGCCGCCGATGCAGGTTTGGTGGTCAAGGATCTTACCGAGCTCGGGCCAACCCTGGTAGATTTGAAGGATGCCCTGCTGCGTGTGGAGTGGCAGGCAATGGTCGACACATTGGAAAAAAACCTGGCTGAATACCTGGCAAAATTTTCCATTCTGGTCTCGAAAACCAATGAACGGAACGCCCTTGTCAGCAAATCGCTCGACAAACTGGGGCCAGAAATAATCGAGACGGCCGACAACATCAATTTAAGCTATCTCGCAACACAAGACGAATTAAGCCCAAAACTGGCAGCTGCCAGCCGCTCTGCGCTCATTACCATGCTGATTGTTGCGGCCATCGCCATAGTCTTTGGCATCACCGTCGGAATCTTTCTCACCAGGGCGATTACCGGCCCAATCCGCAAAACAGCTGCCTTTGCCAAAACCATGGCCAACGGTGACTTTACCAAGAATCTGGATGTTCATCAATCCGACGAGATAGGCGTCATGGCCGACTCTCTCAACACCATGGTTAGTCAGCTTGGCTCCATGGTCAAGGAAATTATCGTCGGGGTCAATACCTTGACAGGCTCAGCCTCCGAATTGACTGACATATCAGGGCAACTGAATACCGCAGCGCAGGAAACTTCCGCCAAATCAACCTCGGTTGCAACCGCTGCCGAGGAAATGAATGCCAACATTCAGTCAGTTTCAGCAGCCATGGAAGAAAGCTCCAGCAACGTCGGCATAGTTGCCACCTCAACCGATGAAATGACCGCCACAGTCAATGAAATTGCCAAAAACACCGAGAAAGCCAGGTCAATCACCGCAGCCGCGGTCAGTCAATCCCACCAGACTTCAACAAAAATGGCTTCTCTTGGTGAATCCGCCAACAAAATAGGAAGGGTAACCGAAACCATTACCGAGATCAGCGAGCAAACCAATCTCCTTGCCCTCAATGCCACCATTGAGGCGGCAAGGGCGGGAGAAGCAGGCAAGGGTTTTGCCGTCGTCGCCAATGAAATCAAGGAACTCGCCAAGCAGACTGCGATAGCCACAATAGATATAAAAAATCAGATCAATGAAATGCAAAACACAACCACCTCAACCATTACCGATATAGAAAAGATATCGAAGATAATTGAAGAGATCCACGAAATGATCGATGCAATCGCCACGGCCGTGGAAGAGCAATCAACAGCTACCAGCGAAATCGCCAACAACATTACCCAAGCCTCTCAGGGTATCGCCGAAGTAAATGAAAATGTAGCGCAGAGCACCATTGTTATTACCGACATCACCAGAGAAATCGCCGATATCAATGTCCAGTCGACACTCGTTGAGAGCAACAGCAACCAAGTTCAGCACAGTGCAACCGCTCTGTCCGAGCTGTCTGTACAGTTGAAATCCCTGGTCAACCGCTTCAAGGTGGGTTGATCTAACTGGTTTTCCCCAACAATACTTTTATACCGAGGAGAACCATGGCACCGCCCAAAAACCTGTCGATCCAGTGTCCAGCTCTTTGAAACTGGCTGTTTATCGAAGGAATGGACAGCACCAGGACAACGAAGGAAAACCAGACGAGTTGGATAAACATTATCCAGATGCTGAAAATTACCAGTTGAAACAAAGGCATCTCAGGTGAAAGCACCAGAGTAAAGAGGGAAAGAAAATAAATCGGCGCCTTGGGGTTCAGGGCATTACAGAGAAAACCGGCGCCGACAGTCCGCAGCGCTGACCGTGGTTGCGCTTGAACCACCAGCACCCTGCTCCCGGCCAAGGCTTTGGCCCTCAGTCCTCGTATCCCAAGATAAATGAGGTAGCTGCCGCCGATCATTTTCACCCACCACAGCAAATCCGCAGAATGGGCAACAAGGGTTGCCAGGCCAAAGGCCGAATAGCCAAGATGGACAGACAACCCAAGGGCAATCCCCAGGCTGCACAAGAGCCCGTTGCGTCTGCCACCGGCCAGGGTCTGCTGCGAAACAAAAACAAAGTCCGGGCCTGGTGATGCAGCTGCCAGGGTATGCACGATTGTCAGCACTACCAATCCGTGGACAATATCCATTTATCAGCTCGTTTTTTCAACCAGAGTAAGCCTTACAGCTGACGCTTATCAATCACCCGTGCCGCCTTGCCGTTAAACCGTTCAAGGGAACGTTCTTCGACGAGCTTGATCTCCACCCCAACGCCCAACTCCGTCGCCAGGCGCTTCTTGATGGTTTCGACCAAGGCCCTTTGTTTTTTCATCTCATCAAAAAAGATCGATTCAACAACCTCGACCATGACCGTTAATTTATCCTCGTTATTCTCCCTTTCAACAATCAAGCGATAGTGGGGCTCGGTACCTTCGATCTCAAAGAGAACCGCCTCGATCTGCATGGGAAAGACATTAACCCCTTTAATAATCAGCATATCATCGGAACGACCGAGCATCCTGCTCATCCGCACAAAAGTCCGGCCGCAAGGACAAGGCTCTGGGATAAGGCGGGTCAGATCCCTAGTCCGGTAACGAATAACCGGAAAGGCCTCTTTGGTGAGGGTGGTGAGCACCAATTCGCCAACTTCTCCAGGTGCCACCGGCTCCAAGGTGTCGGGATTGAGAACCTCGACCAGGAAATGATCTTCGTTGATATGCAGCCCATTACATTCCTGACATTCGCCGGCAACACCCGGCCCCATAACCTCAGATAGGCCGTAGTTATCGGTCGCCTGAATCCCCAAGCGTTCATTGATTTCCTGACGCATCCCCTCCGACCATGGTTCGGCGCCGAAAAGCCCATAGCGCAGCGACAAACCATTGGGGTTGACCCCCATATCCATCATCACATCGGCCATTTTCAGGGCATAGGATGGGGTGCAGACCAAGGCGGTAGTCTTGAAATCCTGCATGATCTGGATCTGCCTTTTGGTGTTGCCCGAGGAAATCGGGATAACCGAGGCACCCAGCCGCTCCGCGCCGTAATGCAGGCCGAAGCCGCCGGTAAAGAGGCCGTAGCCGAAGGCAATCTGGATGACATCGTCGGGAGTCACCCCGGCGCTGCAGAGAATGCGGGCCACCATGTCCGACCAGGTAACAATGTCATTGCGGCTGTAGCCGACAACTGTGGCCGTCCCGGTCGTCCCGGACGAGGAGTGCACCCGGACCACATCGCGCAGCGGCACAGCAAAAAGGCCGTAGGGATAATTATCACGGAGATCCTGCTTGGTGGTGAACGGATAACTACGCAGCTCTTCGAGGCTGGTAATGCACTCTGGATGGAGTTTTAACTCGTTGAATTTATTTCTATAAAACGGCACATTGGTGCCCACCCGCTTGAGGGTATTGGTAAGCCGCTCCAGTTGCAAGCTTGTAAGCTCCGGCCGTGGCAGACACTCTTGATCTTTTTGCCAGTACATTGCGGTCCACTAGGTAACAATTTTTGTTGAGAGAGCCCGGCACAGAGGCACAGGCCACAGGCTATTACAAGCTGCAGATCTGTTCCCGGCTGAGAATGGTGAAGCCTTCCTTTTGCAGGGTGGCCAGCGCCTCTTCCATCTTCTCAAAACGGAAGATCAGTACTGCATTTTCCCCAGTTTTGTTGACAAAGGCATACATGTACTCGACATTGATCCCGGCATCTTTGATGCATTTCAGGACCTTTGCCAGCCCTCCGGTCTTATCTTCCACCTCGACCGCCAGGACCTCGGTCTTGCCGACGGTAAAGCCGTTTTTGCGCAGCACCGCTTTGGCTTCCTCAACCTTGTCGACAATGAGCCGCAGGATGCCGAAATCGGCGGTATCGGCCACTGAAAGGGCGCGAATATTGATGGCGTTTTCGGCCAGGATGGCAGTGATCTCCGCCAGTCTTCCAGACTTGTTCTCTAAGAATACGGCAATTTGTTCTACCAGCATGATAACCTCTCTGTCTCAGATTTTACGCTTGTCGATAACCCGCTGCGCTTTGCCTTCGCTGCGCTCTATGGTCTTCGGTTCAACCAGTTTCACCTTGCAGGTGACTCCAAGCAGATCCTTTATCTCTTTCTGAATATGCTTGCTCAGGTTTTCCAGCACCCGGATTTCATCAGAGAAGATCCCCTCGCTGACCTCCACCTGCACCTGCATGGTATCGAGATTTCCTTCCCTTTCAACGACAATCAGATAATGCGGTTCAACGCCCTCTATACCGACAAGGACATGTTCCACCTGCGATGGGAAAACATTTACCCCGCGGATGATGAGCATATCATCGGTCCGTCCGGTCACTTTTTCCATGCGCACAAGGGTCCGGCCGCAACCGCAGGGTTCATAAATGAGCCTGGAGATATCCTTGGTCCGGTAGCGGATGATTGGAAAGGCCTCCTTGGTAAGCGTAGTAAAGACCAGCTCGCCCTTCTCACCAGGCGGCAGCACCGCACCGGTTTTGGGATCGATGATCTCCGGCAGGAAATGGTCCTCGCAGATATGCATGCCGCGATCAGTCACCAGACATTCCTGGGCAACCCCCGGCCCCATGACCTCGGAAAGCCCGTAGATATCGGTGGCTTTCAGATTCAGCTTGCGCTCAACCTCCTCGCGCATGCTTTCACTCCACGGCTCAGCCCCGAAGATGCCCACCCGCAGGGACAGTGACTTCGGATCAATCTTCATGGCATCCATGGCATCGGCAAGATTGAGGGCATAGGATGGAGTTGAGAGCAGCACCGTCGAGCCAAAATCACGCATGATATTGATCTGTCGTTTGGAATTGCCTCCGGATACCGGGATGGCGGTGGCCCCAAGTTTTTCAATACCGTAATGAGCGCCGAGACCGCCGGTAAAGAGGCCATAGCCGTAGGCATTATGAATCATATCACCCTTGGTGGCCCCGGCACAGCACAGGGCGCGGGCCATGACGTTGGCCCAGGTGTCGATATCTTTGGCGGTATAGCCAACCACGGTTGGTTTGCCGGTAGTCCCGGACGAGGCATGGACCCGAACGACCTCCTCCAACGGCACGGTAAAAAGACCGAATGGATAGTTGTCACGCAGATCGTCCTTGATCGTGAAGGGCAACTTGGCCAGGTCGGCAAGACTTTTGATATCCTCAGGTTTGACCCCGGCTTCTTCCATCTTCCGGCGATAGGGTTTCACCGTCCGGTAAACCCGCGCAACCAGATGCTGCAAACGGCGCAGCTGGATCGACTCCAGACCGACCCTGGGCAGGGTCTCCATTTCTTCATCCCAGTAATGTACCGACATTTTTTTGTTTCCCCCTGATCATTTACTGACGTTTCGTCCCGCCAGAAAGGCCTTCATATTGACCTCCCGGAAGCGCTCCGGCACCCGGGCGCGGATAATCTCTTCAAAAACTGCCGGGTCTACCGGCAAAAATGCCGACAGCGCCCCCACCATAACCACATTGGCGGTCTTCACTTCGCCGACAGCGCGGGCCAGATCAAAGGCGTCTACCGGCACGACAACGATTTCCCGCTGGGTAAGATGGTCAAGCACATTTTCCGGATAAACGGCCTTGCCGGTGGCAACAGAGGGCGGCAGGATTCTCTGGGTGTTGACAATCACCTTGCTGCCCTTGTGGAGATAAGGGAGATAGCGGACCGCCTCCATCATCTCGAAGGCCATCTGGATGTCGACACAACCCGGTTCAATGAGCGGTGAAAAGACCTTCTTGCCGTAGCGCAGTTGGGCGGTGACCGAACCTCCGCGCTGGGCCATACCATGCACCTCACTCTTTTTGGCATCGTACCCGGCCGACAACAGGCTGTATACCGTAATTTCACTGGCCAGGAGAATGCCCTGGCCACCTACTCCGGAAAAGAGGATGTTTCCATTCTCGTTCATTTTTTCCCCTCCCCGCGGGTGATGGCGTTAAATTTACAGAGCGAAGCACACTGGCCGCAGTCGTTGCAGATGATTTCATCGATCTTTGAAATGCCTTTCTGACTACTTCGATAGCCGCGACTCTCGGCCTCGCCATCACCAAAGGAGGTCCAGCTGATGGCCGGACAGCCGAGACGGATGCAGGACATACAGCCGACACAGTTTTCCTGATTGGTAAAATAGGAGACTGGTTTTCGCTCCTTCATCTCCGGCAGGAGTACGCAGGGCGCAAGAGAGATAACTACCGAGGGTTCGCGCAGTTCCACAGCTTCCTTCAACACCTTGCGGGTTTCAACGACATCATGGGGGTTGACCGTATACACATGCTTTACCCCCACCGCCCGACACAGGGCTTCGAGATCAAGACTGCTGGCCGCCTCACCCTTTATTGAATAGCCGCTGGCCGGGTTGTGCTGCTGACCGGTCATAGCGGTAATACGGTTGTCGAGGATAATGAGGGTCGAGGCGGAGTTGTTGTAAACCGTATTGATGAGGCCGGTGATGCCCGAGTGGATGAAAGTCGAGTCACCAATCACCGAGACTACCTTGTTGTAGCCGTCCTCACCCAGGGCCTTGGCCATGCCGTGGGCAATCGACACCGACGCGCCCATGCAGACGCAGGAATCCATGGCCGACAGTGGCGGTAAAAACCCCAGGGTATAGCAGCCGATATCGCCGGAGACAAAGACTTTCATCCGGGAAAGGTTGTAGAAGATTCCCCGGTGCGGGCAACCGGCGCACATATTCGGCGGGCGGTTGGGCAGTTCCACCGCGGCAAAAAGCTCCGGCCCAGAACCCGGTTCGATAGCCTGGCGAACAATGGCAGTATTCAACTCGCCCTGGTTGGGGATGCAGTCCTTACCGTGGCAGACAATGCCCATGGCCTTGATATGGGTTTCAAGAAAGGGATCAAGCTCTTCGACAATGATGAGCTCTTCGACCATGGCGGCAAATTCGCGGATCTTTTTCTCCGGCAGCGGCCAGCACATGCCGAGTTTCAGAACGGCGGCCTCGGGAAAGGCCTCCTTGACATAAAGATAGGAGACCCCGGAAGTGATGAACCCCCGTTTGCAATCTCCCGGCTCAATGCGGTTAAATGCTGCGGTCTCGGCCAGCTCGCGGCATTTCTGCATGCGCTCTTCCACCACGATGCGGCGCTGCCGTGCCATGGCCGGGAGCATGACAAGCTTGCCGGGGATTTTGTTGATGCCGCAGACTGCGCTTGAAGTGGTTTTTTCGCCCTCTGCCACCACCCCTTTGACATGCGATACCCTGGTGGTAATGCGCAGCATTATCGGGGTGTCAAAATCCTCGCTCAACTGAAAGGCCAGCTTCACCATGTCTTTCGCCTCACTCGGGTCAGACGGCTCAAGCATAGGCAGCTTGGCGGCAAAGGCGTAGTTGCGGTTATCCTGCTCATTCTGCGACGAATGCATCTCCGGATCATCGGCGCTGACGACCACCAGCCCGCCGCAGACACCGGTGTAGGAGGCGGTAAAGAGCGGATCGGCGGCGACGTTGACCCCGACATGCTTCATGGTAGCCAGCGCCCTGACACCGGCAAAAGAGGCACCGATTGCAACTTCCAGACCGACCTTCTCGTTGGGCGCCCATTCGGTATATACACCCTCATAGCGCGACAGGTTCTCCATGATTTCCGTCGACGGAGTACCGGGGTAACCGGAAGCAATCTTCACTCCGGCTTCATAGGCCCCGAGCGCGATAGCTTCATTGCCGGACATCCACAGACCATTTTCTTTAGCGTGTGTCACAATCTCTCCTGGTGGGTAGAAATCTGTAATACTATGGGATCTCAGATCATCGACTGCAGACAAAAAATCCTTATAGCGACTGTAAAATAACTGAGCAAACTACTCTGAAACCAGGCATTCCGGCAAGTTATTTTTCATTTCCCAAAGAACCACACTCTCCCGGCTCCGTCAACACTTTGCCGTTCTGTTCGTCAGGGTATTTATCTTAATTATTCTGTCCAGAAGAAGACCTTTGCTTTGACAACTCCACCACTCTCTCTATAATAAGGGAATTCACACAGAAAAGACCTTATTCAACCGATAATTGCTTTTCAGCTATTTTTTTACGGAGGAAGTAACACCATGTATATCGACAGAATAATGCATACCGATCTCATCACTGTCTCACCCAAGACCACCCTCGTTCAGGCACGCGACTTGATTGAAGAAAAGAAGATTGATCACCTTCTGGTAGTAAATGACAAGAAAAAACTTGTGGGCATCATCTCAGATCGCGATCTCAAACAGAACTGGGCTTCGCCTGCCACTTCTCTCAGCACCCACGAACTGAGCTATCTGCTGCAGAAAGTACTGGTATCGATGATCATGATCAAAACAGTGGTAACTATTCCCACAAATACCACTATTGAGAGGGCGGCTCTCATCATGCAGCAAAACAGGATCAGCGCCCTGCCGGTCATGGAAGAGGGTGAACTGGCCGGAATCATTACCAGCAGTGATGTCATGGCGGTGTTGCTGCAGGCCATCGGCATCAGTGATGAAAGTGTGCGCCTCAGCATCTTTGTACGTGACACAATCGGCAAACTGGCGGAGGTCGCCGATACATTAAAGGATGAAGGAATTAACATTCAGAGCCTTTTCTGCTGGCCGGAAAACAGGCATCCGGGCATTACCGAAATGGTACTGCGGGTTGCCAACCAGGATGGCGTCAAAGCCATGGAGGCCCTGAATGGCAAGGGTTTCAAGGTAAAGAATCGGTATGAGAAGGATATAACCCCGTTCCTGCCGAAATAATTACCTGAGAGAGTGGGTATAGAGCAATGCGGGTCGTTGCCTCCGCCATGGCAGAGGCAACGACCTCAAGCAAGCGATGTTATTTCCGTGTTCCGAAAACCAGCTTGCCGCCGAGATGTCCGGCGATACCAACCGCAACAAGCAGACCGGCGGCGACACCAAGATAGATTAGCCTGGATGGGGAACCCAGGGCCAGGACCGCAGGATCGATAAGCCGCCAGAAAACGAGAATGTTTGTTGCCGCAAGGACCACCACGCTGCAAAATATTTTGGTGATAAAAATCATGCTCTTGACACCTTTATAACGTTTTTGCCATTCAATAAAGCCGGTCAGCATGACAACCGGCAACATCAGCAGGACAAAGATCAGATTATAATAGGCAGCCAGCTCCAGGCCGACGATATTGAAGTACCCGGCGATCGCCAGAAAAGCCACGACCGCAGGTATAATGCCGTTTGGAAAATGGACGGTTATCGGATGCAAATGGAGTTTCAGCACCAGATTGCCAAGTGTATTAAAGAGCGAACCGCCCTTCTTGCCGGTTTTCTCACTTCCTGCAACCGACTCGACGACGATTGCCAAGCCGCTCTCCACCCCGATTTTTTTGCCATCCGCATCGATTTCCACAAACTGGTTTTTGGGAGCAGCACAAACCGGACAAGTGTCCGGCGGTTCGTTGCCGCTATGGATATAGCCACAAATTGAACACCGCCATCTTCGCACGGAAGCGCTGGTGGCGGCTACACTACCACCTTCCTGCTTCGCCCCGACAACTATTTCCTTGAACATTTTCCCAGGGGCCTCACAAACCGGGCACTTTTCTGGGACTTCGCCTGCCTTATGAATATACCCGCAAACTCCACACTCCCAATTGCTGCTCATAGACATACCTCAATGTAAACTAAATGTTTTGATAAACCGCCGATCTATCCAGTCTTTGATGGTAAATGCAAGTTTTCCGGCAAAGGAAATCGACCATTTTCCGAGAACCCCCTGTCCATCACCCAGATTATATATGAGGAGGTAACTCCCCCCGGGTGAGAATTTTACCAGGGCCCGTCCTTCAAGACAGGCCAACAGGTTGTGGTACAACACAGGATTCTGGCGAACCGCATAGACACCTACCTTATGCAGGGGCTTCTTGGCGAAATAGATACAGTCCCCGCCGCCGAAGATAAAGGGGTAGCGGATCGACTGCAGGTATTCGTTCACCTGCAGTCCACCATCCGGGCCAATAGGCAGGCCGGAACGCGCAAAAATCTGCGATGGCTTGACCCCTACAGCGGCAAAGGTGACATCCGCCTGATACTCCTGGCCATTGTCGAGAAAGATCCGATCACTTTCAATGAGCCGAACATGCCCGACTTCAAGGATCTCAATTCCTTTCTTTATAAGTGCCGTTTTCACCAGGCGGCGAATCCGGGCTGGCCGCCCGGACATGAAAACTCGGCTGCCGAAGAGTTGAATGACAGGCATGGTCACGTCGTGCCTATGGCACAGCTGATGGATATTGCCGGCAATTTCAATGGCCGACGGTCCGCTGCCGATAACCGCAACCCGTATTTTCCTGTCTTTGGCCAGTTCGAGAATTTTCTCTTTGGCCCGTTGCAGCTCCTCTATAGGCTTGGGGGTGAAAACATTGGGATAATCCCCTTTCACTATCTTTCTAGGAACATACGAACCGGCATTGCAGGACAGGACATCAAAGGGGATCTCCTCCTCCGTACCCTCAAGATACACCAGGCGTTTATGTGGATCGATCCGATAGGCCTTGCCGAGAATAAAGCGGCCACCCTGAGCCTCAACCTGACGGCGCGTGGCAAAGCTGATCTCTTCCGGCTGATAGGTCCCGCCCAGCATGCCCGGCCCCATGCCGCTGTAATAATGGCGTTCGGAAGGCTGAATGACGGTGACGTTAAAACCTTTGGCGATAATGTTTTGTATGTTGGCAAGGGTCACCATATGAGCATGACCTCCACCAATGAGAAGCAGCTGTTTTTTCATATGAGATCCTGCTGATGATCGATATAGTGGCTCAGCCTGGCGATATGCGAACGTTCTTCCGCAGCAATCCGGCGCAGCACCCGCTCACTGCCGGCCTCTGTGCTTTTTTCCGCCGCACGGAGATACAGATCAAGCGCCTGCGCCTCAATCGCCATGGCCAGGGACAGGACTTCCGACTCGGAATCAAGGTCAGTCTTATACAGCTGCAGATACTCCTCTGTCGTCAGGCCGCCTTCCATCGCCGGTTCGGCAATTTTTTCGGCGAAATCGGCAACAGAGAGCTGCGTGCCGGTAATCTCGCCATAAAGCTGCACCAACTGCTCCTGGTGCAGGATTTCAATATCGGCCAGTTTGCTAAAAAGGGCCTTGGTCGCCTCCCGCACCACTCGTTTTTGCATGGCGAGATAAAAATCCCTTAAACCCATTTCCAGGCCGAAACCGATAGTGATTGCCTCCTCGCCGCTCAATACCCGGTCAAACAGGTGCAGACCAGTATCTTCAGACCCCACAGCGACCTCTTTGTCCCAGGCCTTGATACCACCCGACAGATTATAAATCTTTTCAAAACCTTTTCCAGCCAGCATCTGCGCAGCAACCCTGCTACGCCCACCGATAGCTCAATAGATGACAATCGGCTTTTCCCGGGCAAGTTCGCCAAGGCGGTTCTCTAAGTCTCCGAGAGGCAAGAGTTTTGCGCCCGGCAAGTGCCCGGCCGCATATTCCTGCGGCTGCCGGACATCAAGAAAAAGTACGTCTCCGTCCGGGTGGTCGGCAACCAGTTGGTTGGCCTCCTCCCAGTTAATTGACGCGACAGGGGTGAAAAACTGCAGCCATTTCATAGCATGCTCCAACGGGTGAAAATTTACCAGTCGAGTTAAATAATCGGCATAAGCAGAATATATCTAGCTCATCGCCGACCTCTAACAGCCAGATACCATAATACATCTTTTTGGTATGACCTGTCTACTCTATCGATGACTTTTCTGCCTTACCTCGAAGACTCCTGGAAAAATCTGTTGCCGGTCAGGATAATGTCGACTACGATTACTGGCCGATGCGAAAGAGGAACAATGGTGCGATACTCAGGACAGTGGAGGATAGATGGACAGTCAGGCGAAGCTCAACAATTATCTCAATGAAAACTTTGACCGTATAGTCAGCATGCTGCAGGAGTGGCTGACCATACCGAGTATCAGCACACTCCCCGAGCACGCGGGAGACGTTCAAAGAGCCGCCCAATGGGCGGTAGAAAGACTGTCGGCCATTGGCTTTCCTGAGGCAAGAATCGTTTCCACCGCCGGACACCCCTTAGTCTACGCAGAATGGCAGGTTGATAGCCAACAACCGACACTGCTGATATATGGCCATTATGATGTCCAGCCGGTCGACCCGGTGCACGAGTGGTCTTCGCCGCCCTTTCAGCCGACCCTTCGGGACGGCTACATATACGGTCGCGGGGCCAGTGACGACAAGGGCCAGATTATGCTGGTCCTGGCCGCACTGGAGGCATGGGCCGAGACAAATACCACCCAGCCGGTGAATGTCAAAATCCTCCTGGAAGGAGAAGAAGAGGCCGGCGGAGCGGCAGTCGGCGACTATGTTCTGAACCATCCGGAAACACTTCGCGCCGACGCCGTACTGATCTGTGATACCCATATGGTCAATGCCGGGCAGCCGTCACTCATTACCTCTTTGCGAGGTATTCTGTACACCGAAATCGCCGTGTCGGGTGCAAAAACAGATCTGCATTCCGGCAGTTATGGCGGAGTTGCCCCCAATCCGCTGCATGCCCTCTGCCTGCTGATCAGTCGCCTGAAAAGCGAAGATGGCAGCATCCACATCCCGCAACTGGCCTCGGCCATCCCGGCAGCATCACTTACTGAAAAACAATTCTGGCAGGAGGATCCCCTCCATATACAAAAGGAATTGCTGGTCGAAATGGGAGTGAATAAAATGGTGGGCGAGACCAGCTATCCGCCACTGGAGCGGATCGGCCTGCGCCCAACCCTCGAAGTTCACGGCATTCGCGGCGGTTTCAGCGGTGAAGGGGCAAAAACCGTAATCCCCGCACGGGCGGTTGCCAAGGTGAGCTTGCGTCTCCCGGCAAACCTTGACCCAAACGAGGTGTTCGGCTGGCTTCTTCAGGCCGTGCAGAGCAACATGCCTGCCGGGTATCAATTCCACCTCAGCAACCTGCATGCCGGGAAAGGTATATCAGTAAATCCGGACAACCCTTATATCCGTGCCGCCGCCGAAGCCGTTGAAGTCATATTTGGCACTCTGCCGGTCTTTATGCGCGAGGGTGGATCAATACCCATTGCCGCACTCTTCGACGAGGTGCTGCAGGTGCCGATAGTGCTGCTCGGTTTCGGCCTTCCCGGCGACAGAGTTCATGCCCCCAATGAAAATTTCAGCCTGGACCAATTCCGTAAAGGGATGAAGACGGTTGCTGATTTTCTTGGACGTATCCGCCATTCCAAGCCATGAAAAAGGATGTATTTTGTCAGAAAAAAAACTTTACGCAATAGTATCATTGCTTTTCATTATTTTCCTTTACTCATGCTCGGGCCTGCTTCGCCAACTTTCGAATAGTATTCGACAATTGGTCGGCGACAGTTTGAACGTCCTGGTGACTGTCGCCCTCCTCACCATTCTGTTGTTTTTTATTTATTTCCGAAGACTTGCCATACAGCAAGAGCGTATTGTCTTCACTGCACTGCTGATCTCTTGCTATGGGCTGGCGTTTTGGTATCTGGGCATTCCGGAGGAACGACTGCACCTGCTGCAATATGGCTTGCTAACCTATTTCTTTTCCAGAATGATGCCGGATCGAATCCAAACGATACCCAGGTATCTGCTGGTTGTAAGTCTGGTGACTTTGGTCGGTGTCGGTGACGAGATCATCCAGGCCCTCAGACCGGACCGCGTCGGAGATGTCCGGGACGTGGTGATTAATGGTTTTTCCGCGCTGTTGGCACAATCCCTTTTTGTTGTGACATCAGTTCCTGATGCCACGGAATCAACTACAAGCCCAGAGCCACAGTCGTTGCCCAATCCATAGCCTGTCCCGGCATCCCCTTGTATAAGGTACTAAACAAGGGGGGCAAACAGATATTCAAGACCGTTGATCTTGATTTCATGGACAATAGCCAGCATCTGCCCCAATTTGCCTTCCGGAAACCCCTTCCGGGCAAACCAGACTACGTAGGGCTCCGGCAGGTCGATGAGCCGTCGTCCGGCATATTTACCAAAGGGCATCTTCATTGCCACAAGCTCCAGTAGGAGGGCATGATCGTATTCGACTTCGTGCATTCTTTCTCCTCACTCTTTGCTTGATACATAAACGAAAATGACGTATATCAAAAAAATCACGCTACAGCGAGCCGCTGTCGACCCCCGCCTCGGCAAAAGAGGCCATCTCTCGCATCATCCGGCAGGACAGATCGATAAGGTTCATGGTGATGGCCGCCCCCGTCCCCTCACCAAGTCGCAGGTCAAGATCAAGGACCGGCTTAAGTCCCATGATCTCCAGGGCGATCTCCTGCCCCTTCTCAACCGATTTATGGCCGGCCACCAGATACTCCCCAACGCCCGGACAGAGACGATAGGCGAGAAGTCCTGCCGCCGTTGAGATGATGCCGTCCAGCACTACGCAGCA
>JAHJLI010000030.1 GCA_018821785.1 Pseudomonadota bacterium
ACGGCATAAGGGGCCGTAAAGAAATTGATGAAAAGCATGAGTTATTTCTTAACGGCCCCTAAATTGATTTCAGAAAATTTGCACTCGCCGTCAGAATACCTTATGCTTAAAAGTAGCTGAATGTGTATACCTCTTGTCAGTACCTTAGAAATTAGTTTCTTGTTTTTAAACAAATTTCGTGAAGATACTTATCCTGTTTAGCGGGGTTAATAGTACCAGTGCCTCATATACCATTTAAGAAGTACAAGAAGCCGAAATAAAATTGGAATAAGCAGCCAAATGATCTGGTAACGGGTCCTGAACGGATACCCTTAATGAATCAACAAAAACCAATACCGATCGAGCAACAGATTGAATCCCTTCCCCCGTTGCCGATCACCGTTGCCAATGTCCTCGCGGTAACCAATAACCCCGAGAGCTCGGCAAATGACCTGGTCAAAGCAATCTTGCCTGATCAGACCATGTGCATCGCCGTATTAAAAATCGCCAATTCAGTGCTGTACGGACAGCCAAAAAAAGTCAGCTCACTGGAGACCGCTGTCATCCAGCTTGGATTCAATGAAGTGCAAAACATTGTCTTGGCCAAAGCTGCGGTGCAGGCCTTTCAACCGATCTTCAAAACCCATGAGGAGGATCTCTACGCCTTCTGGGATCATGCTTTTACCTGCGGTCTGGCGGCGAGAATTGTCGGAGAACATATCAATCTGCCTTCCGGCCAGTTTTTCGTCGCCGGCTTGCTTCACGACGTAGGCAAACTCGCCATGTTGCTGGCATTCGGTAAAAAATACGATACGGGCAAATGGCTAAAAGGAATCTATACTGAGGAGAGCCTCAAGGAGGAACAACAGACCTTTGCTATCACCCACGATGTAGTCGGCGGCAAGCTGCTGCAACGCTGGCAGTTCCCCGACAATCTCATCACCGCCTTGCGGTATCACCATACACCTGGTAACGCCGAGCAACTGCAGGGATATCCGCTGGTCATCCAACTGGCCGATTTTCTCTCCCATATGTATGTGCTCCCGGAAAAACCGGACGAACAGACCTTGAAAGCCGCTCTCGCCACCTATCTTCCCCATTTTCAAAAGCAGTGGCAAGAGATGCACCTTCCGTGGGAAGATATCACTCTGGAAGAATGGTTTGCCTGGCTGAAGGTTGACCGGGAGAACGGCAGCGCGATTCTTGACATCCTCGCTATGTGAGCAAGCCGGGCGGGAGGTACATCATATCAGTATTTTACAAATTATTTTCGTTTGTTCGCAACTCCTTAAACAATGAATTATTCAGGAAATTATCAACTTATTCTACAAAAAGTTCACCCCTTCATTTCTCTTCAGCAAACGCATCAATCTTCCAACACCCAATTTTGTCGGTATTAAAAGCGTAAGGGCCTGTTCAGAAGGAGATTTGAGATGTCTATATGAAGTGTCGAATAATAAGACAATCGCCCAAAACAAACACGGTCCGACGTGTCTAATTATTGGACAATGCCCTTCTGCCTCAACATTACTTATCCTTTTAGACTGCACCGATGCGCATGAAAGATGGAGACAAGCAGCGCTGAGACAATCGACGACCAGACTCGCATTGCTTACATCAAGAGGCAAGTTTTCGTGTAATACGGTTTAACCCGGAGGAAAGGCTATTTCAGCGTTCAGTGAGATAAACCACCGGATTAAACCGAGAGAAGCAATCATGCCATAATCAAAACGAACATCGGGGAAGCATAGCAGGCTACGATTTGCTCTTTCAACCTCAATTTTGATAAGCTTTGATGGTACAGGTTGAGAAAAATGTCTCAATTCTGGACAGAGCCTTTGGTTTTGTCCAAATAATGTACAATTTATTGCGACATGAACATGAACCTCAATTGTCGATCTTGCTGGTTTTGAACAATATATCTATATAATATCAGATAGATATTAGCGCAACCTCTCTTTTATCGCATTCTGGAACGCGAAATGCAATCCGCATAAGTTAGATCCGCATTCGACATAGCCCTGACCACAGGGAGAAGCATATCTGTCTGAATGCACTGTTCATTGTAATTCTTGGTAGAGCAATAATCCGCCGAACACCATCTCTATATTACATTGCATATGAACAGCGGAATAAAAGTTATGAAAATAGTTATTTACCCGGTTGAGCCAACAAAGAAAAAATTACCTCTGGTAAAAGGACTTTCACAAAGAGGAGCAAATGCATGAAAATAACTACACAGGCAGCAGTCAGAGCAAACGGCAGCAGCTGCCTTCGGTTATTCCTGTTGGTATTGGTTATCTTATATCTTTTCAAGACATCCATCGGCCGGACCCAGGACATTCCACAAAAACTTTCCGCGCTCATTACTGAAGCTCTGCAAAACAATCAGGAAATCCGAGGTTTTGAGGAGAAAGTGCAGGCCTTGAAAGCAGAAGCTCCGGCGGCAGGTTCATTGCCCGATCCAATGGTGGGCATAGCCCTTACAAATGTGCCGACCGACAGCTTCGAACTCGATCAAGAGGCGATGACGCAGAAGCAATTGTTTATCTCTCAAAAATTTCCCTGGTTCGGCACTTTGGCATTAACCGAACAGATAGCATCTCTCAAAGCCTTTGAGCAGGAGAGCATGCTTGAGGTAAGAAAACTCGCCATTGCCAGGCAAGTGTCGGAAACCTGGTACGATCTGTTATTTCTTGAGCAGAACTTTGAGGAAAACAAGAGACTTGTAGCGATCGTCAAACAGATTCTTAGAGTCACAGAGACACGGTACAGCACCGGGGCCGGCCTGCAGCAGGATATCCTGGCGGCACAGGTGCAATTGTCTGAGCTCATCGAAGAGGATGTCACACTGAACAGCAAACAACGCGCTCTATTCGACCGACTGGGTGCACTTTTAAACAGGACGAACATCTACAGTCAGGGCAAAACTGAACTTCCCGTGCCAGAAGAGATCATTGTTTCAAAAGATGCACTGAGTGCCCAGGCACTACGCTCGGCACCTTTACTCGAAGCACAGAGAGCGGTAATCGACAGAGCCAAGCTTGAAGTCGACCTGGCCGAAAAAGACTATATGCCGAACATCGATGTTCGGCTGAGTTATGGGCAGCGAGAGGATAATCCTGTCAATGGCACGGGCCGCGCAGATCTTCTTTCCATTGGCGCAACCTTCTCTGTCCCTCTTTGGCAAAACATCAAGCAAGACAACAAACTGGCAGCGGCAAAAAGGCGCCTTTCCTCCGCAGAAAAGGGTTTGATAGGACTGGAACTCAGCCTGCCACATAAAATCGATGGACTACTTGCAGAAATAGCGAGTGCCCGTGAAAATCACCAGCTTTTTGCCAAGGCACTGTCTTTTCAGGCAAGTCAACTTGCCGATTCATCTCTTGCGGCCTATTCGGTCGGCAAGGTGGAATTCAATTCGATGCTCTCGGCTCGTATTCGTCTCGAACGCGTCGAACTGAAAAGCGAAAAATATAAATATGAAGCCTATAAAAAACTTGCCGAGTTGGAAGAAATTGTCGGAAGTCCTTTAACATTTGCAGGGGAGAAATAATGAAGCGCATCACAACAATACTCCTGACTCTTATCCTCCTGGTCGTTGTCGGGGTGACACAAACAGTCGCCGGATTGAAGGCAGGCGATAAAGATCCCGCAACCGGCAAGAAGATCAAGTACTGGGCCGCACCGATGGATCCAACATATATCCGCAATGAACCGGGAAAATCGCCGATGGGTATGGATCTCATTCCCGTCTTTGAAGAAGCTGAAGGTGAAAAATTACCGGCCTCAACAATCCTTATTGATGCCGCGACCATTCAAAACATGGGGGTTCGCACCGCGCCTGTTCGTTCCGCAGCCTTAAGCAAATCCATTAGAGCTCTCGGAACAGTTACCTACGACGAAACAAAAATATTCGCAGTCAACGTCAAATTTGACGGATGGATTGAACAGCTTTATGTCAATTTTGTCGGTGAAAGTGTCAAGAAAGGCCAACCGCTCTTTTCCATTTACAGTCCCGAACTGGTCACGGCTCAGGAAGAATTTCTCCTTGCGGTACAACAGGTACAAAGTCTTGGCAGCAGCCCTTATGAGAGCGTGCGCCGAAATGCCGAAACCCTCCTGAAGGCTTCGACCCAGCGTCTGCGATACTGGGATCTTGAAGAAGCTCAGATTGCCAGGCTGAAGAAAGCCGGCACCGTGCAAAAGGCCACTGCAGTGTATTCACCGGCAAGCGGTGTCATCATCAAGAAGGAGGCCCTGCAGGGTCATCTGGTCAAAGCCGGTATGCACCAGTATGAAATCGCAGATCTTTCAAAGGTCTGGGTTGATGTAGAGGTATACGAATATGAACTCCCCTTTGTGAAAAAAGGCATGAACGTGGAGATGGAACTCTCGTATCTTCCCGGCAAACGATTACAAGGGGAAGTCCTCTTCGTCTACCCCTTCCTGAACCCCAAAACGCGGACGGCAAAGCTTCGTCTGGCCTTTGACAATAAGGAAGGACAATTGAAACCCGATATGTACGCCAATGTTTTTCTTGAGTCAACTATAACAGATAATGCCATCCTCATTCCCCAGGAAGCCGTGATTGATTCGGGGGTGCGGAAGATGGTCTTTATTTCCCGCGGCGAGGGAAAATTTGAACCGCGTGAAATAAAGCTCGGCATCGAGGGCGCAGATAACACTTTCCAGGTTCTTGAAGGGCTGAAGGCAGGTGAGGAGGTAGTAGTGTCGGCTCAGTTCATGTTTGATTCGGAATCCCGTCTGCGAGAAGCAATCCAGAAGATGCTCGAAGCCAAAACACTCCAATCCGGCGGAGCTGGGCTCGAAATAGATGACCTTAAGATGGATGGAATGGATATGAGCGATGTCAAAGATCTCGATATTTCTAGCCTGAAAATGGACTAGCTGCGACAAACGGGACTCTTTCAAACCCCTCCTTGAGAGGGAGAAGTGCCTTCACGAAATTCTTTTTTTGAAAACAAAAAAATAATCTCTAAGGCACCTATAGTTCACGCCAATGGGGAAAATCCATGATTAAAGCAATAATTGAGGCCTCAATCCGCAATAAGTTTCTGGTGTTGATGCTGACCATTTTTATCATTGCCGGAGGAATCTGGGCAATGCTCAAAACACCTCTGGATGCCATTCCGGACCTCTCGGACGTTCAGGTTATCGTTTTTACCGAGTTTCCCGGACAGGCGCCACAGGTTGTCGAAGACCAGGTCACCTATCCGCTGACAACCGCAATGCTTGCGGTGCCATTTGCCAAGGTGGTCCGCGGCTATTCGTTTTTCGGGATGAGTTTTACCTATATTATCTTCGAGGACGGTACGGATATGTACTGGGCTCGCAGCAGAGTCATGGAGGCCTTGAATTATGTCTCCAAGCGTATGCCTGCAGGCGTCAGCCCGACACTCGGACCCGATGCCACGGGAGTGGGTTGGGCCTTTGAGTATGTCCTGGAAAGTGACCGCCACGATCTTCAACAACTCCGCTCCATCCAGGACTGGTTTCTCCGTTATGAGCTGACGAGTGTGCCCGGAGTCTCCGAAGTTGCATCCATCGGTGGCTATGTCAAACAATACCAGGTAGTTGTCGACCCAAATAAACTTCTGGCCTACAAGATTCCGCTGCAAAAAATCCGGGCAGCCATTCAGCGCAGCAATAATGATGTCGGTGGCCGACTTGTGGAAATGGGTGAAACGGAATTCATGGTTCGTGGCCTCGGATATATCAAGAAAATCCAGGATCTCGAAGAAATTCCTCTTGGTGTTGATGAACGCGGTACCCCAATATTGTTGAAAAATATTGCCCATGTGAACATTGGCCCCGAACTGCGGAGAGGGGTACTCGATCTGAACGGCCAGGGGGAAGCTGTAGGCGGGATAGTAATCATCAGGTACGGCTCGAATGCCCTTGAAGTCATTAAGAATGTTAAAAAACGTTTGGAGGAGATCCGTTCGGGGCTTCCCGAGGGTGTAACGATCAAACCGGTTTATGACCGCTCTGGACTGATTGAACGAGCCATCGAGAATCTGAAAGGTACCCTGATCGAGGAAAGTGCTATTGTCGCGCTGGTGTGTATTCTCTTTCTTTTCCACCTGCGCAGTGCTCTGGTTGGTATCATCAGTCTGCCCATAGGGGTATTTATTGCCTTTCTCATTATGGAACGGCAGGGGATCAACGCCAATATCATGAGCCTTGGCGGAATCGCCATTGCCATCGGGGCGATGGTTGATGCAGCCATTGTCATGGTTGAGAATGTCCATAAACATTTGGAGCATAATACCGGCAACAAGAACCACTGGGAGGTGATCCGGGAGGCTTCGGTTGAGGTCGGGCCATCACTGTTTTTCTCCCTTCTTATTATCGCTGTCAGCTTTTTACCGGTCTTCACTCTCGAAGCCCAGGAAGGCAGGATGTTCAGACCACTTGCCTACACAAAAACCTACTCGATGATGGGTGCCGCATTTCTCGCTATCACTTTGGTTCCGGTTCTCATGGGCTATTTGGTTCGGGGTCACATTATTCCGGAACAAAAGAATCCGCTCAACCGCATTCTCATCTGGATCTATCATCCGATCATTAAACTCGTGCTGAAAATAAAATATCTGATTGTCATCCTTGCAATATTTGCCATGGCAGCAGCCTATATTCCCTATAACCGGATGGGTTCCGAGTTCATGCCGCCGCTGAACGAGGGAGATCTGCTGTATATGCCGACAACGCTCCCCGGCATATCGATTACCAAGGCCAAGGAACTGTTGCAGCAGACTGATAGAATAATAAAATCCTTTCCCGAAGTGGACACCGTCGCCGGCAAAGTCGGTCGGGCAGAGTCGGCTACCGATCCGGCGCCACTGTCTATGATCGAAACGACCATTACCCTGAAACCGGAAGACCAGTGGCGCCCCGGCATGACCATCGACAAGCTGATCACGGAACTCGACCAGTCAATAAAATTTCCGGGCTTAACCAACGCCTGGACCATGCCGATCAAGACCCGCATCGACATGCTCTCAACCGGAATAAAAACCCCGGTGGGCCTGAAAATCATGGGCGATGACCTGCAGGTACTGTCAGATCTGGGGGGAAAAATTGAAGCGGTTATGAGAGAGGTGCCGGGGACGGCAAGTGTCTTCGCTGAAAGGGTTACCGGTGGCAACTTTCTCGATTACAATATTAAGAGGGAAGAGGCTGCCCGCTATGGCCTCACTGTCGGCGATGTGCAGGATGTCATCATGACCGCAGTAGGCGGCTTGAATGTCACCTCAACAGTCGAGGGTCTGGCCCGGTATCCGGTCAACCTGCGTTACGGCAGTGAACTCCGCGATTCTCCGGAAAAGCTCAAACGCATTCTGGTTCCAACTCCAAGCGGAGCAATGATCCCGATCACTCAAGTGGCAGATATCACAATAAAAAAGGGTGCACCGTCAATCAAGAGCGAGAACGCCCGAAGAACTGCCTGGGTATATATAGACATCACCGGTATTGATGTCGGCACATATGTGCAAAATGCCCAGAAAACGGTCGCCGAAAAAATCGAGTTGCCGCCCGGTTACAGCCTTGTCTGGAGTGGTCAGTACGAATATATGGTACGGGCACAGCAAAAACTGAAGGTTGTTATCCCGGCCACCCTTATCATCATCTTTCTCCTCCTCTATCTTAACTTCAAGAATGTCACGGAAAGTATGATTGTCATGCTGTCAGTCCCCTTTGCCCTGACCGGTGGACTGTGGCTCATGGATTATGTGGGCTATAACATGAGTGTGGCGGTTGCCGTAGGCTTTATCGCCTTGGCCGGGGTTGCCGCAGAGACCGGCGTGGTAATGCTTATTTATCTGGATATCTCCTATAAGAAATATAAAGCCCAGTACGGCAAGGCCTTCTGCAAACACCATCTGAACATAGCGATTGAGGAAGGAGCTGCTCTGCGGGTGCGACCGAAAATGATGACGGTTGTCGCCATTATAGCCGGCCTTGCGCCTATCATGTGGAGCTCCGGCACCGGCTCAGAGGTTATGAAGCGCATCGCCACACCGATGGTCGGCGGGATGCTCAGCGCAACAGTCTTAACACTGGTCGTAGTTCCGGCCATTTACGGAATATGGAGAGGTTTCGGTTTACCTCGGACCCCACCAACTACAACCGAATCGGAATCCGATCAACCTGGGCAGATAGCCTAGTAAGGGTTCTGACGACTGACTTCCTGTACATTCAGGAGCCAGCACAGAACAAGCATTGTGACGGACCAACACGGAACAGGAACAGCCAGCAAGGCACCAGTTTCAAATATCAACAAGCACTATGAAAAAAGGAGTTCACCATGAAAAGATTTTATGTTCTTATTGCCCTCATCTCTCTGACTTTTTCTGTCAATGTTTGGGCTATGCAAGGTATGGAGCATGGCACTGCACAGAAAGGGGAGTCGTTTGTCCATGCAGCAATGGTTGATGGAATCCACGCTGAATTTCAGGTAATGGATCTAGCCTCCATGAAGATGACTGACCCGGAAGGGAAAACCCATCACGTTATGGCATCATTTCTCAAGAATAGTGAAAAAATTATCAAGGCCGCCGGCAAAATAAAACTCATTGCTCCATCGGGTAAAGAACAAATCGGTGACATGAAGGACTACGGCAGCGGAGTTTTTGCCGCCAATTTCAAAATAGATGAAAACGGTAAATATGGGGTAATCTGTCTTTTTAAGGACGATACCGGTCAGCATACCGTCAAATTCTGGTACGAGCATCATAAAATGTAACAAATACGAGCTACGGCTTATCCCAGAGGCGTTGACCACAAAGTTGCGCTCTGCGCCTCTGGTTTTTGAATCCACTGCTAATACATTTTTTTATCGAGAATAATCATGCGGGATAATCTGCTCCTCGAAGCCGAAAAAACCTTTAAAATCTCAAAGCCCGCTTTTTTTCTCCTCTTCACCGCATTGCTCCTCTCGGGCATTCTCGCTGTCGCCACCGTCAATAATATTGATAGAGGACTGCAGCTTATGAAGCTGTCCTTTCTGCGCCAGGGAACCACTATGATCCAGTCGTTTGAAGCCGGTGCAAGAACTTCTATGCTCTTTCAGAGATCAATGGGACATAATCCTCTTGTTGATCTGGCAATCGAAATCTTGAAAGACAAGGGTGTAGCCTATATTAGAATTATCGATGAAAAAGATACTATTCTTGTTTCCGAGGGGACTATCCCTCAGGCCCTGGCAAAAACATCTGCGGATATAAAAAGTGGCATTGTCGAGCCTGTCTCCACGATCAGCTGGAGTGACGGAATTTTTGAGGTAACCAAACAGTTCATTCCTGTGCAAACGTCGCCGACAGGCATGACCATGATGGAAAAACGTTGGGAGCAATGGCACCAAGCGTATAAGCCAGAAGGCAGGATGTTCATTTCCGTAGGTTTTTTCACGAGTGAGTTCGAAGCAGCAAGAAAGGGTGATATGTACCACACGCTCTTCATGTTGACGATGCTCATCCTGCTCTTTTTTGCCGGCCTCTACTTTCTCTATCTCTACCAGAAAATGCGCGTTACCCACGCTACTCTATTGAACACCAGGCTTTATGCCGACAATGTCCTGAAAAGCATTCCCGATGGCCTCATAACTTTAGATCCAGATAATAAAATCGTTTCATGTAACGAGAATGCGGAAAAACTGCTTGGCAAACCAATGGAAGACATCGCCGGGCAGCCGGTTTTTAATATCTTCCCGGCATGCCCGCCAGAACTTCTTAAGGGACAAACAAATTCTTTAGAACAAAACGCTGAATGTGCACATGCAAGTGGGGAAATCGTTCCGGTCAAAGTTGGAAGCGCCCGATTACTGAATCATCTCGATCAATCGATTGGACATATCCTGGTGCTGAGAGATATACGGGAAATACGAAAAATTGAAATCCAACTCGAACGCTCAAGAAGGCTTGCAGCCCTTGGGGGGATGGCCGCAGGTATAGCCCACGAGGTGCGCAACCCGCTCGGAACTCTTAGAGGATTTGCACAATTCTTTGGCTCTGAAGAGGGCGCCTCCGATGCCTGTAAAAAATATGCCCATTTTATGATAAGTGAAGTTGACAGGCTCAACCAACTTGTCTCTGCGCTTATGCAGTTTGGCGCTCCCCGTGAACTCATCTTTGAAAAAGTGGATGTTGATGTTTTGTCGGAAAAAATCACTACTCTTCTAGAGAAAGACTTTTCAGAAAAGGAAATTTCCTATTCATGCCGCAAAGACCAAGGGGTTATTCTCTATGGGGACGCAGATCAGCTCATTCAAGTGATTATCAACCTGCTGAAAAATGGTATCCGGGCAACACCCGCAGGTGGAGAAATAACGCTTGAATTTTTGCAATCTGAAGCCTGCTGTCGGATATGTGTGAGCGATTCTGGGAAAGGCATGAGTGAGAAAACGCAGAGCAGGATGTTTGATCCCTTTTACACCGACAGCAAGGATGGCACAGGGTTGGGGCTTGCGGTATGTCATCAGATAGTAGAACAACATCATGGCCACTTCGAGGTAACATCAAGGATCGGAGGGGGAACATCAGTTGCTATCATACTTCCTCGGGAGAAAAACTGTTATGCCTGAACAACATGCGGGAAAGCATGAAATACTACTGGTTGATGATGATCTCGGGCACCGGGTCATGCTGAAACTGAACCTCGAAGCATTGGGCTATTCGGTGACCGACGTAGATGATGGAGATAAAGTCCTGGATGCTGTGCGCACGTCGATAGTCGATCTTATTCTTTTGGACCTGAAGATGGAAAGAATGGGCGGAATAGAAACCCTTGAGGCCCTGGCCTCTGCGGGAATAGCTATCCCGACAATCGTCATCACGGCCTTTTCTTCGGTAGAAAGTGTTGTGACAGCCATGAAAAAAGGGGCGTACGATTACGTTACCAAGCCGATAGATATCGACAATCTCGCCCATGTGCTAAGGCGGGCCCTCGACCATAACTTACTTCGAGTTGAAAACGACCAGCTTAAAAAACGTTTATCCGAGCATTACACCTTTGGCAATATCATCGGCAAAAGCCCGGTAATGCAGGAATTGTTCTCCACCCTGGCACTAGTTGCCGACAGCGACGCAACAGTTCTAATACGCGGGGAATCGGGAACAGGCAAAGAACTTGTTGCCAACGGTATCCATGAAAACAGCCCTAGAAAGAACGGCCCTTTTATTAAGGTTAACTGCTCGGCCCTGCACGAAAATCTCCTGGAAAGTGAATTGTTCGGTCATGAAGCAGGGGCCTTCACCGGTGCAAACGTCCGTCGAAAAGGAAGATTCGAGCTCGCCCATAACGGCACTCTCTTCCTTGATGTAATAGGTGATATGAGCCTGACGACCCAGGCAAAAATATTACGCGTCATTCAGGAGGGTGAATTTGAAAGACTGGGTGGAAGCGAAACAATCAAGGTAGATGTAAGGCTTCTTGCCGCTACACATAAAGACCTTGATGCGATGATCAAACAGGAGACCTTCAGGCAGGATCTTTTTTTTCGTTTGTCTGTCGTGCCTATCAAGCTCCCATCGCTCAAAGAACGGCAGAGCGATATAGCCGAACTGGCAAAGCACTTTCTTGCCCGCTACACCACAAAGAACAAAAAAAATATCAAGGGATTCCATCCTGAAACCCTGGCCATTTTCCTCCGTTACGATTGGCCCGGAAACATCCGAGAACTGGAGAACACCATCGAAAGGGCAGTCATTTTGTGTCTTGGCGAACAAATTACTCCACGCGAATTACCCAATCATTTTTTACCGGAACTTGAAGAAAGCATCCATAAAAGCCCTTTCACTCCCGGTTTGACCCTGCGCGATATGGAGCGGAAAATGATTCGTTCGATGTTGCAGGAGACAAAAAACAACAAGAGCCTGACTGCAAAAAACCTGGGCATTGCTCGTCAGACTTTGATTAATAAGCTTAAGGAATATGATCTGTAGGGCTGGACTAAATTTTCGGCGTTCTGATCCAAAGCTCGCGTCCTTCATCTGTAACGGCACTGTGCCCGACGATGCTCCTAAATATTGGATCAGTCATTCAGAAAGTAATTCTGAGTATAGATTGTTGAATCTAACCTCAATCAAGTCCAGGGTTGCTCTGTGTTGACCTTCCTGCCGTATATCCCCACTGCAATTACCGGTATACCTCACTCGGGGCAGGTTCCCTCGCTACCTTAATGAAGCCGACGAGAGCGATGCTGAGAAGAGGAGCAAGAGCCAGCACCCAGAAGGTTGAATACAGGCCGATATGATCGGCCAGATAACCGGAAAGAGCCGTCCCCAAACCACCGGTCCCGAAACCGAGGCCCAAAACCAGCCCAGATGCAAGACCCAGATTATTCGGCAAGAGTTCCTGGGCAAGAACGATTGTTACCGAGAAAGATGCCAGCAGGGCCGCGCCTGAGGCCCCGGCAAGAATCCACAGCCACGGCCCTTCGGCTACCAGCATCGTTGCGGCCAGCACCGGGAAGATCAGAGAACTGCCGATGATGACTATCTTCCGGCCGGCTTTGTCGGAGAGGTGTCCGCCATAAAGCCCGGCGACAGCGCCGCAGGCCAGAAAAACTGTCAGGATCAGGCTGCCGGATGCGAGCTGGATGCCCCGACTTTGAAACAACAAAGGGAGATAGGTTATAGTGCTCATATAGACCCAGGAACGGAGAGTTACGATCAAACACAGGGCGACCAGCCCGCGCCAGGGAATCCCTGTAGCCTTTTCGGTATCTTTTTGCTGAGCAGTGGCTTTTTGCGGGGTATCTCGGCGAAGAAAATCACCCGAATAGAAGACAATTACCAGGAACAGCAGCACACCAACAGGAATGAGACTGACGGTGGCATGGAGCCCGATACCGAGCACCAGAAGACTCCCCACGACCGGCCCCAGAGCAAAACCCAGGTTGCCTCCGGTGGAGAAAATGGCGGCGCCGAGCCCGCGTTGCCTGCCGCTGACCTGATAGACCGCCATCATTGCCCGTGGATGAAATGCGGCGGTACCGAGGCCGGCCATCCCTACCAGGAGCGCGGCAACGCCATAGCTGGGGGCCCAACCGACCAGGCCCATAGCGACCGCGGTCCAGAGAACACCCACAGGAACAAACCAGCCGGTACGAAAACGGTCGGAAACCATGCCAAAGATCGGCTGGATCACCGACGAGGTGAGGTTGAGGATCATCATCATGAGGCCGATTTGAAAATAGCTCAGTTCAAAAACTTCTTTCAGCCTGGCCATCACCACCGGCAAGGTGCCCTGGCAGGTGTCTACCACGACATGTCCCAGAAAAAGTAACAGCAGGGGTATTTTTTCCATAGTGATTCGGTTTGAAGAGGTATTCAGCCAGCCTATGCGAAGCCGGCAATCAGGAGGGAACTGTTTTTGTGAGGCGGCCCTTGGGGTGATATCCCATACAATTTCTCCCAATTATTAGTCTCTGGCGATATCCTGGTGAAAGACCGTCAGCTGTACCGACTGCTGGGAAAGGAGTGCGGCGATCTTCTCGGTGACAGCTACCGACCGATGCCGTCCCCCGGTGCAGCCGATGCCGATACGCAAGGTTTTCTTGTCGGCCGCCATGTTCTCTTTGACAAGGAAAAGCAGGAGGGGTTGGAGATGCTGCCAAAAGGCCAGCCCCGCCTGACTCGCCAGAACGTATTCAGCAACTTCTGAATCCGTGCCGTTTCTCGGCCGCAGTTCTGACACCCAATAAGGGTTGGGGAGAAAACGCACGTCCCATAGTTGATTGATACCAACCGGGGTGCCGTATTTGAATCCAAAGGAAAAGAGTATAACTCTTAACTGCCTTGTCGTATCCATGCCATCCTCCTCCGACACCCTGCTGTCTCCGCTGCCTTGTATTTCTTATATATACCATTTACCAAACCTTGCAAGGTCCAAGCATTGGAGAATTATTACTGCTTTGAAACTATCGACCGCACAATCCTCGGCTCAATAACCTTGCGACCAGCGTGGCGAAGGTAGGCAATCGCCGGAAAGCCAAGGGCAATGACACTATAGATTTCTTCGTCTTCGGGAACCTCCATCTTCTGCCGCATGGCCCTGTTGCGACGCATCGCCTCAACCGCAAAGCCGATGAGGCAGCTGCCGAGCCCCATGGCATGGGCTGCAAGAAGAATATTCTGGGTGGCAAGAAGCGCATCCTCCGCCGGACAGCTAGCCGTTTTCTTGCCGGTAACCAGGATTGCTGCTACAGCCCCGTGGAAGAGCCGGTCCGTCCCCTCTTCCTCCCATTGCCGCAGGGCCTCGCTGACCGAGTCGAAATAGTTGCGATAATAGCGCCCAAGACTGTCGCCACCGAAAATCTTAACTAGGCCACGAAGCAGCGCATTTGCCGCCATCCGGTTCAATTTCCGGTAATAATCCGACACCCTGTCACCGAGTGTCAAAATATCCCGGCGACTGGGCAAAATGACAAAATTCCAGCCCTGACTGTTGGTGCCGGAGGGTGCAGTCGTACCGATTTTCACCAGATCGAGGAGCATTGCCAGAGGCACGGCCTTCTCCTGATATTGTCGGCAGGAACGCCGGGAGCGCATCAAGGCGACGAGCTCTGGGCCGTTGCTTGTACCCGGGCGCACGACCTCCGTTTTTTCCTCCATAGTGGTAAGGCCAAGTAACGAACTCTGCCCCAGAGTCGTGATCGCCCCCTGCGGACAGACCGCCCGGCAATGATCGCAGAGAAAACAGGCCACACCACTATGCTCCACTACCTCGCCTGTCGCACTGATTACCCGATACGGACAAATGGTCACGCAGAGGCCACAGCCCGTGCATTTTTGTTTATCGATGATTACCTGTTCCTGCATAATATTTTTACTACCCATGGAGTTGACGGTGGTGTATGAACACAGTCCTGACTGTGCGTGAATGTTGATCCTTTTGTAATTGGGAATAGTGCCTCAACCATGATCTTTTTTCTTAAAAACAGGCTACAAAAAAGCCGTTACAGGGAAGTCTTGCGCGTCTGCCTGCCTCTGGTCATCAGCCTCTCGGCTACCACCCTGATGGAGTTCACTGACCGGGTTTTTCTTGCCAATTACAGTATTGACTCGATCTCCGCCGCCCTTCCCGCCGGTATTGCCTCCTATCTCCCCATCGCCTTTTTCGGGGGAGTGGGCGGCTACGCCGGAGTCTTCATCGCCCAGTATACCGGGCGCGGTGATGAAAGGAAGATAGGCTCAGTGCTGTGGCAGGGGATCCATTTTACCCTTGGCTCCGGCCTTCTTCTCTGGCTGCTCGGGGTCTTTGCAGCGAAACCACTTTTCGCCCTTGCCGGCCACCCGCCGGGAGTGCAGGAACTCGAAGAGATATATTTTTCCATTCTTTGCAAGGGTGCCATTCTCCACGTGGCGATGGTGACCTTGGCCACCTTTTTCACCGGCCGAGGTATCACCAGGCCGGTGATGATTATCACTTTTCTCGGGGTTTTTATCAATATCCCCCTCGATTACGCCCTGATCTTCGGCCACTGGGGGATGCCCGAGCTGGGCATCAAGGGCGCCGCCATCGCCACGGTAGCGGCCTGGGCCGTCAATGTCACCTGTCTTGCCGCTCTGATCTTCACCAAGGCCAACGACAACCGATTTGGTGTCTTTAAAAGTTTTGACTTCAACCGGGAGATTTTTGCCAGACTCATGCGCTTCGGAGTTCCCGGCTCGCTGCAGTTTACCATGGACATCCTGGCCTTCACCCTATTTATCCTGCTTGTCGGTCGCATAGGACTTGCCGAGCTGGCGGCAACCAACATCGTCCTTTCTATTAATGCCCTGGCCTTCATGCCCTCCATGGGAGTCTCCCAGGGCATGAGCATTCTCGTCGGTCAGGCCCTGGGGCGGGGGAAACCCGCCCTAGCCTCGGAATATGTCGCCGGTGGTTGCCATCTGCTCATGATCTATATCCTGGCAATCGATCTGATCTTCATTTTTGCCCCGGACTTCGTCCTCTCGCCCTTTCTCGCTGCGGGCCAGGGTGTTGCCACCCACCAGGCGGTGCTCAACCTCTGCCGACCACTGTTGCACATTGTTGCCGCATACCTGTTTTTCGATGCCCTGTACATGGTCTTTAGCGGCGCCCTGCGCGGTGCCGGCGACACCCGTTTCATGATGCTGGCCATCGCTGTGGTCTCACCCATCTGTCTGATACTGCCGGTTTATATTGGAGTTGAATATCTGCAGATCCGGGTAGAAACCGCCTGGCTCGGGGTGCTCTGCTTTGTCACTGTGCTCTTTCTCCTCTCTGCCTGGCGTTTTCGTCGAGGGACCTGGAAGAAGATGCTGGTCATTGAGGATGAGACCCAGGCTCGAAGCCTTTGAGACGCCTGGTAAAAAAGAAGGCCAGGGCAATCATCACCAGGAGTTGAAGGAGAAAAGCCTGCCAGCCGTAACGCTGAAAGACTGCGCCCGGCAGAACCGAGCCAAGGGCTCCACCGGTGTAATAAAAAGAGATATACAGACCATTGGCAATGGCTTTATTGTCCGAGGCCAGCTTATTGACAAGACCGGACAGCAGAGAATGGGCGGCAAAGAGTCCGGTGCAGAAAACAAACATACCGAAAAACAGCACCAGGTATTTTTCTACCATGAAGATGAGGGTTCCCAGGGCAAAAATCAGAATACCGACGGCGATGGCCTTGACCTCACTGCCGAAATAACGAATGATCCGCCTGGTATTGAGAGAAACCAAAAGCCCCATGCTGTAACCCAGATACAAAAGACCGACTCCGGCTTCCCGTGAGGCGGGGTTTATCCGCTTCAGCTCAAAGGGGAGGAAATTCATGAGCGCCGCAAAGACAAAAAACAGACAGAAAATCGAGGCATATATCCACACGTAGGGTTTTGAGCGGAGCAAGGCAAGAATTTCCACAAGCCTTGGCCTGGCGTATTCCAGCTTGGCATCTCTGGCCATACCTTTCAGCAGGTAACTGTTCAGTATGAGGAGCAGGCCAAGGACATAAAAGAAAAAGCGCCAGCCAAAAAAATCGGTAAAAAGACCGGACAAAAAACGCCCGAGAAAACCACCGAAAATGGTCGCGGCAATGTAAGCGGCAATGGCATGCTGCACCTTATCTCTTGGCGAGGTGTAGCTGATATAGGTCATAAGGGCGGTCAGGATTGCCGGGATCATCAGCCCCTGAATACCGCGCAGGGTGAGGAGAGCGAGATAACTGTCAGCCGAAGCGAAGAGGAGTTCCAGAACGCCGAGGGAAAAAAGTGCCCAGCGCAGCATCACCTTGGCGGAAAAGGACTCGAGGAGATAGCCGTAGACAAGAGGAGCGACGCCGAGCGGCGCCAGCATCAGCGTGGTGAAAAGGATGGCCTGAAAATTACTGAGCTGGAATTCGCTCTTAAATACAGGCTGTATCGGCTGGGCCGCGTACAGCGAACAAAAGGTTACAACCGTCGCGAAGTACAGATATTTGGTGGTAGAGTGAGTCACAAAGCCGTTGCACGGAAATACCCTGGCCGATGTAATGCCGGAACCGGCATGAACAGCCGAAAGGAAATTTTAATTATAGCCAAGCTATTTCCTCATGGCTTCTATGCGTTACGCGAAAACCGTTGAATTGCTGCAGAGATTGACGGGTTCAAAGTAACGTTTTGAGAATTTCCCGCACAGCCTCGATGTCAAAGGGCTTGGCAATAACTCCAGAAAATCCGTAATCCTGGTAATGAACCATAATCGGATCATTGGCATAGCCACTTGAAACAAACGCCTTCGACTCCGGGTCGATGGCGAGGATTGCCCCAATGGCCTCCCCGCCGCCCATCCCACCGGGAATGGTGAGATCCATAATGATTGCCGAATAGGGTTTTCCGGCGTCTTTTTGTTTGCTGTATTCTTGTATTGCTTCTGCACCGTTTGTTACCCTAAAAGCATCAAACCCCAGAAATTCAAGCATCTGGCAGGCTATTTCTCCTACCATGTCCTCATCGTCCATGATGAGAATCTTCTTTTTCATCTCTTTTCCTTGCACGGGGTTTTTCCTCCGATAGCCTGGATCATTGCTGCATAATACTTACACTGCTGGTAGTATGCCAAAAGAAAAGCCCAACAGTCAAGGATTTTGGAGGGCCGTCAGCAAATAACACAGCCATTATTCCACATTCCGTTCCGACTCCTTACACCCCTCTTTTACCTGCCATGTGGCTCAGGCTAAAATACATTGCCGGAAGGCATTTGGGCATCGGCAATTCTCGCCTCTTGATCGATGAGATCATCGATCTCCCGCTGCCAGTAATCACGCGTACCAAAGTCGTCGATGGCTCTGGTTATCCCGTCCGCCTCCACCTGGTGGGCGCACCAGGCCATATAGTGGATAAAGCGCATTGCCCTGAGCGGCTCGATCAGGAGCAGTGTCCGGCGATCAAAAGCGCGAAAGGTTTCATAACCTTCCAAAAGAAGATCCAGTTCAACGACCGCCTCTTCGGCCGCCCCCGGCAGCAGCATCCAGATATCCTGGACCGGCGGTCCCATGGCCATATCGTCGAAATCAATAAGATAAAAGGATTCGCCGGGTCGGTGAATAATATTGGAAAAGTGGCAATCCCCATGAATGCGGATCGACTTGGTTTGCAGAAAGAGCGGTTCGATGTCCTCAATTATCCGCATAACCGTGGTCCTGAGGAGCGGTTTCAGGTCCTCCGCGACACAGGACGAGGCGAGCAGGTAGTTGAGTTGGTCAAGAGTTGAGTGACGCGGCCCCATGGTAATTCTGTTTTTCGCCTTGGCGGACTCTCCGACCTGATGCACCCTGCCGAGCAGACGACCAATCTGTAGCCATTGATCATCGTTGAATTCATCGCTGCTCCGCCCGCCACATTTTGGGAAAACCGAGAAGAGCAGATTCTCTTTCTCAGCGAGAGTCTCACCATCCCGAAAACGCAGAGGAGCGATCACCGAAATCTCCTGTTCTGCCAGCTGGGTGAGAAAGGTGTGCTCGTCAAGGATGGCCTTTTTCGACCAGCGTCCGGGGCGATAAAATTTCACCACCATCCGAACACCCTCTTCGGTTTCTATCTCAAAAACCCGGTTTATATAGCTGTTCAAAGGTCGGAAAAGATTTTTGCAGCGAATACCCAGCTCCTTTTCCACCAGATTCAGCACCCGGTCCGGTCCCAGGTCGTGAAAACCACCGGTTATATCTTTCTGCTGCTGGACCATGTTTATCTTCCTTCTTAAAAAAGCGCTGCAACTCTGCCCGCAAATTGCCTGCAATCCGGGAAAACGTCCAGCTCTTCACTAGAATTTACCTTCATTTCACCGGGGGTTCCACCGTGCAACGCCGTCCCCGGCAACAAAGGTAATAGTAACACGGCACACTCATTTGCGAAAGCAACTGTTTTCCAGGCAACCCCAGGCCAGCGCAAGGGATGCCTCGATCAACAAATATTTTTACCAATAAACCGGGGAGATATACCATCGAGACAAGAAATGCCCATGAACTTTTTGAAGAGTTTCGCTCGGTCGACTCTCTGAAAATATTGGGAATTTTACCGATTGCAGTGTATCTTCCCGCTCAGGCTCGAACCTCTTTTTCCGAATTAAAAAACGATGATTTCCCTGCCACAAGCCTCAAGAGTGATAACCGACCTGAATACTCCAGCAATCAGAAGCGGTGGTTACTGCCGGAGATGCGGACGTGAACACTGGCTGGGTCCGGGCAACACCCTGGTCCATTGCCGACAACTCATGGAGCTTTTGACTGCGTATGGCACGATCGACCTTTTTTCCGGCGTATCACCCGGCGCACCGGAACTGACCACCCATTGGCTGTTTGGTCCGGCGCGGGGCAAGATGTTAGGTGTTTTAGAATGTGTCCGATCGGACGGGACGACGATTATCCTCCGGGCTTTCTCCGGACAATACAACGGCTCCTGGCTCGTCGGCGGCTGGGCGCCACCTCTTTTTGCCGTCAATGAATTCCTCGACCTCGGTAAAACGGTGGAACCACAGATCAAGGCACTTGGCCGGAAAATCGATGCCTGCAAAAACCACGATGAACAATGGCTGGCTCTAAGAAAAGAGCGCCGTCTCCTTTCCCAGCAGCTGATGGAGGATTTCCACGCCTTGTACAGGCTGACCAACTTCCGAGGGGAGACGGCCACTCTCTGCGAAGTCTTTCTCGGAGACACCGGCATCCCGACCGGAACCGGCGACTGCTGCGCCCCGAAATTGCTGAATTTTGCCGCCAGGCAGCAGCTCCGTCCCGTCGGCCTGACCGAGTTCTACTGGGGACAGGAAAACCATTCCGGTACGCGGCAGCATGGCTCTCTCAGTGGGTCTTGCGCCGGAAAATGCCGGCCGATTCTTGGATTCATGCTCTGCGGTCTTGAGGAATGAGAGGAACAACGGAAGACGTGACCGGCCACCTGCAGCCCAGCCACTGGGGAGATATGGAAATCATTTTCCAGGACGAAGCGATCGTCGTCATTAATAAGCCAGGAGGTTTACTGGCCGTCCCTGGTCGCGGCCCGGACAAACAGGACTGTGCCGCCAGCAGGCTTCGCACCCTCTTTCCCACCATGATTGTCCAGCCGGCTGTCCACCGGCTGGACATGTACACCTCCGGACTGATGGTATTTGCCATGACCACCGAGGCGCATCGTTTCCTTTCCCTGTCCTTTGCCAGGCGCGAGGTGAATAAACGATACACGGCGATCGTGCAAGGAGTTCCGTTAAAGAACGGTGGTCAGATCCGCCTCCCCTTCCGACTCGATCCGGCCAACCGACCTCTGCAGATTTATGATGCAACAAAGGGTAAGCTGGGGATCACGCTCTGGGAGAAAATCGGTATGGAAGGGACAAACACCCGCATCGCCTTCACGCCCCTTACCGGCCGCACCCATCAACTCCGGGTACACGCAGCCCATCCCCTGGGCCTTGCCGCACCCATCGTCGGCGACAGTCTCTACGGCTCAGGCCGGGAGGGCGACCGGATGTTCCTGCACGCTACTTTTTTACGCTTGCACCATCCGAACACCAGGAAGCCGATTGAATTTTATTGCCAACCGCCCTTCTAACCGCAACAAACGGGATGAGCAGGGTATCAGGCAAGCTGCAGCAACCAGAGATCTCCCTTCACCCAGACGCCCTTCTCTTTTCTCAGTCCGGTTTCCTGACTGGCTATCACCTGCCAGCCGGTGGCCTGAGCCAACTCTTTAATATACTGAGGTGAGTGTGCAAACCGACCGGTTTTCTTCAGGGTGTATGCATTGCCTGCGTCAGACTCCGTAGAAAAACAAAAAAGCACGTCATGGCGAGCTCTCTGTCTGAGGAGACAGAAGGTCTCTCTCAGGTCGCCTACATAGGCGAAGACATCGGCGGCAAGATAAAAATCAAAGGAATCATCCAGCTCTTTCGGAAAGCTGACTATACTACCTGGGTGGAGCTTACGGTAAATTCCCTTTTTTGCCGCAACGGCAAGCATCTTCGCCGAGAGATCCAGGCCGTCGAACACCTCGATTATATCGGTAAAAGCCTGGCCGCCAAGCCCGGTTCCGCATCCGAGATCGAGGCCGTGAACGAATTTCCGTCGTCCCGCAAAGGTAGTGTCGAGAAGGTCTCTGATGGCGCTCGGTACACTGTACTCCAGTTCTGTGACAAGACTGCGATCAAAGTAGTCGGCATAGTTGTCGAAGACCGCCTTGACATAGAGTTCGGGCGAATTGGTGACGGGAGCCCCGGTCAGGGCGGCGACCATATGTTGCGCCCCCTGATGGTCCGGGTTAATTTCCAGAACCCTCCGATAATACCGCACTGCCGCCTCACTGTCGCCGGTAAGATGATAGAGAAAAGCCAGATTGTTGTTTGCCGACTGGTGCTGAGGAGCCTGCCGCAACACCTCGCGGTACGTGTCCATGGCCAGGGCGTACTGCAAACTGTCCTTGTAACAGCCGGCCAGATTGTAAAGAGTGTCAACACTTGCCGGATCAATCGCCAGCACCTTTTTATAGGTGTCGATGGCCCCAATCAGGTCCCCCGTTCTTTTTTTGCTGAGAGCAAGGTTAAATAGAATGTCGGTATCGCCGGGGTGCAATTCGACCGCCATGGCAAACGAGTCCCGGGCCAATTGGTACTCGCCCTGGCCATAGTAAACAAGGCCAAGATTATAATGGAGAATCGGGGCTTCGGCAAAATAGTCGAGCAGCTCAAGATAGGACTGTCTGGCTGCATCAAGCAGACCGTTTTGGTGCTCCTCGCAAGCTTTAGCAAAGAGCTGATTCAACTCGTCATGAAAGTGTTCTAATGGTTTATGCATGATGATACTGACAACCGGCAGAAACTTTGAATAGGTTGTTCAATGGTTAAAAACTGTTTATTGTCGTTCATATCGCGCTGGAACGGTTATTTTCCTCCAGGAACTTTTGCTATTCGTCGCGCACGAAAATATTCAAGAACAATTGGTGTAATGGACACGGTAATGATGGTCAGAATGACAAGTTCGAAATGATCTTTGACGAACGGGATGTTGCCGAAAAAATACCCGGCAAAGGAACAGACAAAAACCCAACCGATTCCTCCCATCACACTATACGGAAAAAAAACGCGCCAGGGCATTTCCGCCATACCGGCGACGAAGGGAACAAATGTTCGCAGAAAAGGCATGAATCGACACAGTGTAACGGCTTTAGGCCCGTACTTTTCATAAAAACCACGCGCTTTATCGAGGTTCTTCTTGTTGAAAAATCGGCCATCCTTACCGGAGAAGGCCTTATGCCCAAACCAGACACCCATAAGACGATTAAAATTATCACCAAGAATTGCGGCAACCGGAAAAAGCGTCAACACAATACTTAAATCCATAGCCCCGGTCGCACAGAGTGCACCAATGGCGAACAGCATCGAATCTCCAGGGAGAAATGGGGCCACCACCAATCCAACTTCACAGAAAATAATCAGGGCTATTATTCCATAAACCAGCATGCCGTAATTTTCCACAAGAGTGGTTAAATGCTGGTTTATGTGAATTGTAAAATCAAATATTTGGGCAATAAATTCCATGATTGTCGCAAGAAGGGTAATGGGAAGATTTTTGTAAAACCGTTGTCAAAAGCCCTCTTTAATACCCCATCGTGGCCGATTCTGCAATTTTTTTGTGCCGGTCCAATCTTACGTGTAACGACTCCTAATCCCGGTAGTTGGGATAAGGAGCCGTCAGGAAATGGTATACATGGCCTAGTTATTTCCTAACGGCTCCTAAAAACCGATGACACCGGCAACGAGACGATTCCGACCGCTTTCCTTGGCTAAATAGAGGTTTTTATCGGCGGCCGCCACGAAATTCTGTGGCGTCAGGCTGTCATTTATCTTCGTGGTCACAAGCCCTATGCTCACCGTGACATGATCTGCTATCTGTGAATATTGGTGGGGGATGTTCAGTTCGACAATTTTCTCCAAAGCCCGCTCCGCAACGCCTTTTGCCGCAAAAGCATCGGTTTCCGGCAGCAGCATGACAAATTCTTCGCCACCGTATCGGGCAATAAGATCGGCGGGTCGCATAAGTGCGTTGTCCAGGGCCTTGGCAATTCTCTGCAGAGTGCGGTCTCCCATGGCGTGGCCATAGTGGTCGTTATAGGGTTTAAAAAAATCGACATCGACCATGGCCAGGGAGCAAGGCGATGCACTTCGGGCTGATCGCGCCCATTCCCGTTGAAAATATTCGTCGAAGCGGCGGCGGTTGGAGATTTCCGTAAGGCCGTCAAGATAGGCCAATTGATCGAGCAGCTTGTACTGATGGACTATGCGCAGGTGGTTGTGAACACGAATTTTGACTATAGGCGGGGAAAATGGTTTGGTGATATAATCCACCGCCCCGAGTTTCAACCCATGCTCTTCATCAAGGACGGAATCCAGGGAAGTGACAAAGATAACCGGTATGTTTTTGGTCTTGTCGTTATTTTTCAGGTGCTTGATAACCTCGTATCCGCCCATTTGCGGCATGACAACATCGAGAAGGATAAGATCCGGCGGTGAATCGCTGAAAGCGTGCTGCAGAGCCTGGTCGCCGTCTCGAGCCAGTACCGGCGAATACTCTTCCTTCAAGAGATCCGCCAGGACCTTCAGATTCATCTTTTCATCATCAACAATAAGGATACGCGGCTTATCATTTTGTTCCATCTTCAGCTCCCACTTTTTTGCCGAAAATATCCATCAAACCTTTTGCCATTTCCGCCGCACTTTCATACTCAATGTCTTCGATCAAACCTGCAAGTACTCGCAACTGTTTATCGAAGCCGGTCCCGGACAGCAGCTTTTTAACTGCTTCAAACTGTTCCTCAGCAGCAAGCTCGCCCCTCTGCAGCTGAGCAATGAGGGTACAAAGGGGTTCTTCCACATCTTCGAACGGGATATCTCTTACAGGCGTGTCAGCTTTTTCCAGCACCACCTCCTCCTGCGCCGGGAGCGCCGACAAAGAAGAAAGAATGTCGTCAAGAGCATGGATAAAGGTGGTCAGATGTCGTGATGCCACCTCCCTCTGATCGCTTCTCAGCGCATTCTCCAACTGTTCCGCGGCTTTCATCAAGGCAAAGGAGCCGATATACCCGGAAACACCTTTGATGGTATGGGCAACCCTCTCTATGTCCGGCCACTTGCCGGCAACCGACAACTCCCGCAGCTGGGTTGGCAGGGAGCTGAAATTCTTTTTGAAATCATAAAGCATTTTTACAAAAAGATCAGGCTTGTTATTGAGGGTCATAAGCGCCTCGTCCTGGTCGATCCCAGGCAGATGCGGCAAGGTAAAGATACCGGTCGAAATTGCAGCCGGGGCCGGCCGGGGCTTTTGCCTTTGTGGCGCCGGTGATTTGCCCCGTAACCACTTCCTCAGGACTTTATGGAGCGCCGCCGTATCGATGGGCTTAGTGATATGGTCGTTCATACCTGCAGCCAGGCTCTTTTCTTTATCACCGGCCATGGCATGGGCGGTCATGGCAATAATCGGCAGTTTTTTGAACTTGCTGTTTTGACGGATTCTTCTGGTTGCCTCCAAGCCGTCCATGACCGGCATCTGGATATCCATCAGCACCATATCATAGGAACTGCGGTCCAAGGCCTCAAGACACTCCTGTCCGTTAGAGGCAATGGTTACCTCCATCCCGACATCCAGAAGAAATTCTTTCCCAACCTCCTGATTGATAAGGTTATCATCCACCAGCAAAATATGCGACTCAGGTATCTCCAGCAGGTCGTCTGGATGAAACTCTTCCTTGATGGCTAATAGCCCGGAAAAAATTTCGACGCCTAGAATATCCACCAGGGCGTCGTACATAACCGAGGCATAAACAGGTTTAAGCAGAAAACCGTCAAGGCCAACCTTTTCGGCCTCGACATATGCCTCCTCACGCCCATTGGCGGTAACCATTAACATTGCCGGGACCTTTGCCAGCCTTGCGTTGGCTTTAATCCGTCTGGCCGTCTCGATACCGTCAATTCCCGGCATAATCCAATCGAGCAGAACCAGATCATAAGGGTCGCCATGCTCCACCGCCTGTTCCAGGATGGCGATGGCCGATATTCCGTCAACAGCGGTATCAACCAGTATCTTAAATGATGACAACATGGCTGAAAGAACCTCGCGAGCCGCCCCATTATCATCGACAACAAGGGCACGAATTCCTTGCAAGGATCGAATTGAGTGGAGGTTCTGGGCATCGATTTTTTCCGCGAGCCGCATTTTGGCGGTAAAAATGAATTCCGTACCTACCCCCGGCTCGCTCTTAATCCATATCTTTCCGCCCATCAGCTCGGTCAGCTGTTTACAGATAGCCAAGCCAAGGCCGGTACCGCCATATTTCCGGGTGATGGAATCATCGGCTTGGCTGAATGCGGAAAAGAGGCGTACGACTTGCTCCGGCTGCAAACCGATGCCAGTATCGCGAACGGAAAATCGCAGGGTGACCTCGTTCTCCTGCCTATCTTCAATATTTACGGCAATAACAATCTCGCCCTGTTCGGTAAACTTCACGGCATTGCTCGCCAAGTTCATAAGTACCTGACCAAGACGCAAAGGGTCACCGACAAGATGCTGCGAGACTCCGTCTTCAATTTTGAAAACAAACTCCAGACCTTTTTTTTCAGCCTGCATTCCGACAACATTAGAAATATTTCCAAGGATCTCTTCCAGGTTAAAAGGTACCGCCTCCAATTGCAGTTTGCCTGCGTCAATCTTGGAAAAATCAAGAATATCATTGATGAGCCCCAGCAGGGTGTTGGCAGAACTTAAAGCTTTCTCCACATAGTTGCGCTGCTTGGCATCAAGCGCAGTTTTTCTTAATAAAGAGGCCATACCAATAATACCATTCATCGGGGTGCGGATCTCGTGGCTCATCCTCGCCAGAAAATCACCCCGCGAGGCGTTGGCCGCCTCCGCCTGCTCCTTGGCAGTTATCAATTCCCGCTCCATCTGCTTCTGGCGAGTCATGTCCATCGCCGTGAAAAGATAGCCGACAATTCGACCGATGGGGCTGAATAGACTGGTGATTGACAAACTGACCGACAGATGCGAACCATCCTTGCACACGTAAACCCATTCTTGGGCACGGCTTTGTTTTTGTTTGACAAACTGTTCAAACACCTTCATGTCATGCAGGCTGGAACCGGGGACACCACTGACCTTCCTTCCATAATCTTCAAGTTCATCGGGCAGATGGAGAGAGAGGATGTTGCTTTTGTTGATCATCTCGGTCGGGTTGTAACCGAGGAGCGTCGAGGCTCCCTTACTGAAGAGCTGAATAGTACCGTCAAGATAGGTGGCAATGATTGACAGCTGGGTAGCACCATCGAGAACCGCCTGCCGTTCGGCATCGGCGGATTGAAAGCGATGGAGCATCTGTTCGGTTTGCTCAAACTGCTTCACCACAAAATCCGAGGTGATTTCTGCCGCCTCACGGGCTACCTTGATTTCCCGGCGCAGCATGTCGATTTCCAGTTGCATTTCTTCTCTCGTTTTTTCCATCAGCCGAGGCCCCTCAAACCATGCGCTGCAATGGTGACACTCATATTTGCCGCTTTTTCAATAGTCTCTTCACCACACCTTCCCTCAAGTCCCAGTAAAACGATTTCCTCCGGCATCTCCCCATCATATACCTTGGGAAGCACAGCAAGCAAATAGGGCAAACCTGCCCCATGGTCAAAGCTGAATTGGCCTGGGGTCTGCAAAATTTCCTGGTGGGTAAGAAGAACAATTTCACCAGGGTGGGTAAAACCTTTGACCGCATCGACAAAAACCACCCTTCCTCCCTGTTCCAAGAGAGGGAGAAGATTCAGACCAGCCAGCCCGCCCTCAACAAGCTCTATCCCGGCAGGCAAGGGCTGCATCGTCTGCAGCCGGTCGAAGACCTGGGGACCGGCAGCATCTTCCTCAACAAAGCGGTTGCCGATGCAGATAATGCTTGTCCTCACTGAGCAAAACCCAACTTCACTATACCCGTCTCCCTTCCCTTTTTGAGACAATGCACCGCACACACAAGACATGGGTCAAAAGACCTAACGACATGTCCTGCCTCTACCGGATTGTTGATGTCCTTGACTTTGGTGCCGATCAAGGCCTCTTCCCAAGCCCCCCGCACGCCATTCTCATCTCTTGGCGAGCCGTTCCAGGCGGTTGGGGTGATGATCTGATAGTGGGTGATCTTTTCGTCCTGAATCTTCACCCAATGCCCCAAAGCCCCACGCGCTGCCTGAATCATTCCTGCCCCCTGGCCGTCGGGGATGGTCAGTACGGAACGATAGAACGCGTCTCCCCGCTTATCTACCAGCTCGCCCAGCCATACTGACATAGGGGCCAGAAGCCCGGTGGGACGGACCAGGCGGGCAAGTTGCCGGGCCATGACGTTTGGGCCGTCTTTTTCAATCATGTCGCAAAAGAGCGGGTTGCCACCGATAACCATTTCCGCGAGGGGTCCTGTTTCAACAACCTCGCCGCAATAGCGGGGTGCCTTGACCCACGAATACAACTGGCCGCTTTGCCCGGACGCATAGGGTTTGGTCTTTCCGGCAAAAGGATGCACAGGAACACTCCCCTGTTCATACCAGGAGTGAGAGACATCTTCGGTGATCTGCGCCGCTTCAAAATGGTGCACAGTGGTTGAGACGGCGTAGCCTGCCGCCAGCATCCTGCTGCCCGTCCCCTGCACCGCGGTGTCCAGAGGCAAGGGAAGATTGCCGTAGGAGAGAAAACGGTTCGGGCCTCTGCCACAGGTGTGCAGACCTGCCTCACGGGAAAATCTGATAAAAAAGCCCACTTCACTGTCTCGATGTGCCGGGCTTTCATCGAGCCAGGCATCAAGGTCACCGACACTGCCTATCGCCTGCCATCTTTCTATAGAACAACCGAGGATACTCCGTTCGTACCAGGAACAAAAACGTTCGACAATAATTCGGCACTGCAGGAGTTTAGAGACCTCCGGAATCGAAGTTACTCCTCCGGGAACCATAAAGGAGGTGTGTGGCCACTGGCCACCGATGATGGCCATCACCTGTATCAGCCGCTTGCTTTCGCGGATCACCTCGACTGCCGCCCGTCCCGCCAATGGCTGATATCGCACCAATGCTTCATTCCAGAGAGGATGCTTGTCATAGGCCTCGCGATTGGCAAAATCGACCATAAACATCAATATTGCATGGCGCACATCACTCTGTACGGTTTCGACCATCAAGGCCAGATTGCGTAATCTCCGGGCGTTATCGGGAGGAGTGACGCCAGCTATTGTATCGAGTGCCTCAACGGCTGCGGTGAGATGGGTAATACTGCAGATCCCGCAAACACGGGGAGTCATTACCAAGCCATCCAAGGCACCGCGACCACGCATCATCCCCTCAAAGCCGCGAAACATGGTACCGGCGCTCCAGGCCTCACTGATGACCCCGCCTTCAATTTCCACATTTATCTGCAGATCGCCCTCGGCTCTATTGAGTGGGATGTTAATCCCCTTCGCTATCTTAACCATTCAGCCTTCGTCCTTTTCTGTGCTTATTTTTACTGGAAATCACCCAGAATCTTATCCTTATAATTACACCTTTGATTTCCTGTTTTTCAGGTGTTCAGGAGCGGCAGCTGCGGCCATGCCTTTATAAACCATATAATGGGCGCGATTGACCCCCATGGGCAGCGACAGCGGAATGCCCTCGATATTCGGCGTCTGGAAAAAGGGAGTGGCTCTCGGAAACTCAGGATCGGTGCAACCAAAACATGGTACACCGGCACGGGTTTTCGAGGACTGTTGATTCCACAGCGACTTATTGCAGGGCCCCGGCACCAGTGGTCCGGCGCAGCCCATATGGAAGAAGAGGCAACCCATTTCCCCAAAGTCGGATTCCTCTACCCGATACTCATGGTATTCATTGCGCGTACACCCTTGATGCACTGTGGTGGCGTACCATTCGAGCGGACGCTGAAACTTGTCCAGTTCGAGATTCACTCCCTTGGCTGCGGCCATGAGTGCCCCGGCGATGACGTCATGATGACACGGACAGCCCGCCAGATTAATTACCGGCTGGCCGGATTTGCTGGTGAAGTCCTTGCCGAGAAAACCGCCCCGTTGTTTTTTTACAAACTGCAGGCCGGTGGCTTCAATCGCGTCATCGGAACCAAAGCCACCAAAGGAGGCACAGGTGCCAACCGCTATGACCACCTGAGCCTGTGAGGCAAGGCTGTAAACCCGTTCCTTTTTCGGATGCCCATCAACGGTATGGAACATCCCGGTACCCGCCGGGCCGCAGATGACGGAACCCTCGACCAGCAGTATGTCGAGCTCTTGCCTGCCGGCGACAATGTCTTCCAAAAGGGCCTCGTGGGTTGCGGGAGAAATATTGGAAAGCGAGGGATGCCTGAGAAGATGAATATCGAGAGTGCGTAAAAGCCCTATAACATCAGGACTTTCACTACTAAGAAAGGAAAAAGTGTCGCCACCGCAGCCGCCACCCTGTAACCAATATGCTGTTTTCAATGCTTTTTCCTCCATTTTGCCGTTACCAAGAGACTCTCTCAACGCGTCAATAACGCGAAAATTTCTTTCACAACCAGTATCGGGGATACCATCGCTGATGTCAACCTCAGCATCAACATTATTCTTGATCTTTTTCACATTCAATGATCGACTATCGATTGAAATATAATGGCATCCGTCAAACACCTCCAACCAATATTTTCAACCGATATGTCAAGAACAGTCAATGATTTTCAGGTCTTTGCCAAACCTGCCGGCTATCGTTGCAATCTCGCTTGCAGCTATTGCTATTATCTCGGCAAGGCCGATCTCTTTCCTGCCGTACCGATGCCGCTGATGGCAGACGATCTTCTTGAGCTGTATATTCACCGGCATATTGACGCCCATCCAGGAGAAATTGTGCAATTTTCCTGGCACGGGGGCGAACCGACACTCCTTGGTATCGACTACTTTCTGCGCATTATCGAACTGCAGCAAAAGCATTGTCCGCCCGACAAGCGCATTGCCAACGGCATCCAGACTAACGGCACCCTGCTGAATGATGCCTGGGCGCATTTTTTTGAAAAACATCGGTTTTCCGTGGGTCTGAGTCTTGACGGCCCGCGGGAAATCCACGACCAATACCGCACCACCAGACAAGGCAGGGGCAGCCACGAGGCAGCTATGCGCGGCTATGCCTGCCTTATCAACCACGGTGTGCCCGTCGACATTCTCTGTGTAATCAATGACCATAACGTCATGTTTCCCTTGCAGGTGTACCGGTTCTTTACCTCCATCGGGGTGAAATACCTGAGCTTTCTGCCTCTTGTCGAACGGGTCCCGGGCGGAGTCAGTGAACGTTCGGTGCACCCGGAGGCCTTTGGCGCATTTTTGTGCACGGTGTTCGACCAGTGGCTGGCACAAGATATCGGCAGGGTCAAGGTGCAGATCTTCGAAGAAGCGGCTCGCACCGCCTTTGGCCAGGACCACTCGCTGTGCCTCTTTCGGCCGACCTGCGGCGATATCCCGGTAATTGAATACAATGGCGATGTGTATGCCTGCGATCATTTTGTCCTACCCGCCTGGCGAGTAGGAAACATTCAGGAGTCCAGTCTTGCCGAGATTATCGCCTCAAAGAAGCTCACTGCCTTCGGCGCTGCCAAGCGCACCACCCTGCCGAAGATCTGCAGATCCTGCGAGGTGCTCGCCATGTGCAACGGCGAGTGTCCGAAAAACCGTTTTGTCGAAAGCGAGGGAGAAACGGAAAAATGCAACTACCTGTGTGCCGGATATAAACTCTTTTTCAACCATTGCGCGCCCTTTGTGCATGCGATATCCCGGCAATGGCAAAAGCCATCAAAATCTGCCAACCAAGAGGCAAATAGCTCTTAGTTTCTCAGATCGAGGTGGTGGAAGATTTCAGCCGGCGCTCCTTCTGCCAGGACCAGGCCGTCATCCAATACGACAACATGATCGGCGAGCCGCATCACCTCGTCCGGCGAATGGCTGACATAGAGGACCGGTATTTCCAGCTCGTCGTGGAGACGTTCGAGGTAGGGAAGGATCTCCCGCTTACGCTTTAAGTCAAGGGCTGCCAGGGGCTCATCCATGAGCAGGAGACAAGGACTGACCGCCAGAGCCCGGGCAATGCCGACCCTTTGCCGCTCACCCCCGGACAGGCTGTCCGGCTTTCGCACAAGCAGATGACTGATCCCAAGGAGTTCGACCAGCTGCTGCAAATCAATCCGTTGCGGATCGGAAGTCCGCTTCATTCCGTACTGCAGATTACCCAGTACCGAGAGGTGAGGAAAGAGACTTGGCTCCTGGAACACATAGCCGACACCCCTTTTATGGGTTGGCAGCCAGTGTTCTTCATCCTGCCAAAGTTCTCCGTTAACACACAACCTCCCCCCAGGAGCGCGTTCCAGTCCGGCTATGCAGCGTAAAAGCGTGGTCTTGCCCGAGCCGGAATGACCGAACAGGGCGGTGACACCCCCTGCCGGCAGGTGAAGATCGACATGCAGGGCAAAACCCGGCCAAGTGAGGTGAAAATGCGCCTCTATTCCCTGCATTTCAGACTCCTTTTCTGGGCTGTGGCCGAAAGGCGTACAAGGGTAAAAGGACCAGGAAGGAAAAAATGAGCATAACCGCAGCAAGATGATGCGCCTGGGTATATTCCATTGCTTCCACATAATCGAAAATCTGCACTGAGGCCACCCGGGTAACGCCCGGCAGGTTGCCGCCGATCATCAAGACAACACCGAATTCACCGACGGTGTGGGCGAAGGTAAGAATCCCGGCGGTAAGAAAACCGGGCAGGGCCAGCGGCACCGCCACGGTGAAAAACCTGTCCAACGGCGAAGCGCCTAAGGTGGCGGCAACCTCCAGCGGCCGATCGCCAATGGTCTCAAAAGCACTCTGCAGAGGCTGGACCATGAAGGGCAGCGAATAGACAACCGAAGCCAGCACCAACCCCGGGAAGGTAAAGGGTAAAGGACCGAAATCCAGAACCTGGGTGAGTCGACCCACCGGGCCCTCAGGTCCCATCGCCAGAAGGAGATAAAAACCAAGAACCGACGGCGGCAGGACCAGGGGAAGGGCCACAATGGCACCAACAAATCCTTTGCAGCGGGTTTTGGTGCGGGCCAGCCACCAGGCGACTGGCGTGCCCAGAAGAAAAAGAAGAGCGGTGACGATACCGGCCAGGCGAACGGTCAGCCAGATTGCCTGGATATCACTGTCGGAGAGTTGCATGGCTATTTCGTAAGGAGTGTAAGATTGTATCCCGTCTATTAGGACAAAACGGTACTGCCAATTATTTTGGGGCTGTCTCGCCTGGGAGAACAAAGCCATAGGCAGCCATTATTTTTCGTGCGTCTGAACCGCCGATGTAGTCGGCAAAACGGTTCGCCGCAGCGTTTCTTTTTGCTCGTTTGGTGATAATGTAGCCCTGCTCCAAGGGTTTATGCAAATTATCCGAAATCAAGAAGAAGCCACCTTTGCTCGCCAGGTCGGCACTCTGCGCCAGAGACAGGGCAAGAATACCGACTTGGGCGTTTCCGGTCTGAACGAACTGGGCTGCCTGGACAATGTTCTCACCATAGACCAATTTGCTTTCGACCTTTCCCCATAAACCTGCTGCTCGCAATGCCTCTTCGGCACGCCTGCCGTAGGGCGCGTGTTTCGGGTTGGCAATGGCGATGCGTTTAATCTTCTTATCAGTCAGGTCGGCCAGGGTCATTTTCGCGGCATCCAGGCTGTTGCTCCATAAAACAATGCGGCCAAAGGCGTGCGGTCGAACGCCTGCGTCGGCAAACCCTTTTTTTGCCAAATCCTGAGGAAAGGCAATATCGGCAGAGAAATAGAGATCATAGGGTGCACCCTGCTGGATTTGCGTATGGAATTTGCCGGACGAGCCATAGATTACCTCGATTTCATCGATCGGATTGACTATTTTGAAGGCGGCGACGATTTCAGTCATGGCAAATTTCAGATCAGCCGCTGCCGCGACTGTGACTTTTTCCGCGTAAGCAAATGTGGAACACAGCAGGATGACACTGGTCATGAACAAAATTTTTGTGGAGTTCATAATATTTTCCCAATGTGGCTTGAAGTTAATTGTAATAAAAGAGTCACCAACGACTCTACCAGCCTACCAGCAAAACCAATGCCGGAATACACTTCTCTTCTGCAACTGCCCGGTGATTCAGTTTTAAAATCAATAAAACAATGGAGTTAAGCATGTATTTTTCGAGCATTGACAACCAGGAAGGAGTATACGTATTATGGTTATACATGTCAATTTGTAATTTATAAAGTACATATCTGCGCTTTGTCGCCAATTTTGTAGGCGCCGTGCAAATATGTAACTTGCCAACAAACCGAGATCATCCCCGGTGATTGTATGGGTAACGCAAAAGACGGAGTTTTCTGCAATGTAAAAGCGATCCGCCGAGCCAAAGGACTTTCCCAGGCGGAGTTGGCCGATCTCGTGGGAGTACGGCGGCAGGCGATCTACGATATGGAATCGGGCCGGTATACGCCGAATACGGCAATAGCTCTGCGCCTGGCCGGGGAACTCGGCTGCCGAGTGGAGGATCTCTTCTTTATCGAGCAAGATGCCGGTGAATACCCGGTGTCTCTGGCCGAACACGTCGACACACCGGGTGCCAGGTTATCGGTTGTGCGTATCGAAGATCGCCTGGTGGCCTATCCCCAGGACGGCAGGTGGCTGCTCTGCGAAGGCTTTCAGTCCGCCGACGGCCTGCTTCAACCGATTGGCGGCAGGGTGCGCATGCTCCAGGACGAGGCGCGGCTGGGAAAAAAAATCCTCCTGCTCGGCTGCGATCCGGCGTTTTCCATCCTCCACGCCCATGTGGCACGGCACGGCGGAGGGGCGGAAATCCTCTGCCGCTTTGCCTCAAGCCGTCGGGCCGTGGAAGGCTTAAAGGCCGGCACTGCGCATCTGGCGGCGACCCACCTGCACAACACCGGGAAGGAAGAAGCGAACGTCCTCATGGCAAAATCGATTCTCAAAGACTCCAAAGCAATGGTCGTCGGCTTCTCCCTCTTTGAGGAAGGGCTCATGCTGGCACAGGGAAATCCTTTTAATCTGCAAAGCGTGGCCGATTTGAGTAAAAATGGCGTGCGTTTCATCAACCGTGAACACGGTGCGGCAATTCGTGTTCTCCTCGACGACCAGTTGCGGCGCCACGGTATTCCGGCAGACACCATACTCGGCTACGAGAAGGTGACGACCAGCCACATCGAAGGGGCGCAGGCAGTCGCTTTTGGTCTGGCGGATGCCGCCCTCGGGCTGCGGGCCTTGGCTGCCGCCTACCGTCTGGATTTTTTTCCGATCCAGTTCGTTCGCTGTGACCTCATCATCGGCCACCAATTTCTCGACCATCCGGCCGTGAAAATACTCCTTGATGTCTTGCAGACACAGGCTCTGCGCAAGGACCTCGGGTCACTGCCCGGCTATGAGACGACAATGACCGGGACAATCATCGGCGAGGTTTGAGGGGTGCCATTATCGCAAACGGTGGGAGGTTTTTCAAGTCCATGTTTTCTTGCGGCCAATGATTCCTTGACCGACAACCCCCTTTAGCCTTACCATTCGCAGATAGTGAGCAAAGTGATTGCAGCTACCCCCCTGATATCAAGTAATGTGACGCAGATATTCGATATTACAAATTATATGCGAAAGGTTCGAACTCAGGGATGATTGAAAAAATGTTACCGCTATTTATGGGTAAAGGGTAGTCTTTGGTGGCTCTTTGTTGGAAAGAGCGTTTTTTATAAATCCCAAAAAAACGAGGACTTACTATCTGTATGGCAACTATATCTCATTCTTCAAACGCCTCATCATCAGAACTTTCATCAGATTTGATTCTGTCCTATTACAGAAAGGCTATCGAGGACCAGGAAACTCTTCTTTTAAGACTAGATTCTCGAGGTACCATTCTCTATGTAAATGAAATTTTCAAAGCCTTATTTGCCGATGAATTCAATGAAGCTGATGAAAAAATTATCATAGAAACTCTTTTCTCAAGAGAGAATGAGCCTTTTCAAAGAACTGAGCAAATTATAGCAAAGATAAATACCACAATTGCCCATGAACTCTCGTTTGAAAAAGAGGTTATTTTCAAGAACAGAAGAGGGTGGGTAATCAGATGGAAACTAATGCTGCCCAAGGCAGAATCTGATAATGTCGGAGGTATTATAGCAATAGGCTATGACATAACCTATGTAAGAGAACTCGAATTACAGGTTCAATTTAACGAGAGAAGAAATAAAAAAATCCTGGAATCATGCCCCGATGCCATAGTGGTCTATGACATGATAGGCCAGATGATTTACTGCAATCAGGCTTTTACTGATATCTTCGGCTGGACAAAAGAGGAGCTCCTGGGGAAACGTGTTCCCTTTGTCCCGGATGAATGTATTGAAGAAACAATGGTTCAAGTTAAAAAGCTTCTTGCAGATGAGCCTGTTGTTGGATTTCACTCGAAAAGGATGAAAAAAAATGGTGAAATCATTGAGGTAATGCTGAGCGCCAACGTTTTCTCGATACCAGATGAGAAATTTAATGGGTCTGTAATTATACTGAGAGATATGACAGAAAGCAGAGCACTTCAAGCACAACTTGTACATGCCCAGAAGATGGAGTCCATTGGACTGCTTGCTGCTGGTATAGCACATGAGATCAATACTCCCACACAATATATTGGATCAAACATTGGTTTCTTGGAAGATGCCTTTTTTTCAATAAAAGCAATTATTAATTCCAGTATGGAGATCTCGGAAAATGCTCCTTTGGATATTAAAGAAAAGTTGGAAAAATCTCTTACGGATAATGACTGGGACTATCTATCTGAAGAAATTTCTCAGGCGATAAAGCAATCTCAAGAGGGAGTGAGACGAGTTTCTCGAATAGTCGGTGCAATGAAGAACTTCTCCCATCCAGGCACAAAAGATATTGCCGATAACAATCTCAATGAGATAATTAAAAACACCCTGATAGTATCCAGCAACGAGTGGAAATATCTAGCAAATGTAGAAAAGAAACTTAACCTTAGCCTGCCGATGATATCTTGTCAGGCTGACGAAATTGGCCAGGTTGTCCTTAATCTGATTATTAACGCAGTACATGCTATAAAACAAAAACTTGGAGATAATACAGAAGGAAAGAAGGGATTGATTTCTATCTCAACAGATTTGGGCAATAATGACGATGTAATCATAAAAGTCAGCGACAATGGCTGCGGTATCAAGAAGGATATCATCGAACGGATCTTTGATCCATTTTTCACAACTAAAGAAGTAGGTCAGGGAACTGGGCAGGGTTTGGCTATCACGCATGATGCTATAACCCATAAACATGGTGGCACGATAGAGGTCGAATCTGAAGTTGGTCAAGGAGCAACTTTTACCATCTCGTTGCCGCGCGGGTGATGTCCCCAATTAGGGGGTGTAAGCCCAAACCGCCCCACATTTTGATCAAACTTGCTTTTTTGTAAGGTGCCTTTGGGCTTGCCCAGCGTCTGGCCCTGTGCCTTCTTCACGGCCAGAGCCTCCTTAGTCCGCAGACTGATCAGATCCCTCTCGAATTCCACAAATAGCGAGAACAGTGTCAATGGCAAAAGCGATCCTCCAAGCCAAAAGACTTTCCCAGGCGGAGTTGGTCGATAGACCACAATGACCGGGACAGTCATCGCGAGGTTTGAGGGGTGCCATTATCGCAAACGGTGGAAGGTTTTTCATGTCCATGTTTTCTTGCGGCCAATGATTTCTTGACCGACAAGCCCTTTTAGCCTTACCATTCGAGGATAGTGAGGAAAGTGATTGCAGCTAACCCCGATAAACGGATAAGTGCCATCATTTTATTCGAGGAGGTGCAATGCCCGCTCCATTCCCCGTAACTGCCAACTCCACTCCCCCAGCCTCAACCGCCGGTGATGAAACGTACAGCATTACCGATCTCATCCCTTTGGAGAAGCTGCAGAATACTTGCGTTTGCGGGCAGTAAGTTTGCAAATCGGCTGGAACCCTTGCTGGCTATGGGTTTGCGCCGAGTGGCGATTTTGGTCGTGTTACTACAGATTTGGGTCCTGTTCTGACATGTGAATGACCCGCTCTGGGGGCTTTATCTTCAATGATTTAAGGATGTTTTCTGTATCTTCAGTCACCTCGTTACGCATGAGCACACGGTATTTTAAATAAAAAAATTCTGTAACCTGGAGTGTCGCAAGAGCCCTCTTGATATGATGCCACGACATGCCACAAGAGATCTCGGCCACCCGCTCAATCTGCAGGGCCAGCACACAGATCTTGACATGGGTTTCGATTCGTCGCGAGGCCCAGTGGTACATCGGCGTCATCTTGATCTGCGTTCGCTTGAGCGAACGGAAGCAGCGTTCGATGACCATCAGGCTCCTGTAGCCGCAGGCGGCGTCTTCCAAGCTGATGGTGTCGTCGTTGGTTTCGATGACCCACTTGCCATCATATTTAGCGGCATCCGCCACTGCTCCCCGGTCGATATGCAGTTGACCGCCTTTGGTGGTTCGCAAATAACGTTTGAAGCGGCGGGACGCGAGCAGGTCGATGGCCCATTGGGCGTTGGCCGAATGATCTTTGTGGCTGGCCAGTTCGCTTTCGAGGTGTTCGACGAGCATTTGTCGGTGTTTAGCCTGCCTCTCGGCTTCCCCTGGATTGTAACAAAGGATGTAACGTCGCCGCCTCTCACCGTCACCGATGATAACTTCCTTGGCCTGAAGGTTGTCCTTGAAGGTGGTGTAAGGTCCCCGTTTGCCGAGCACTTCCCCCTTAATCTCGACAATGGAAGCCATACGGCAGGCCAAAAGGTATTTGCCACACGCCTTGGCCAGCTCGGCCCTATTGTCTGTCGAGTTCATGCCCGCATCAGCTACAAACATTGCCCGTCCAAGATTCCAGCCACGAAGATCGGTGCGAACCTTGGTTAAGGTAGTGACATTGGCGGTATTGCCGGGCAGTACCCAGCTCCGTACCGGAATTCCATCGCGGGTGACGGCCAAGGCGACCACCACCTGCGGCGCCCAGTTGCCCTCTTTGGCGTGTCCGAATTTGCGCAGGGTGGTGTTGGGATCTGTGTCGTCGTCTTCATAATCGACATGGAACGAGGCGGTTGTGGTGTCGTAGAAGATAAGATCAACTTCCAGATTAAAGAGGTTGGCGGTATTGAAAAAGACCGTCTTCTCCACCTCTTCGATGTTGGCATGGAGCAAGTCCATGGCCTCGTACATATGGTGCAGTTTGAGACCCTGGCAGGAGGGCAGGTAGACGGTGGACAGCCAGCGATCCCATACCCCGAGTTTGGATTCCGGCATGCAGAGCCGGTTGGCGACCATGGCCAGCAGGGCTCGCTCCAGCTTTGCACTTGCCGCTTGTTCAATGGCTTCGAGGCACTTTTTCAAACCCAGTCTTTCCCAAAGGACGTCTATGACAAAGGGACAGCCCAAGGCGAGAGTCTGCTTGATTTTCATGTCGGCAGACAAGCCGACGGGAATTGCAGAATCCTGAGTTATAGCCGATGGATCATCAAACCGCAGGCCACAAACGCGACCAATGGATTGGCAGAGACGTACCAGTTCCTGGCGGTCCAACTGGTCGACCCGGCCGAAGTTGTGGATGATTTTGGCGACGGGTTTGCGGGTGTCCGGATGCCGCTCGTTATGGGCGAGCTGGAAGTATTCGACGACCGAGCCGTCCTTGTTGGTGCGCTTTGTGATTCGTAGATACATGCTTACCGAATTAGCATTTATCTCGCTTTATTACAAGGAATAAATTTCAATGTGTGTGACTACAGATTTCGATTACATCCTAACGCTGACGTCTTGCAATAATATGTTTTTACAGATAAAAATATTTCAGCTAGAGCAAAATCGGGCGATTTTGTGCCTACGGGCCGCAAACGCAAGGAATATCCAAGACGCCTTTGCCAAGGGCAATAACGTCGCCTCAAGCCTGACCGACACCGAAGGCTTACCCATCACCTTGCCAAGCAATCATTCAAAAATCTGTGCTCTTATCCGAACCACCGAGAAAGGGCTCAACAACTGCATTTATTCAGGCAAACAACTCGGTATAAAGGCCAGGAAACAACAAACACCCATCCGCCAACGCTGCTACAGTATCGGCTTCTCCGATGCCGCCGCACCGGTGATAGTCAATGGCAGGCATATCGCCAATTGGTTGATCGGTCAATACCATGTCGACGACGTTGAAGAGCTTCTCACAACCAGGCAGCTCCGTTAAACAACCGGAGGACCTAAACGCGCTCATCTCTACCACCGTCACCGTTTCCCGCAACTCGTGGCAGGAACTGGCAGCGATGGAACTTCTTCTTGACAGTACCCTGCCCGCAGTCCCTTTGCTGGCTGGAAGAATCAAGCAAACCCTGCTCGATATGATTCTCAATTCCGTTTATGCTCTGACAGAAAAATACGGCAACCAGCCGGTGGAGAAAGGAAAAATCACCATCACCACCCGCCACGCAGGTAACCAGGTCGAGCTGCGCATTGCCGACACCGGTACCGGTATTCCTGCAAATATCATTGACAAGATCTTCGATCCTTTTTTTACCAGCAAACCGGTTGGTCAGGGCAGAGGGCAAGGGCTCTCGGTAATGCACGGCGTCATCGTCGACAACCACGACGGCTCGATCCAGGTGACATCAACCCTTGGAGATGGCACGGAATTCACGATCTTTCTGCCTCTAGGCGCGGCCTGAGACGAGGGCTCATCCCCCTTCAGCGGGGCTGTCAGAATGTAAGGAAAGGCCTCCATTTTTCTCGCTGATTATTCCCAGATGAGGCAGCTATTCCAGAACTTGATCGGCAAAGCGCTGAAATTTTACGATAAAGCGGATGTTCCCCAAAGAAAAGCTCGCAATTTTGCAATATAACTATTTGATTTATTTTAAATATTGCGTCGAGTTGGCAGTTTCTTTTTAGTGGTCACTTTTGTCCCGGTGACTGGGATGACTGACGGTAAGATTACATTTG
>JAHJLI010000031.1 GCA_018821785.1 Pseudomonadota bacterium
AAACAGACTGGTGGTTCCGGGCAGTTTGGCCGGGTCGGTGGATATCTGGAACCAATCGAGGAAGGTGGTGATTATGAATTCGTCGACAGTATTGTCGGTGGCGTCATTCCCCGTGAGTTTATCAGCTCCTGCGACAAAGGTTTCAGGAAGAGTCTTGAGAAGGGCTCACTCTGCGGCGCGACCATTACCGGGGTACGCTGTGTTATCAATGATGGCGCCTATCATGCGGTCGATTCCTCTGATATCGCCTTCCAGCTAGCAGCAATCGGGGCCTTTAAGGAAGGATATCTTAAGGCAAAGCCGATAATCCTTGAACCTATCATGAAGGTGGCCGTGGAGGGACCAACCGAATTCCAGGGCTCGGTCATGGGGTCTATCAACCAGCGCCGCGGTATGATTATCGGAACCAACGAGGAAGGTACATACTCGGTGGTGGAGGCTGAGGTGCCTCTTTCCGAGATGTTTGGTTATTCGACGGCTCTCCGGTCCCTGACCCAGGGAAAGGCAGAATTTACCATGGAGTTCGCGAGCTTCAAACCGGTACCAAAGAGTGTGAGCGAACAACTGATCAAAGCCTATCAGGATGAGCGAAAGAACGCTTGAAATTGACAGCATTATTGACTACAACAAGAAAAACATACTGGGCACTGGCTGTCCGGTTTGATACCTGCATCAGCCATGCAGGGAATAAGGAATCGAAAAAGGTGAACTGCCATGGGAAATGACGAGTTTGTAGTAAGTAATCCTCTCCGGGCACTTGGACTGGAGAACAAGTCGGGGAGTGGGGTCCAGGCCATGATGGGATTGGTTATGGCCAGAGCCGGGCTTGGCAAGACCGCAATTTTGGTGCAATTTGCACTCGATTGCATGTTGCTGGGTAACAAGGTGCTGCATGTTGCCATCGGCGAGGGGGTAGATAAAACCCGCACATGGTATGATGATATTCTCTCTTTGCTGACCGATGGGGAAAAAATCGGGTCTATTCCGGAAATCATGAAAAACCGGATGATCATGACCTTCAAGGAGAGTTCCTTCAGTAAAGCCCTTCTAGAAGAGCGCTTGGACGATCTGGTAAAACAAAATATCTACAAACCCGAGTGCCTGATTATTGACGGTTATGATTTTGCCAATAATGACAAGGCGTCTCTTGAGGGGTTGCGAAGTTTCATGAATGATCGAGGCCTTAAGATGATATGGTTTTCGGCAGTCAGCCATCGTGAGGACAAGCGGGTGAGTCTTGACGGGGTGCCTGCTCCTTGCCATGAGGTAGACAGCCTCTTTGAAACCGTACTGTTGATCAAGCCGATGGGTGATGCCATGAAGCTGGATATCCTGAAATGCGATTCCTGTAAGCTCGATCCTGGTACCACCCTGATGCTTGATCCTTCCACAATGCTTATTAAAAAAGGCTAAAAGTGAAAGTTGCCGACACAGGCAATGATCCGGAGTTGAAAAAAGCGGGATGCCGAGTAGGCATCCCGCTTTTTTTTTAGGAGACGTCAGGAAATTGTTTTACATGTATTGGTCATGCCCTAACGGCTTATTCTGCCGTTTCCGGCATTGGGTTGGCCAAGTTATTATTTGATGGCGGAGTTTTTCGTGCAGGTGAGAAAATGCAATTGAGACCTTGTATTGATCTCCATGGTGGAGTGGTAAAACAGATTGTCGGCTCGACTCTTGTTGACGATCATCCGGAGGTGGTTGAGACTAATTTCGTTACCGAGAAACCACCCTCCTGGTTTACTGCCCTTTATCGTGCAGATAATCTGACTGGTGGTCATATTATTAAGCTCGGGCCCGGAAACGATCTCGCCGCCGAGGAAGCGCTTGACGCCTGGCCGGGTGGAATGCAGCTTGGTGGAGGAATATCCGCCGAAAATGCCGGCCAATGGCTTGATAAAGGTGCCTCCGAAGTAATCGTCACCTCGTATGTTTTCCGTGATGGCTTTATTGATATGGACCGGCTGGACAAATTGGTTGCGGCGGTTGGCAGGAAGAGACTTGTTCTTGATCTCAGCTGCCGCAAGAAAGAAGAGCAATACTACATAGTGACGGATCGCTGGCAAAAATTTACCAGCATCGCCATAGGTCCCGCGGTATTGGAGAAACTTGCAAAGTCTTGCAGCGAATTTCTCATTCATGCAGCTGACGTGGAAGGGAAGTGTGCCGGTATTGAAAAAACACTCGTTGAAAAGTTGGCGCTATGGACCCCAATTCCCACAACCTATGCCGGTGGCATCAGGGATATCTCGGACCTGCAGCTGATATGGGAAGCTGGAAAGGGAAGACTTGATTGCACCGTTGGCAGTTCTCTCGATATCTTCGGTGGTAAAACTCTTACCTATAGAGAGGCGGTTCAGTTTTGTCGCGCCACGGAAGAGGTTGGTCTCCCTATGTTCGATCCTTGACCTTCATCTCAACTTCCGATACAATACCTTGGCAATACTAGATTTTCCTGTTGTCTGTTAACTTACCCGGTGAACGGGATAAGTAACTTAACGAAATTGGTTTTTAAAAAACAAGAAACGAATTTCTAAGGTACTCAATGAATATTTAGAAAATGTATGGCATCTCACAAGGAAAGACAGCGAAGAGAGATTGAAAAATTCATTGAAAGAATGCCGAGTCTGTCAACAACAGTCGGCAAGGTAATGGAAATTTGCAGCCGAACCGACGCGTCTCCCAATGAACTGAACAAGGTAATTTCGCTTGATCCGGTCCTGGCTGGCCAAGTTCTAAAACTCATTAACTCCGCTTACTATTCCCTGGTAAATAAAGTCACATCATTAACCAGGGCAATTACAATGCTGGGGATGAATACAGTAAAAAATATGGTACTCAGCACGGCAATTATTCGAACCGTTGCTGGAACAAAGAAATCCAGGGCCCTGCCAACCACCAAATTCTGGGCCCATTCAATTGGCGTTGGTGTAAGTGCCAAACTCCTTGGAGAAGCAAAGGGGTTCCCCGCCATGGAAAGGGAAGAGTTGTTTATTGCCGGTTTGCTCCACGATCTCGGCAAGGTACCTTTTGGCGATGACTATATCGAGGCCTTGAATATTGCAAAATTCGAACAGTTGCCGCTCTATGAAGTAGAGCTTGATGTCATGGGTATTAACCACCAGGAGGTGGGGTTGATGATCGCCGATAAATGGAAACTGAACGATGTTATAACCTCCTGTATAGGCACTCACCATGAAATTGACAAAATGGCGGGAGACGACGCCGGCCAGAAGGTGGCCTTGGTAGCCCTCGGCAACATGTATACCAATATTTTTGACCACGGTTATGCCGGTGATCCTTTCCCCAGGGAGGAGGATGTCGAGCTTCTTAGAAGATCGGTAGACCTGACGCCTGACGAATTTTGCGGGATCGGCGAGAGAGTGATTGAGGAAATTCGCAAGGCTGAAGTCTTTTTAAAGTTATAATTCCGAATATATCTTCTGAATATTACATGCAAAAATTGCAGACGTGCAAATAAACACATCAGAAATCAACAGGAGCTGATATGAAAGTTCGCTTTTGGGGTGTACGGGGATCAATTCCCAGTCCCGGGCCGGAAACCCAGAAGTATGGCGGCAACACAGCCTGCATTGAGATGCGTGTGGGATCTGATGACCGACTCATTATCATTGACGCCGGCTCAGGTATTCGTTCCCTCGGCAACTATATAATGGTGAACGACCTGCCTAAAGGACCGATCAAAGCCGATATTTTCCTTTCCCATACGCACTGGGATCATATCATGGGCTATCCGTTTTTTACCCCGATTTACATTCCAGGGACCACTTTAAGGGTGTATGGCCCGGTCTCTTTTGAGGAGGATCCTTTGGAAGAAGTAGTGGGAGGTCAGATGAAATACCGCTATTTTCCAATCAATCTCGGCGAGCTTGCTTCGGAAATTGAATATATCCGGTTAAAGGAGGCTCCCTCCATCGACCTTGGAAACGGCCTGCTCCTCTCGACTAAGCTGCTCAACCATCCCATCACCGCCTTGGGGTACCGTTTCACCCACAATAGTAAGGTGGTCTGTACCTGCTACGATACCGAACCATTTCGCAATTTGTTTATCACCGACCCTGCCAACCCTGATTATGACGAGGCTATGGCCATTGAAGGGGAGGAAGTGGCAGTCGAGCAAAATCTTACTGTCGAAAATTTTTTTGCCGGGGCCGACCTGCTTATCCATGATGCCCAATATTTGGCCGCTGAGTTTGGGGCACGAATAAACTGGGGACACACGTCGATCGAATATGCAATTGCCGCCGCCAACCGGGCGGGAGTGAAAAAACTGGCGCTTTTTCATCATGATCCAGACCGCTCAGATGCGACCCTGGACAAGTTGTCCTCACTCTATTGTGAACCGGGAAAATTTGGGGACACCGAGGTGTTTTTTGCCAGAGAGGGAATGGAGATACTTCTGTAATTCACCAGGAAGAAAGGGACCGTCTTACCCGTTCGATACAGTCATAATCGGCGTGAAATGGCATGGCCGGTGGAGTGGGAAAAGGCAGGAAGAGATGCTCGGAAAATGGGCTGCCCATAACGTTACGGTTGTAGGCTTCGATTGCCAGGCGTTCGAGATTGACGGTGTCCTCAATGTTATAGGCCAGAAGCGTGTGCAGTGCCTTTTCGTCGTTATAATCCCTGTAACGCTGCCAGAGCAGCACGGCAAAATAGCCATCGACCCCATCCAGGCTGCCGCGGTTCATGCCTAGCTTTTTCTCACATCCTTTTAACCCACCCTTGAATCCAAGCCGAGCCAGGACATATCTTAAATCGATTTGCGCATGGTTCAGTTTAATTCTGAAAAATCTCTCCAGGACTGGAACGTCAAAGCTCTTGCCGTTGTAACTGACAATAACCTGATATCTGTGTATGGCGTCGACAAAATCATGGAGATTGATGCCATTGACGTAGGTAAATACCTGCCTGCCGTCATAGAGGGAAATGGTGGTTATCTCGGCAGAGTCGTCAAGTCCGGTGGTTTCGATATCAAGATAAGCTGTACGTGCACGGAAGTGGGGGAAAATTCGCCAAACCTCGGAGCTGTCAAGGCGTTTGGTGAAAAAGCTGGGATCGTCTTCTAGGGCAGTTGTTGAGCTCTTCAGGGTTAGCATGGCATCGACACGGGTGATGGCGGAGAGACGGATGGGAGGCGGGTTCCGCCACTTGTCCCAAGTGGTGATACCCGCCTCCCAGAGTTTTGTCTCAATCTTGCGGCCGATGCCGGGAATATGAGAGAAGGTGTGCTGCAGCATTGCTTCCTTGTTTCGTACCTTAGAAATTGGTTTCTTGTTTTTTAAAAACCAATTCCGTGAAGGTACTTTTCCCGCTTATTGGGGTTAGCATCCTTAGATGACGGGAGCGCTATAAACGGGTTTTTTCCTGGCCTTTGCCGTTGAAGCCTTTGCAGTTGAACCGGCATTGTATCGCTCACGCTCAGGCTTCTGGCGTCTGGCAGGAGGCTGGGGAGTTTCAATGCCCGCGCCAATTCTCTGAATTCTCATGGTCTTGCTGCCGACACGGCTCTTTTGTAATACGTGTAAGATATCATCCGGCATACCGACGGGCAGGTCAACGGTGCTGTAGGAATCGTAGATAGAAATTCGTCCAATATGTCGGCTGTTGATATCGGCCTCATTGGCAATGGCACCGACTATGTTTGCCGGCTTAATGCCCTGCTCGCTGCCGAGTTCAATCCGGAACCGTTCCATCCCTTCCTCGGGTGGCAGCTGGATGTTCGAGGATCTCGATCCGGCTCCGGTTCGGGCTTTAGGTCTGGGGCCGGCAGAATAGCGTTGTTCCCGAACAGAAGTCTCGGGGACTTTCTGCTCTTCGAGCAGCAGCGGTCTGCTGCCCTGAGCAAGCAGGGCGAGCGCTGCCGCCAGTTGCTCGGGCTTGACAGTATTTTCCTGCAGATATTCGTTTACCAGGGTTTGGTAAATGGAGGTGTCGCTCTTCAGGGCGGTGGTGATTTTTTCCTTGAAATTGTCGATTCGTTTTTTGTTTATGGCTGTAGTCGAGGGCAAGTCGGCCATCTGGATTTTCTGTCTGGTGGTCTGTTCGATCGACTTGAGCATGGATCGTTCCCGGCCATTGATAAAAAGAATAGCCTCTCCGCTTCGGCCTGCTCTTCCGGTTCGGCCGATGCGGTGAATATATGCCTCGGCATCAAAAGGAATATCGTAATTGATAACATGACTGATGCGCTCGACGTCAAGGCCGCGGGCGGCGACATCGGTGGCGACAAGGATGTCTATCTTTTTGGACTTCAACTGCTCGACAGTACGCAGCCGCTGGCTTTGTTGGATATCACCATTAAGCGGAGCGACAGAGTACCCGAGCGCTGCCAGCTGCTCGGCGAGTTCTACTGTCTGAATTTTGGTGCGGACGAAAATGAGCATGCCGTCAAAGGTCTCAGCTTCGAGAATTCTGCTCAAGGTATTCAATTTTGCCGCCAGGCCATTGGTGATAAGGCATCTTTGGTTGACGGTCTGGGCGGAAACGGTCTTGCTTCTGATGGTTACCTCGACCGGGTTGCTCAGGTATTTTTGGGCGATGTCACGAATGGTTTTGGGCATGGTAGCGGAAAAAAGAGCGGTCTGCTTTCTGCCGGGCAGTTGCTCAAGAATCCATTTGACGTCCTCAAGAAAGCCCATCTTCAGCATCTCGTCGGCTTCGTCCAGTATCAGGCTGTGAATAGTCTCCGTCTTCAATGTGCCACGGCGGATGTGATCCATGACCCGGCCGGGAGTGCCGACCACCACCTGGACGCCGCGTTGCAACTGCTTGAGTTGGATTGTATAATCCTGGCCGCCGAAAATCGGCAGAACCCGGAGATCTCTCATGTGTTTGCCGTAGGTTTCAAAGGCTTCTGCCACCTGGATGGCGAGTTCCCGAGTGGGAGCGAGAACGAGGATCTGTGGACTTCTGGTTTTGTCGGGCTGGAGCCTGGTGAGCAGCGGCAGAGCGAATGCGGCAGTTTTTCCGGTGCCGGTCTGGGCTTGTCCGACCACATCTTTTCCCGCCAGCATATGAGGAATCATTTCCTGTTGGATAGGGGTGGGGATTTCGTATCCGGCGTCGTTGATAGCCTTAAGAAGAGGGGCGGCAAGGCCCATGTCGGAGAAGGAAAGCGTTGGGGTCTCAGTTTCATGGAGCGAAGACATAGTAATACCTTTACAGAAGGGGTTGATTCCAAAGAAGAACTTAGAAACCGTCGGCAAACAACTTGACCATTTATACTGATCGTAACGGCTTCTTGTTGCCGTCCCGCTCTTTTAATTTGGTTAAGCTATTCTTAGACAACGGCCTATTGTGCAAAGCCTGCCCGGGAAAGAAACATCGGTCGTAAATCAAAGAGAATAACTCCTGATTCTCAGCGGCCGATGAGCATGTGTCCGTCCAGTTTTGCGCAATTAACCCAATTCCGTAAATCAGGATTGGTACCGTCAAGAAGACTATTTTGCCAAATGCTGCAAAATCGCGATTTGAAGGTACGCATTCCATGTACTGGTCTGACACTCACGATGAAGAGCAGCCTTAATACCAGGATGGGCAATAATATGCAATCTATTTATGCAGGTGATTTTACGTTATTCGGTGATTTGTACATCATAATAAGAGGCGGTGTCCGGTTTCTGCCCTTCTCGAAACCGGACCATGGGTGGATTATAAAAAAAATACGAGAACACTCCTATAAGATCGCATAACAGGCGAGAATCTCCCCGAAGTAAAGGGTATGGTAATCTTTTTTTGGATACAACTTTTCCATATCGGCGTCGAGAAAGGTGCTGTCCATTGCCGATTTATAGACGATTCGGCATTCGTAGTGATTGCCGGGAATATCGATTATCGGGGACTGCACCAGCTGTGCTGCCTTCTGCTGCAGGCCGCATTCCTTGAATTTGTCGATATCACGGCCGGATTTGGTGCCGCAGGTCATGACCGCATCATGGAAGGTATTGGGAGCAGGCACAGTGACGGTAAAGTTGTCGGTTTTTTCCAGCAGGGAAAAAGTGTGGCGCGAATCCCGTACGGCGATCATAAAGACCGGTCGTTGCCAGATGTAGCCGATGGTGGCCCAGCCGATGGTCATGGTGTTGACTTTGCCGTCGGCAAGAACGGTGAGAAAAGCTCCTTTCTTGATTCTTTCCATCATCTGGTCGGCATTTTCCAGGTATCCTGTAGTGTGCATGGTGTCGTCCTTCTGTTAAAATGGTGGGTTGAGCGGGGGAGGCGGGTCAGGAATCGCTGACCTTCTTCCGCATGGACTTGATTCTGCCTCTCCTGGTCTTGCTTTCGACCCTTTTTTGTCTGGCACCCACCGACGGGCGGGTTGGCGTTCGCTTTTTTTCAGTGACGGTGACATGGCGGATGATCCTCGCCAAACGTTCAAGAGCATCTGTACGGTTTTTCTCTTGGGTCCGGTACTGTTGGGCCTTGATGACGAGAATGCCGTCGCCGCTCAAACGCTGGTCGCTCATGGCCAGGAGTCGTTCCTTGTAGATGTCCGGCAGGGATGAGGCACGGATGTCAAAACGCAGGTGAATGGCGCTGGCAACCTTGTTGACGTTCTGGCCTCCTGCTCCCTGAGCCCGAATGGCGATGAGGGTGATTTCATGGTCTTGAAGAGAAATCTTCCTGTTAATGATAAGCACCACGGCGACAAAACTCCAAAGGGTCGTTAAAATTATCGGGATATGCTTTCAGTTAATTGAATAATGTTACATATCCTGCTATGGTACCTGTATAATGCGGCCTTGTCGAGTAATCACGTTAAAAAAACAACCTGCTGGGAAGAGATATGCGCTGCCCAAAGTGTAATAACGAACAGAAGAATACAGTTGAATGCGACGTCTGCGGGGTGATTTTCGCGAAATACCAGAAAATCCTTGATCGGCGCAAAGAGGAAGAGGCACTTAAGGCTCTTCCAGACGCAAAATCAGGCCTGGGGTTGAAGTTTCTCCAGGTGCTTCTTCTCGTGGTGGTCGTTGCTGGAACTACCTACTATTTCACCGGAAAACAGTCGACTCTGCCATTTGCTCAGCCACAGGTTGAAGTTGCTCCGGTTACCAAGGCACCTTCAGTTCCTGGCGAAACTCCGGAGGCAAGGGTGTCCAGGCCGCAACCTGTTGTAAGCTCTCAGCCGGCAGTTATGAAGGGCAATACTATCGAACGGGCGAGGGATGCTACTGTATCAATTGAAACACCATGGGGAACCGGATCCGGTTTTTTTGTCAATAAAAATTATATTGTCACTAATCGCCATGTGGTTTCCTTCGACGAAAAGAAACTTGCCGCGTTACGCGACAAGGTGGAAAAGGATCTGAGGTTTTTCGAACTGGAGCAACAGAAGCTCAATGAATGGAAGGAAAGATATCGGCAAATGCCCAATAGCCCTTCGCGAAGTCAGCTGGCCATGATTATTGAACGGCATGAGCAAGAACTGCAAAAGGTTCAGCCCATGCTCCAGGAAAATGAACGGAAACTGGCAAAGGTGGACCGAAAAATTCAGCCCTCTGATATCAAGATAATACTCTCCGACGGCAGTTCGCAGTCCGCCAATTATCTCCTGGTCAGTTCTGTCTATGATCTGGCCCTGATGTCGTTATACGCCGGTGAACAGACCTTTATCGAGAAACCTCCGGCCGGCTCAAACTTGCACCAGGGTGACAAGGTTTATGCCATCGGCAGTCCTGTGGGGCTCAGGCATACTGTGACTGCCGGGATTTTTTCCGGCTATCGGGCGCAGGGTCAAGATGGTCAGATATACATACAGACCGATGCGGCCATTAATCCTGGCAATAGCGGCGGACCGATCATCGACGACAATGGTTACGTACGTGGCGTGACAACCATGATTCTCCAGAATACCGAAGGCATAGGTTTTGCCATTCCCATAGAGAAGGTGTTCGAGGAGTTTAGCTCGTCATTATATTGATGCCCGTGCTGCTGGTCCTTTTCAACGTACCGATGATCCGGCAACCCAGCCCGTTGCGAAGGCGGCCTGGAGATTGTAACCGCCGGTGTCGGCCTGGAGATCGAGCAACTCACCCACGATAAAGAGTCCTCCCACCAGTTTTGATTCCATCGTCCGGGGATCAATTTCTTTCAGACTTACGCCGCCGGCGGTAATGATTGCTTCGTTGAAGGAGCGGTAGCCGCTGATATCAATGCGGAAGTCTTTCAGCCACTGTACAACACGTCTGCGCGTTTTTCCGGGGAAGTGCCTGGTGTCTTGATCTTCCGGCACATTGCAGATTTCCATGCAGACGGGAATCATCTCGCGGGGCAGGAGGCCACGGAGTATTCCGGCAATCGGTTCACCGCCTCGGCTAGTGAGATCACGGAGCAGCCGGCCATCCAGCTTGTCGCAACTCAGGGCCGGTTTCAGGTCCAGGGCCAGGGCCACTTTTTGGCCACGGTTGAGGGCGTCCACCACCTTTCCGCTGAGACTGAGAACGACAGGTCCGCTCAGGCCGAAGCCGGTAAAGGACAGTTCGCCGAAGTCCTGACTTTTGCGCTTGCCGTCGATGGAGAGTCGCACCTCTATATTGCGCAAATCGAGTCCTGCCATTTGGTGGACTCTCGAATCGGTAGTGACTAAAGGAACCAGAGCCGGTCGTGTTGGCACGATGGTGTGGCCGAGACCTGCTGCCAGCCGGTATCCGTCACCGCTAGAACCGGTTCGCGGATAGGATTTTCCGCCTGTTGCGAGGATGACGCTTTGGCAGGGTAACTCCTCGCCCTCACAGCGCACTCCGAAAACTCTGCCGTCCCGGACCAGGATGTCTGTGGCCGCCGCGCCATGGCGCATGGTCACCTGAATGTGCTTCAGCCAATTGTTAAAGACTCTGACGACATCGAGGGCTCGCCCGCTGGCGGGAAAAATGCGGCCGCCGCGTTCGGTTACCAGCGGCAAATCTCTGCTCTCGAAAAAGGCGATGAGTTCAGGAGTGAAGAACTGCTGAAAACACTGGCGGAGAAAGTTGCCGTTTTTGCCGAAATGACCAATGAAGTCGGGGAGAGCGGCGCTGTTGCCAAGGTTGCAGCGACCCTTGCCGCTGATACCGATCTTTCTGCCGGTACGCTCCATTTTTTCCAGAAGCACGACTTCCCCGCCCCGCTCGGCGGCGCGACCCGCAGCCATCATGCCTGCAGCGCCACCGCCGATGACGATGGTTCTGCCAATTTTTTCAGTCATGCACTTCCTTCACAAAAGAATATGAAATAATCCAAGTAAATGATGATATGTAGTTTTTAACCAGCCTTCCCGAGGGGGCTTTTATTTGGGAAAACCTTTTGCAAACTACTACAGTGTCAAAAAAAGAAAAAGGCCTAAGAGACGGCAGCGTCAATCCAGGTTGTCGTAACCTTTCGGTCGCCGGGCACGAGTATGGTTTTTTCCGTTGAATAATCATCCATCATGTTTAATAGTACGCCTGTTCGGCGTTGCTGCCGGAGCTTCATTTTTGCTAAGGGCAGTTATGGTTTGTGTCTTGACCGCTGCAAGAATGAGGAATAACACTCTGAAATATATAATAAAAGAGCCATATGGCTTGAAGGAGAATCATGACACAGGTAATGAGAGGCTATAACGTCAAGGTGCATTATACTGGAAAACTCGTTGACGGAACGGTTTTTGACAGCTCCGCCGACAGTGAGCCACTCAGTTTTGCGGTGGGCAGTGGCCAGGTTATCGTCGGCTTTGATGAGGCGGTTATAGGTATGGAGGTCGGTGAGTCGAAAGTCGTTCATATCCCGGTTGAGAAGGCGTATGGAGTGCGAAACGAGGACTTGGTCATGCAAGTACCTATCGAGCAGGTTCCACCGGATTTGAATCCGGAAATCGGCTTGCGATTAGAGATGGGTGGTGTTAACGGAGAACTCATGCGGGTTGTTGTGACCGAGATTTCCGACACCCATATAACCCTCGATGCCAATCCGCCGCTGGCAGGGAAAGAGCTCATTTTCACCATCGAGCTGGTTGAGAGTGCCTTGCCATGAACCGAGTCGCGACGACATTGTCCCGAGAGCCTGACCGGATTCGGCAGGCTCATCCACCCTCCGGCAGGACAAGCCGGTAAGCCTCTAAAGTTTTTCCGGCGATCTGTCGCCAATCGAACTGTTCTTCGACCATCTTTCTTGAGTTATGGCCCATGGTATTGAAATCTCCTGCCAGCAGTGTATTAATCTGTTTTGCGAGATCTACCGGATCGGCCGGGGCGCAGAGGTAACCGTTGATTCCTTCCTTGATCAGCTCGGGTATGCCACCCACCCTGGTGCCGACCAGGGGGAGCCCTGCGGCCATTGCCTCAAGGCCGGAGATGCTGGTTGCCTCCATGAGGGAAGGGAGGACGGAAAAGTTGGCAGCACTATAGTAATCGACAATTTCCCCATGGCTTTTGTTGCCAAGAAAGAGGGCACGCTTGCCGCAATGACGGGTAAATTCAGCCTGAACTGCAGCCCTTTCCGGGCCGTCGCCGATAATGATGAAGTGGATTTCCGGGTTTTGCAGAAATTGCGTGGCGCGGGCCAGGTAGATGACACCGTTTTTATCGACCAGCCGTCTGGTGACGATGGCGACGATGTCGTCTTGACCCAGGCCAAGGTGATCACGGATTACCCGGCGTTTGTCATGGTTGTGAACGAATTTTGCCGCATCCACCCCATTAGCGATAAAGCGCTGTGGTGCTCTTATGGGGAAAGGAACGTGGAGGAGTTCGGGACTTGGGGCAAGAAAGAGATCGACTTTGCGGAAATGTCGTTTCATCATGAACATTCTTCGCCAGCCGCCTTTTTTAATCCGCTTCAGATACCCCGAAGTGTGGTTTGTGTAGGCGAGAGGAATATGGCCAATATTGTACCATTCGAGAGGCCCCATACCGTGGATGTGAATTATATCCGGCTGGAATTTCGGGAGGAGTTTTTTAACAAAATTCCGCAGCTGAAGGCCATAGACCAATGCCATATATCTGAGGGCGACCCGATACACCTCCCAGCCATCTTCGGAGCTATGCTCAGTTTCGTCGCCGCGTCGCCTGGTTATCACCGCCACCCTGTGGCCTGCCTTGGCAAAGGCCTTCGACAGCTCATAAACATGGGCCGAAATGCCACCCGGAACAGGTGGGTAATCGATAGAAACTATAAGGATATTCATTTTCTTCCGCTCAGGAATTGGTCTGCGGAGATTTTGCGGCAAAGCATCCACTGCATCTTTCATTGAATAACTCTCTGTATTGGTGACAATATTTCAATAAACTGGTAACAATCGTGATTGTTGTTTATTCATAATATTGTGTGAAGTTTTATAAAAACGATGCTGCATTTTTTCGACAACAATCTTAATCGAGCAAAAATCAAGCAACAACTATAACACCTACTGGTCACTTGAAAACTGAACTTTGCATTATAAATGTTTCATATAATAGTGCTCATTTGTTTTTCAACGCATGGGAAGCTTTTTTAATTCGTTCTAATTATTACTTATTCATGAAAGCTACAATACGCCTTGTTTTTCTTCTTGCTGTTTTAGTTTCGACATATAACGCGAATGTTTTCGCAGCTTCCGAAGCAGGTAACCTGCGATGCGAATACCTTGTGAATCCAATCGGCATCGATGCGCCAAAACCCAGGTTGACCTGGCTGATGATTGATGACAAACGCGCAGCTGCCCAAAGTGCCTACGAACTAATCGTGGGAACCGATTCCTCGAAGGTCGGTTCCGGAGTTGGAGATAAATGGACAACCGGGAAAGTTGCCTCCTCTGCTATGCTTGTTGAATATAACGGGTCTCCATTGGAGCCTTTTACGCGTTATTTCTGGAGCGTTAAGATTTGGGATGCAACAGGAATTCCTTCTTCTGTTTCTGTTCCGGCAAGTTTTGAAACAGGAAAGATGAAGATGGAGAACTGGAGAGGGACATGGATCACTGACACACATGATATCAAGTTGAAACCGGCTCCGTATTTTCGTACCGAGTTCAATGCAAATAAGAAGGTTGTTTCAGCCAGGGCGTATATTGCCGTTGCCGGATTGTTTGAGTTGTATGTGAATGGTGCAAAAATTGGAAATCACCGGCTCGATCCGATGTATACACGGTTTGATCGCCGTACACTTTACCTCACACATGATATCACCAAATCGCTGAAGGAGGGGAAAAATGCTGTCGGCGTTTTGCTGGGAAACGGTTGGTATAATCACCAGTCAACAGCTGTATGGTATTTTGATGAGGCTCCATGGCGGGCACGCCCCAGTTTTTGTATGGACATCCAGCTCACCTATTCAGATGGCTCGCAGGAGACCATCACATCAGATACCGACTGGAAAACAGCTTTGAGTCCTGTTATTTCTAACAGCATTTATACCGGCGAACATGTAGATGGCAGGTTGGCACAGGTGGGATGGAATAGCCCCGGATTTGACGACTCGAAATGGAAAGATTCAATTCCTGTCGGTCCGCCATCCGCCAATATTGTTGCTCAAATGCTTCAGCCGATCCGCGATGTTGAGGTGATTCCTGCTAAAAAGATGAAGAAAATAAACGATTCACATTATGTCTTTGATCTGGAAAGGAATATTTCCGGCGTAAGTCAACTCAAAGTGAGTGGTCAGGCAGGAACAATCATCCGGGTAAAACATGGGGAGCGCCTCCTTGCAGATGGAATGGTCGATCAATCGAATATAGATGCCCATTACCGTCCTACCGATCAGCTGGATCCGTTTGGAACAGATATATATACGCTGAAGGGAATAGGGGTGGAAATCTTTAAACCTTCCTTTAATTATAAGGGTTTTCAGTATGTTGAGGTGACCAGTGATCAGCCGGTTGACCTTAAGCTGGAAAGTCTGACCGGGTTTTTTATGCACAGCGATGTGGCTATTGCCGGCCATATACAATCCTCAGATTCAATATTGAATAAGATATGGAAGGCGACCAATAATTCTTATTTGTCGAATTTGTTCGGATATCCGACCGATTGTCCGCAGCGCGAAAAGAACGGCTGGACAGGTGATGCGCATACTGCTGTTGAGACTGGTCTCTATAATTTCGACGGTATCACGGTTTATGAAAAATGGATGGCTGATCACCGGGACGAGCAGCAACCAAATGGTGTTCTTCCCGCTATCATTCCGACAAGTGGTTGGGGTTACACCTGGGCAAATGGTCCCGACTGGACCAGCACAATTGCGATAATTCCCTGGAATATATATCTTTTTTACGGCGACACGAAGGTGCTACGCGATTGTTATGAGAACATCCGCCGATATGTCGATCATATTACCAAGATTAGTCCTTCGGGGTTAACAGATTGGGGTTTAGGAGACTGGATTCCAGTTAAGTCTGTCTCATCCAAAGAGTTGACATCTTCCCTCTTCTATTATACAGACGCTTCCATCCTTGCAAAAACAGCCAATCTGTTGGGTAAGAAAGCTGATTCTGAAAAGTACAATGCACTGGCATTAAAGATTAAAGAGGCTATTAACGCTAAATACCTGAACCGAGAGACCGGGATTTATGCAAGTGGTTTCCAGACAGAATTGAGTGCACCACTTCATTGGGGAATTGTACCCGAAGTGTTGAGAATCAAGGTGGCAGAAAATCTGGCAAAACGTGTGATTGCTGACGGAAAACACATAGATGTTGGTTTGCTTGGGTCAAAAACGATTCTGAATGCATTAAGTGCCAATGGCTATGCCGATCTGGCATACGAAGTGGCTTTGCAGAAAACATTTCCTTCGTGGGGATGGTGGATCGTAAATGGGGCAACAACTTTGTATGAAAACTGGCCGATAGATTCGAAGTCGGACAGCTCTCTGAACCATATCATGTTGGGAGAGATCGGGGCATGGTTTTACAAATCACTTGGAGGCATGTATACAGACGAAAAACAGCCTGGTTTTAAAAATATAATCTTTAAACCCGATTTTGTGAAAGGGCTTAACAGCTTCGAAGCAAACCACCTTGGGCCTTATGGAATGATTATCTCCTCCTGGAAAAGAACCGGTAAGAAGATCGAGTACAAAGTAACGATTCCTCCAAACAGTAATGCTGAATTGTTTTTGAAAGGAGATAAGATTTTAGAAGGTGGAAAGGCATTGTCTGTAAATGAGTCGATAAAAGTAATAAAACAGGATAATGGTTTGAATGAATTGAATCTTAAATCCGGGAGTTATTTGTTTTCGATCAAGTAAATTTGGAGAGGTTGAGACAGAGAAGGGGAGAAGATTCGAAAACGATAATGCTGTAAATTTAAAATATTGACGGTAACAGTTTAGTCCCCATCCAAAAGAATTCACAAAAGGTCAGCTTGGATCTTTATAGAAAGCAACTAAAACGCTGCTGGAGTATCCCCATCAACCTTCGCAAGTATCAAATGCAGACCGAAACATTTTTAAACAGGCGTTTCAAGCAAACCTTATCGGTGGCATCTCTTAAAGTCTCTTTTTTAATGCTGTTGTATTTCTTTGTTTTTTTTATAATTCCTTTTTGCCTCCGCCTGGCGACAGAGCAACAAACCGGCTTAAAAGAAATTGTTATTGCCTTCTGCGTTTCAGCTGGAATGGCTGCTCTTTGTGAATTGTTCCCAAAAAGCCGGCGAATACATCTGATGCACTTCCTAGGACTATTCCTCTTTCTAGGCAGCCTGACAGCATCGATTTTCACCATCTCAATTGCCTCAGATGTGAACCGCTTCACGATATCTGCAATACTTGACACAAACCCAAGCGAAGCTCTTGATTTCATGAGCACTTTTTTGGACTATAAAGCTGGTATTATTCTTGTTTTGCTTACAATACCATTTTGTTTCTTAATGATCTTCAGGGGATCCTTTTCTCACCCACGATCACTCTCCAGATTTATTATTTTCTCGTTAATCTTTTTGCTCCCTTATCCTTTGATGGCCATCAGAAATATGAAGTCTCAGGTAGTCTGGAAATCTCTTGACTATCCAATCTTCATCTACATCCCTTTTCAGCCTTACTCTGCACTCATTGATGCTCTTAAATACAAGAGGAAACTCTCCGCCATTGGCGGGCATCAAGACATGCCTGGTATCAGGAAAAGCAACAAAGCAGTTCCAGAGACGATCGTAGTCATTTTAGGCGAAAGCCTTACACGTCATCGTATGGGAATCTATGGTTATTGTCGTGACACAACCCCTTTCCTAGAAAGGGAAAAGGACAATCTGATTATTTTTAGCGATTTCATTTCCAGCTTTCCGCATACCATTCCTGCAGTGCACGCAATGCTCACCCCAAAGGAAGATTCTAATTACACAATAATTGACGCCTTTCAAAAGGTTGGCATCCCGGTTTGGTGGATTTCGAACCAACCCCGAATCGGGGTCTTTGAAAGTGATCTATCTGTCCTAACTGAATCTGCAGAACAACATAGATGGACCAATCCCAACAGTGGCGGTAATTTAATGAGTATTGCTCGTTCTTATGATAGCAATCTTTTGCCAGCATTTGAGGAGGCGCTATCCTACAAAGGCCAGAAGATTATTTTTTTACATATGCTTGGCAGCCATCATTCCTACGACCAGCGTTATCCCCAAGGGTTTTCGACAAACAGGCTGCTTCAAGCTCTGCCGCATCTACCCGGCAATATTGCCTCGCAAGTGCAGGCATATGATATGTCTGTCTTGTATTCTGATGAGATTGCCCATGAAATATTGAAGCTTTTGCAGAAGAGGGATGCCCTGCTGATCTTTACCAGTGACCATGGAGATGAAGTATATCAATTTGCCAATTTTCTCGGGCATGGTGGCGATGTATTGACCCCTGCAATGACAGACGTTCCTTTTATTGTCTGGTTCTCGGAACAGGTAGGCCATCAACAAGAGGTTATTAAACGTCTCCGAAATGCCCAAAATGTACACGCCACTTTAAATAGTTTTTTCTACATTCTTGCCGACTTGGGGGGCCTTGAAATACCGACACTTGATCAGCATAACAACCCACTATCAGCAGTTTTTTATGAAAAAGAAAGATATGTCAGAAACATGAAGTATCGTGACATTCGGAAAGCTTTCTCCCTTGATTGCCCAGACTATTGGTGTTGTCATTGAGGGAGAAGCTCAGCACCCATGAAAGGATAAAGAAATCTTTCCTGGAAAAACTAAACTTGGAAGAGTTCTAAGGGTCAGGCATGACTTATGGGTATTTGATTAAGCTGGATATTACCAATCTGGCTCATTGCTAAATCGATCTCCATCACCGCGAATGGAAATCTCCGTTTTCCACTTGACAATACTTGTCATGGATGACCCCATGTTCTCAGAATATCTTCCGGTCGGTGGCATACAGACCGGAGCAGTATTTTCGCAGGTTGAAATTGGCTACGTGGAGAATGCGCATCGATATTTTACCTTGTATTTTGCATGAAACTAATATTCGGCCAGTTTCCGAGCAACGCCGCCCCTGGCAGTCAGGAAGCCCTTGACTGCACCACTGATGATTATTAACAGGCAACCGGCCAGCTGCATGGGGTTGAGGGACTCTCCGAAGATTATCCAGCCGAGGATGACCACGAAAATCGGCTCGAAATAGGCGAGGGTTCCGAAGGTTGCCGCCGGCAGTTTTTCCAGGGCGATAACTGCAAAGAGAATTCCGAGAAATCCTGGGAAGAAACCGGCTCCCACCAGCCAAAACCATTTGTCGCCTGAGATTTCGGGAATGTCGCTGACAAAAAAAGGAACCATACACAGGGCACCGGTCAGCAGCTGGTAGTAGGTTCGGGTGTAGAAATGGACGGTACTATTTATTGTCCTGTTGATGAGGATAAATGCCGAATAGCAGACCAGGGAAAGGGACGCCAAGCCGAGCCCCAGAAGGTGGTTGGTTCCGGATGAAAAATCGATTTTAAATTCCATCATCATGGCAAACCCGAAAAGGGCCATGCAGATCAGGACAACGCTCTGGAGATTAAGTCTTTCATTCATGAAGAAATGGGCAAATACTGAGGCCACCAGTGGGGCCAGATACACAATCATTATGGCGTTGGCCATGGTGGTCAGGTACATCGCCTGGATATAGAAAACGATAAACCCGGCCAGCATCAGGCCGTTGACAAGGACCGGCCAGGTCGGCCAGGTGAGGAGCAAGCGCAGTCTCCCGGTAAAGGCCAGAAGGACCGTGAGAAATCCGGCACCGAGAAACAGTCTGAAAAAGGTGATGACCTCGCCATCAAGTCCAATCTTTCGTGAAAAAACTCCCATCGTCCCCATAAACAGGCCGGCGAAGATTGCTGAAAAAATACCAACTATATTCATCTCTTCCCTTAATAGATCTTTTTTGTTGAAACCGGGTATCCGTTTTGGCGCTGGTGGTGCAATGTGATTCGATCTTTCCCCATGAAGAGGGAAAGCATCTTCGATGTTTTGGGCCAGCTTCACAAGATTCAAAGAATCGGTAAAGTAACGCCAGCCCCGTCTCTCTGCAACTATTTCATGAATGCTGCATGGTTTGAAGTGAAAATCGGTGGGTCTCTTCTCAGGATATGGGCGATCTTCGCCGATCTTTTAAAGACTGTGTCGAGATAGCGCCGAATTTCCGCTCTGTTCCAGCCGAGCGGGTGGGTGAAGCTGCGATATATAGACAGATCGCCGGTGTAAAAATCAGTCACCGGCAAGGATGCGGTGGCGTCACTGCAAATGGGCAGGTTGAAGATGGCCAGATTAAGAAAACCTATGGCCTGGTGATGCTCCTCGACAAAACTCCGGGTGCGTTCGGCCTCTGCAAGGGTTTCCGAAGGAGTGCCGAAAAGCAGGTAGACATAGCTTGCGATACCGGTTTCATGAAGATTCTCAAGGACCTTTACGGCCTGTCGTAGATCAGTCCCCTTGTTCATGCTGTTAAGGACCTTCTGGTCGCCGGATTCAAGGCCCAGCTTCAGCATAACGCAGCCGGATGCCCGCAAGCGCCTGCAAAAATCCCGGTCGGCAAGAAGGGCGTCGATACGGACGAAACCATACCAGGGAGCACCTGGTGGGTGTTCGCTGAGGGCGCGGAGGGTGCTCGGGCTTATGGCGTTATCCAGGAGATGGATAAGAACCGGTGCTGTTTCTTTTGTAAGGTGTTGCAGGTCGGTAGTCGTAGTTGTTGGTGGCACCTGGCGATAGGGGTTATTCTCACTGGTTTCCGGGCAGAAGTTGCATTTCTTCCAGAAACAGCCGGAAGAAGTGGCGTACGGCAGAATAAAGCCCGGTGCAAGGTAGGGATTGTCGCGCAGAGCTGCATAGGACGGCTGAACATGACCCGGTTTTTGTTCAGTGCCTAGGAGCCTGAGTAATGGTTTTTCCCCTTGTCCGGCGATAAAATGATGAACCAGGTTGGAAAAGGGGTTGTGCCACCCAGGGTTGCTCAGCCAGGTGGTGACAAGGCCGCCGCCGAGGATGATGGTTTTTTCAGGATGATGGGCGCGGAGATAACCGATCATGGCGAAGGTGCACAGTGCCTGGCTGAGATAGCTGAGAGAAAAGCCGATGTGGGAGTAATTTCCCTGTTGCAAAAGTTCGTCGAGCCTCTTGCTGAAATAAGGGAAAAAGATATTTGCCCGGAAATCTTTGGCGGCTTGTCGCAGGTCGAAGCTGTTTATCGGTGATCTGTTGTTGTCCTGGTAGTTGGCCAACGACAGCTGCAGGTTGAAGTTGCTGCCGGCAATTTCCAGAACCCTGTTGATGTCAGCCACCGCTCTCGCGTAGCGGTCAAATTTTCGGTAGCTGTCAAGATTTTGCAGGGTGGCTATATTGTTGTCGAGGTGCTTGAAGGCGCGGGCCGACCAAGTGTCTGCGGCTCCTGGGGTGGTGCGGAATATGTGCTGTAATCCCTCAATATTCATATCGCAAATTGTGCATGAATGGCCATGTGCTACAAGTGCTGCTGAGAGGTAGGGAAGTGCGGCAGGTGGTTCGCACCCTTTGCTCAAGGGGGGGTGTATGATCAGCATGCGGTTTTCATCCGGGAAAATGGGTTAATGTCTGGCATCTTTAATGAGGTGTACTATATTGTGGAGCAATTAAGTGTAGTCCCGGTTTGGGAATGATCAACAAAAAACACCAATGGAGATGGAAAAAGCTTATGACAACATTATGTAAGAGATTCGCACCGATTTTTTTGATGCTTATCGCCTTTGCCCTCATTGAAGGTGGGCTGACAGCCGATTATGCCGATGCACGCTCCAGGTCGGGGGGGAGATCCTTCAGCTCAAGCCCCAGCAAAGCTCCGGTGAGTTCTCCGGCAGGCTCCCCTGCAGTCGGCGGCGGCTTTGGCCGTGGTTTGGCGGGTGGCCTTCTCGGCGGCGCTATAGGCGGGATGCTATTCGGCTCAATGTTCGGGGCGGGAGGCTCCGGCATGGGGATTCTGCCACTGTTGATTCTCGGCGGAATTGCATATTTTCTCTATAAAAGATTCGCTAAGGCCCGACCGGGCAGCGGCTATGAGCCGCCGAATCAGTACGCCCGACAGGGAGATTCTCCGTCAAGCATCTTCGGCGGCGGTAACGATTACGCCCGGCCGCCGCAACCGCCTATTATCGGCGAGAATCTGGTGGGTGATGGCATAAGCCAGCTCAGGCAAACCGACAAGAGTTTTGACCCGACCTATTTCACCGAAGTGGCCTCAGACGTCTTTTTTAAGGTGCAGGCTGGATGGATGCGTCGAGATCTAGCTTCCTATCGCCACCTCATCGGCGAGCAACTGGCAGGAGAGTACGAGGAACATTTTGCCGAAATGCGCAGCAAAGGGCATATCAATAAACTGGAGTCCATTGCCGTTCGTGGAGTGGAGATCATTCAGGCCGGTAGCGACGGTCGCGAAGATTTCGTCACTGTACTGTTTACCGCCAATCTTCTCGATTTCACTGTGGATGACAAGACTGGTGCACTGATTTCCGGCAGCATGACCGAGCCGGTCAAGTTCAAAGAGGAGTGGACTTGGGCAAGACCGACCGGTACCCAGAACTGGAAGCTTGAAGGCATAAAAGAAGGCTGATCCCTGCACCGCCGGCCCAAGGCACTTATCCCGTTTACCGGGGATATTCTTGTGCCGGCGGTGTTTTTTTTGAGAGGAATGTGTGGATTTAAGTCAATTTCGGCGGGAATATTTGAAGGGTGGGCTGTCACGCGCTGATCTCAACAACGACCCAATAATGCAGTTTTCGGCTTGGTTCGAACAGGCCAGGAAGACCGAAATCGCCGATCCGACGGCGATGGTTCTGGCGACAGTCGGCAACGGTGGCAGGCCCAGCCAGCGGACCGTGCTTCTTAAATATTTCGATCAAAAAGGTTTTGTTTTCTTCACCAATTTTGAAAGTCGCAAGGCTTTGGAAATTAAAGGCAATTCGCAGGTTAGTCTGCTCTTTGTCTGGCTTGAATTGGAACGGCAGGTGATGATCAACGGGGTGGCAAGTAAAATCTCGGTCGCCGAATCGGCCAGGTATTTTATGTCCAGGCCGAAGGAAAGCCAGATGGCGGCCTGGGTATCAAGCCAAAGTCATCCACTGACATCAAAGCAGATCCTGATGCAGAAGTTTCAGGAAATGAAAACCAAAATCGGTGAAGGCAAGGTGCCGCTGCCATCTTTCTGGGGTGGTTACCGCGTCGAACCCTTGGAAATTGAGTTCTGGCAGGGTGGTCAAAATCGCCTGCACGACCGTTTCCATTATGCCAAAGATGAAGGGGCGGCCAATTGGACCATTAACCGGCTCGCCCCTTGAGCTGGTATCACTTTTTATCCTCTCCGCTTGCGGGCCTTTTCACCCCTTGACCACCGCCAACGGCCTCAGCGTGGTAATGACCTCAATTAGATCCTGCTGATTGTTGATGACTTCCGTGATGTCCTTATAGGCCCCTGCAGCTTCCTCCAGGTCTCTTTTGTGGCGTAGGGAGTGGAGGATGCCCTGCCGTTCCAGGCGACCGACTTCGGTTTTCATATCGAGCTCGCGCTGGGCCTGTTTTCGGCCAAGTTTTCGTCCGGCGCCGTGCGAGCAGGAGGAGAAACTTTCCGGGTTGCCCAGGCCTCTGACAACATAGCTGACGCTGCCCTGGGATCCTGGGATGAGGCCAATCTCGCCAGCCGAAGCCTTGGTCGCGCCTTTGCGGTGGACGATTACTTCACGGCCGAAATGATTCTCAATGGCCGCGTAGTTATGGGCCACGTCGAAGGGTGTCGAAAACGACACCGACGGTTCAAGTTCTGACAGGATCTCCCTGACGCGTCCAAGCATTGCCCGCCTGTTGGCTGCAGCAAATTGTACACAGTAGTCCATTTCTCTTAGATACCGTTGACCGTCTTCGGAGCCTTGCGGCAGGTAATCGAGCTGCCATTTGCCGGGGATGATGCCTCCATGCGCCTTGTTGTGTTTTGCGGCCAGCTGGTTGTAGTGTTTGGCAACCTGAAAGCCGATATTCCTGCTGCCGGAGTGGATCATGATCCACAACAGGCCGTCGTCACTCTGCTGCAGTTCGATGAAATGGTTACCTCCGCCCAGGGTACCGAGTTGGAGGACCCCGCTGTCATATTCGCGGATGACCACCGGCAGGTCTTTTCCCGAAGTTTTATTTGCAAATTCCGGCATCCGGCCGCTGGATTGCGGCTTTTTGTGATGCTGGAAGCCAAGTGGAATTGTCTGCCGCACCGCCTGGAGAACCTTTTTCATCTGCCCTTTTTCCAGGGTCGGCAGTGAGGTTTGCAGAGCACACACCCCGCAGCCGATATCGACGCCCACGGCATTGGGGATGACCACGCCTTCGGTTGCGGCGACGCCGCCAATGGGCATGCCGTAACCAACATGGGCGTCGGGCATGATCGCCACATGGTGAAAAAGAAAGGGCAGGTTGGCAAGATTTTTTGCCTGGCTCAGGGTGTCGCTGTCAATATCTTTGAGCCACAGCTTGATTGGTTTTTTTTCTGTTGAAATTGTTTCTATCATGGCAGCAGGCGATTGAAAGTGTAATTTTAAATGCTGTACCTGTTACAGAACATGATAGATGATGAAGAGTGGAAAATCCAGGTAGATTCCAACCATTTGTCAAACTCTATACATGGGGAATTCTACCTTGCCATCAATCGCAGCCGTATGCAGGTTGGCATTCTCCCGAAAATATGCATCATTTTGAATCTTTTTCCATTGTCACAGCCAAGTCTAGCGATCCTCCATTCAAAAGAAGTATCTCCATCCTGTCTGCACAGAACATTGCGTAACTACCTGTGAATATGTTAAGATGTCTCATTTTTAGCTGGTCTTATTAAAACTGACAGGCATCTTGATAATGTCAAAAACCACCAACAGAGGAGGGTGCAGCCGGGACAAATAATAAAAACTCATTCATGATAAAGATTGGGATGACTGGAAATTGGTTTATCTGACTCGGCACCAAAGAGGTGGAGAAACTATTCTTTAATTTGCACTTTAGTACCAACGAAGATCGTTTCTTGTTTTTTATAAACAAATTTCGTTAAAGTACTTATCCCGTTTATCGGGGTTTGATGAGTGTCCAATGACCAACCAAAAATGAGAGTGATCACTATGCAAACATCGAGAAACCCCGGTATTGTCCGCGATATCGGTGAATACAAGATTCAGGGCCTGGCAATTCCCTATCCGGAATTTGTTCCCAGATTGTACAATCTTTGCCTTTCTCTTGGCTTTAAAAAAGGTTTCATCATGCCTTCCAGGGCATTTTGTTCCGATGAGAACCAGGGCTTCCCTATTATTCTGATAACCAAACATTTTGGCACATTTCCCTTTAATCATGGTCGCGTTGGTGGAATTGTCGCTGCCGACCGTCATGGCCCGCATGCTCATCACGGTGAGGATTCGGTCATCGTTCAGGCCAGCCATGTAGGGTATGATCCGAAGACTGGAATTTACGGAACCTGTGAACGGCCCAAGACCGAAGGCAACTGTCTTACGCCCTCATGCGGCAAGATCTCCCATACTATTGAACCCTATCTTGAACAATACCGGTTCGCACAAAAACGCATTTTTCTCCATCTCGATGCTCAGGGCAGACATCTTATTACAGCCAAGGACTCCTTTATTGATTTCGCCTCAAAACCAGTGACCGACGGCCTGGTACTTGACCTAAGGGAAATTGCCAAGATCAATGATGATGGCAAGATCATCCCGGTAGCTACCCACAGCACCTCTCATTCTTATAAAGTTTCCGAGAGTTTCCGCGAGCGGTTGGCACAGCAAGATTATGTTTGGAAAGGTGGCAGCGGCAAGGCAATGGGAGATCTTTTAACCGCTGATCTCTTCTATTTTCGTGAAGATCTCCATGAGATCGACGAGTCGATTCTGTTGGAGAGGAACCTTATCGAATTCATGCCGATCATTGTCACTCACAAAAGCCCGCCGATGAAGGCTGCAAAAATCAATATCCAGATGGAATTTGCCAGGACGGTGGAAACAATCCGTCGAGGCACAGAGTACAACGGCAAGAATCTCCTCTTTATTGCCGGTTTGAATGTTGATATTTCGTCCTATGATGCATTTCCGTCGACCACCTATTTTGTGCCATGGGCCGCCCATATTCAGCTGAAAGATTCAACCTCAGAGGAATATATCCACCCCCTGGAACAGGAAGAGATATTTAAGAAGCTTATGGAGCAAAGTACAGTCAATCCGGATCAGGCAGACTTGAAAGAACAGATCAGCAAGATGATTTCTGCCCCCCGCTTCGACATTCGCACGCCGCGATAAGCATTTGTCAGTCGATATCATTGCCGCCTGCGCCTCACAGGCATGTTTCGGCACAGGCGGCAATTTTCTGGTCGATGGCCTGCGATACTGTTTCCGATCTATCTGCTGTCGATAATCAGATTAAAGCGTTGCAGGGTTTTGCTGCTGCGGGCCATCTGCTCAAAATGTTTTAGAAAGAGCCGCTCCCGCAATGTCGGAATTTTGCCTTGAAGCTGAATAACTGAAATCCGGTTTTTCGCCTGTGACGAGTTCCTTCGCAGAACCACAACCTGGCCGGATCGTATGTCGTTCCAGGCCAGGTGGCTTACAATTATCCCCAATCCCAAGTGGTGTTTGATCGCATTCACCACGGCCTGATGACTGGAGACAGACAACACAATCTCGAGTGATGGCGCTATTTTTTTGAAATGGTGGAGAAACCAGTTGTTCAGAGCATGGGCATCCCGCTGTTGGGAGATAAAATGCAGACCAAGAAGACCTGAAAAACTCTGATCGTCTACGAGTTGTTTTTGTTGATACTGGCGAGAGCATGCCAGGACGACCTCTTCTTCGATTATCGGTCGTATATTGAAGGCGCTGAGATTGCCGACTGCCTGCTCTTTGGTGGGAAAGGTATCGACAAAGGCGAAATCGAGATCACCCGAGTCGACCATGGCTATGAGGCTTGCAGGCGGCTGGAGTTCGATATTGAACACCACTTTATCATGGGTGGTACGAAAGGCCGCAATGACGTGGGGCAAGTAGGTACTGCCGAATTCAACCGGGGCACCGAAGCGGATAAGCCCTGCCGGTTCGGTCCGTTCCTCCTGCATCAGCTCAATGCCTGCCTGCAGTTCCTCGATAAGGGGTTGGGCCAGGGTGAACAGGCGTCGACCCGCAGGGGTCGGCACCAGTCGTTTATGCTGGCGCACGAATACCGGCAAACGAAGTTCCTGCTCAAGCCGTTTAAGCTGTTGACTGACCGCGGAAGGGGTGATGCAGAGGGTCTGAGCCGCCGCAGTAATGCTTTGTTGCAGGAAGACATGATAGAAGACTTTCAGTCGGTTGAGATCTGGCAGCATTAGTTAAACTTACTCTAAAATGAAATTAATGTAAATTTACTCATCGCTGTAAGCCGGGTATATGTAGATTTAGGGAGAGTATCTCTCTTGTTAACCAAGAATAAAGGGAATAAGAAAACAGCGATGACAACTCAACAGAGTGGAAGTACTTCCCCTGTCCAGTTAAGGATAGATTTTTCGGCTATTACCAATCTTTTCAAAAATGCCAAAGAACAAGGCCGACAAACCCTTTTTGAGCATGAAACCTATGAATTGCTGCGTAATAGTGGTGCGGAAACACCGCCACGCACCAATTTTCTGCTGAAAGGAAGCCGTCTTTCGGATGAAGAGTTGATGGCAATGCCCGGATCAAAAGTGGTAATGAAAATCGTCTCGCCGGCCATTATTCACAAGACCGAGGTAGGTGGAGTGAAGATGATCGAAAAATTGGCAGAGAAGATCCGTTCGACCTGGCGGCGGATGATGTACGAGGTGCCGGAGAATTATGCCCGACTGATTGAGAGAGATCCCGGCCATGCGCCTGAAATTTATCGCCATTTGTCGGGTGAACATCTGTTGCAGTCGATTTCCAGAGATATCCAGGGGGTACTGATGGTTCAGTTCATGCCTCCCGATTCCGAGGCCTTCGGCAATGAAATGATCGTCGGTATCCGCAACACCCGTGAGTTTGGGATGATCATCAGCGCAGGTCTTGGCGGCACCGATACCGAGCTGTATGCCGAGCGCTTCCGTAAAGGACAGGCGGTTGTCGCCGCCTCCACCGTTATGACTGATGGCCTGTCATTTTTTGAACTGTTTCGTAAAACCATATCGTACCGCAAGCTGGCCGGTCTCACCAGGGGGCAGCGGCGTATTGTGACTGATGAGCAGATCGTGGAGTGCTTTTGTTCTATGATTGAACTGGCCAATTACTATTCTCCCCTCAACCCCGACTCGCCTTTTGTCATCGAAGAACTGGAAATAAATCCCTTTGCCTTCACCGATTTTTTGATGGTTCCTCTTGACGGCATGTGCCGTTTTTCAACGCCTGGTGCTCTGCCTGCGGCAAGGCCTTACCAAAAGATAGGCAAGTTATTGAAGCCTGCGAAAATCGGCATCATCGGAGTTTCTACGACCCGGGAAAATTATGGCAGGGTCATTCTCAACAACATTCTGGCCAACGGTTACGAAAAAGAAAACATCCGCATAATCAAGTCGGGAATTGAGAGTTTTGAAGGCATCACCTGTGTTCCTGATCTCCAGGCTCTTGAGTGGAGACTCGATCTTTTTGTCGTAGCAGTTGGTTCCGACCAGGTTGCTACGATTGTTGATGAAATTATCAAAACAAATGTTGCCGAGGCGGTCATGCTCATTGCCGGAGGTATGGGCGAGACCGGCGAAAGTCTTATTCGCGCTTCAGAATTGATGGGTAAAATTAAAGCGGCTCATGCGATCGGGGATGGTGGCCCAGTGTTTCTTGGTGCCAATTGTCTCGGGGTTATCTCTCACCCGGGAAAATACGACACCTTATTTATTCCCGAGGTGAAACTTCCCAAGCAGCGCGGTAACCGAAAGCGTAATGCCGCCTTCATCAGCCAATCCGGGGCCTTTATGATTACCCGGTTGAGCAAGCTTCCGGAGATTGACCCGGCGTATATGATTTCGGTCGGTAACCAGAACGACCTGACCTTAGGCGATATTCTTCGTTATCTGAAAGATGATCCGGCGATAGACGTCATTGGTGTGTACGCCGAAGGGTTTCAGGATTTTGACGGTCTCGCCTTTGCCAAAGCAGTGCATGGCGCCGTTGTCGGCGGCAAGGATGTGATTTTCTACAAGGCCGGTCGCACCCCCGAAGGGAAAACCGCTTCCTCGGGCCATACTGCGTCGCTCGCCGGCGATTATATGGTTTGTGAATCCTGTATACGTCAAGCCGGCGGGATTGTAACCGAAACTTTTTCTCAGTTTGAAGATTTGCTGATGCTTTCGCAGCGCTTACATAATAAAAAAATACATGGCAATCGCCTGGCAGCTGTGAGCGGCGCAGGTTTTGAGGCAGTGGGGATGGCCGATAATATCCAGTCCGATGATTATCAAATGCAAATGGCTGTGTTTAACACAGTGACGGTTCTGAAACTGAAACAGGTATTGAAAGAAAAGGGTTTAGATGTCTTGGTGGAAGTCAAAAACCCCTTAGATATCAACCCGGGTGCTGATGATGAGGTGCATATTAAAGTCGTTGATACCCTTACATGCGACCCACATGTCGACGCGGTGGTTATAGGTCTTGACCCTCTTTCTCCCGTCATGCGAACCCTGTCAGATACTGAGTCGGCCAGGTACTCTTTTAATAATCCCGGAAGTATTGCCAGGGAAATGCCAAGGCTTGTCGCAGAGCGGGATAAGCCTGTGGTCGGCGTGGTTGATGGAGGGCGGTTGTATGACCCGCTGGTTGACCACCTGGCGGCAGGCGGCATGACTGTCTTCCGATCCTCAGACAGTGCTATTCGCGCTCTTTCGAGGTATATCGAAGGACGGTTATGTGCTGAACAATTGCGAGAAAAGCACAAGCTTCGGTAAATGAATTTCTGGAGTGCCATATTGATTTTTCCCCGCTCGCGCCTTATTATTCTTGTAAATTTTCCAATGCGGCAATGCTCAATATGTTTCACGGGAACTGCCCCCTTTGCTTATCCTCTTTGCTTTGCTTTGCAGTCTGTTGTAAGATAGGAGGAGATGTCGAAAATCGGGGTGATGTTTGTGCACACCGGGTGCCTTTGGAGTGTTCTAATCCCGACAAACGGGATTATTAACGATAACTCAAAGAATTAAGGCACTTAAAGAAAATCATTATAAAAACAGATTCAAGATATTTTCTCAAAGAGAATAATGGATTGAGTTCGGCAAGAAGTTGTTCTTGTTTTCCTCGGTATTGGGGCAGGGCATTCGAACTACCCTGTTGTGGCCTTTAATAATTTAAAATAATTCAGCAACCAGGGAGGGAATCGATGAAAAAAATGATACTGTCTGCCGCCGTTCTGCTGGCTTTTAACGTGTCAGATGGATTTGCGGCCTCAAAAGTTGAAGGTGTTGCGGCAAACAACGCAGAAGTTTCGCAAGCCGCCAATGTGGCAATCGGCGAAGACAACAAGGCAAGTCTCGGCTCGCTGAATATAAAAAATTCCCAGACCAAAGGCGTGGTGATCAATAACGCCAATGTGAAACAAGCCGCCAACGTCGCAATCGGCAAAGGCAATGCGGCTAACATGGGTTCGACTCAGATACAGGACTCCAAGGTCACAGGAGCGGTGGTCAACAACGCCAATGTTCAGCAGGCCGCCAACGTCGCTATTGGTAAAAACAACACTGCCAACATGGGTTCGACTCAATTGAAGGGCTCCGATGTCAAGGGGGCGGTTATCAACACCGGCAAGGTCTCACAAGCTGCTAATGTGGCAATAGGCGAGAACAATACCGCCAGTCTCGGTTCGACCCAGATAAAGGATTCAACAATTAAGGGAGCTGTAATTAATGCCGCCAACGTCTCACAGGCCGCCAACGTCGCCATTGGCAAGGATAATACTGCCAATCTCGGTTCGACCCAGGTGCAGGGTTCGACTGTGAAAGGGGCTGTCATTAACGCCAGCAATACCACACAGGCAGCCAACGTAGCTATCGGTCAGGGCAATACCGCTAATCTCGGTTCAACCCAGCTGAAAGACTCGGATATCAAGGGGGCAGTGATCAATGTCGGCAATACTACCCAGGCAGCCAACGTTGCTATCGGCAAGGATAATACTGCCAATCTCGGTTCGACTCAGCTTCAGGGTTCCTCTGTGAAAGGGGCGGTAATCAACGTCGGCAATACCTCCCAGGCGGCCAACGTTGCTATCGGTCAGGGTAATACTGCCAATCTTGGTTCGACTCAGCTCAAAGACTCTGATATCAAGGGTGCAGTGATCAATGTCGGAAATACTGCTCAGGCAGCTAACGTCGCCATCGGCAAAGATAACACCGCCAACCTCGGTTCGACTCAGCTTCAGGGTTCTTCTGTAAAAGGGGCGGTGATTAATGTCGGCAATACCGCCCAGGCCGCCAACGTTGCTATCGGCCAGGGGAATACTGCAAACCTCGGTTCGACTCAGCTCAAAGACTCTGATATCAAGGGTGCAGTGATCAATGTCGGCAATACTGCCCAGGCCGCCAACGTCGCCATCGGCAAGGATAACACTGCAAACCTCGGTTCGACTCAGCTTCAGGGTTCTTCGGTAAAAGGGGCGGTGATCAACGTTGGTAATACCGCCCAGGCAGCCAACGTTGCTATTGGTCATGGGAATAACGCCAACCTCGGGTCAACCCAGCTTCAGGGATCAGACGTTAAGGGTGCTGTGGTCAACGTCGGCAATACCTACGCCGCAGCCAATGTTGCTATCGGCAAGGATAACACTGCCAATCTCGGTTCTACCCAGTTGAAGGATTCGAGCGTCAAGGGGGCTGTCGTTAATATCGGAAACACTGCCGGAGCCGCCAATGTGGCTATCGGCAAAGGTACCACAGCCAACCTCGGGTCGACCCAGATCCAGGGCTCAGATGTTAAGGGGGCAGTAATTAACGTCGGGAACACTGCGGGAGCCGCTAACGTGGCTATTGGCAAGGACAGCACCGCCAACCTTGGTTCGACCCAGATTCGTGGGTCAAGCGTCAAGGGGACCGTCCTTAACGTCGGGAACACTGCGGGAGCCGCCAACGTGGCTATCGGCAAGGACAGCACCGCCAACCTTGGTTCGACTCAGATTCGTGGGTCAAACGTCAAGGGGGCCGTCCTTAACGTCGGGAACACTGCGGGAGCTGCCAACGTGGCAATTGGTAAAGGTACCAGTGCCAACATGAGCTCAGTGCAGATCAAGAACAGCACGGTCAAAGGCGCAGTCATTAACCAGGCCAATATCGGTGCTGCCGCCAACGTTGCCATAGGGAAGAACAGCGACGCCAACATGGGTTCGGTACAGATCAAGAACGGCTCACTCAAAGGCGCTGCCATTAACCAGGCCAATATCGGCGCTGCCGCCAACGTCGCCATTGGCAGCAACAGCAATGCCAATATGGGATCCATCCAGGTGAAGGACGGCTCGGTTAAGGGCGGCTTGGTCAATCAGGCCAATATCGGCGCTGCCGCCAACGTCGCCTTGGGCAGGGGAGCGAGTGCCAATATGGGCTCTATCCAGGTGAAGGATTCCACCGTGGGCGGAGGCATTGTTAACGCCGGTACGGTAGGCCTGTCGGCGAACGTGGCCATCGGTTCCGGATCGACTTCGAACAGCGCCTCAGTCAGTTCTGATTAAGCATCCCAGGTGGCGGCAGCCTTTCTTGGTCATAAAACACAGGCCGCCGACCACCCGGACCCCTTTCCCGGCGGAGATTGGTTCTTCCGCCGGGCCATCACCTGCAAGCCGCTGGTCCTGACCAAGGCCGTCAGAGGGGAGGCCCTGCTGGCCAACCGTCCATAACCATGGTGGGCACTTGGCGGCTATGCGCTTCTCTCAGAAGCTTTCTTCCAATTTCTCGCTAGAGCGTTTGTTGATGTTTTTAGCGCTACCTTTTCCGGTGGTATTGCCAGGATTGTCGACGTAAGTGTTTAAGATGGAGTTTTGGATTGCTCCGGCAGAAGTATCGATTTTATTAACGGTGCGGGGCTTGAGGATTGAATTGCCAATTATCCCGGAAGGTGGGTTGCTAGTGTTAGCAGAGTTGGAATCGATTATTGTTTTTCCGATAGTTCCGGATGTGTTCCCCAGTTTGTCAGTACGGGTGTTTATTCTTGCACTCCCTATGGTCCCCTTGGTATTTCCGTATTGGTCAGTATGCATCTTCACTTTCTTGCCATCAATAGTTCCAGTGGTGTTTCCTTTATCGTCGGTGCTGATGTTTGATTGAGCAAAAACGGTGGAGAGAGAAAGCATGACAATAAGTGCGGTAATGATCTGTGTTTTCATATTTTTTGACTCCTGGTTTGTTTAGATCTCAAACACTCTATGCCCCTGCCACGGAGAGGCTGTTTCCCCCAGGCAGAAGGCTATCGCTTGTCACTCTTAAAAGGTGGTTTTGGAAAATTGTTTCTGATAGTCAGCAGATCTCCCACCGCTGATGTTACCTCCTCTCATCGATTTTCACAAATACTATACAATTTCTTCTCCTTTTTCTGGCCAACGATTTTGGCGTGATCCAACCAAATAAATACCGCGCCGGAAAAAGCAGCCTCCATAAAGGGACCGATTGAAAATACCTATTAAAATGAGTGCAACGCTTTAAGGATTTTGTTCCTCCGAAATTCGTTTCTTGTTTTTTATTAACAAATTTCGTGAAGGTACTTTTCCCGTTTACAGAAGCGAGAAAGATGTGGCAGTCCTTGTTTCGATTCTCCCAGGAGCCACTCGTTCACACTCGTTTGCCGTCCAGGATTTTTCTGATAAGCTTGGCGACATTCTGCTTGGCCAGAGGTTTCATGGCGAACCCCTTAATGCCCAAGGACCGTGCCTGCTCTTCTGAGATAAGGCTGCTGTAACCTGTACAGAGAATGATCGGCATATCGGGTCGCAATTGCAATATGCGCCGGGAAAGGTCGACGCCGGTCATGCACGGCATGGTCTGATCGGTAATGACTATATCGAAAAGATCTGGCTGATTCTGGAAGGAGGCAAGGGCCTCTGTGCCGCTCCATCTGGGAGTTACATGGTAACCCAGCCGTTCAAGCATGAGTTTGCCCATCTCGAGAAGAATCTCTTCATCATCAACTAAAAGAATACGTTCCTTGCCGTGCGGGGCAGGTTCTGTGGGGTCATTTTTTTCCAAGGCATGCTCTTCTATTGTCGGCAGGGTAATTGTAAAAATCGTACCTTCACCGAGTTTACTGTCGCAACTGATAGAACCTCCGTAGCTCTGGACAATTCCATGTACCATGGAAAGACCCATGCCGGTTCCCTTGCCGACCTCTTTTGTGGTGAAGTAGGGGTCAAAGATCTTCTCACGGATCTCGGGAGCAATCCCTACCCCTGTATCCTTGATAGACAGTTGCAGGAAACTTCCTGAAGGCAAATTTGCTTCGTTGCAGAGGTCATCATGGGAAAGGGTTATCTTGTGTAAAGAAATGGTGAGGGTTCCCCCCTCTATTTCCATGGCGTGGAAGGCATTGGTGCAGAGGTTCATGATGATCTGATGAATCTGGGACGGATCTGCCAGAACGACACCGGCGTCCTGATCTATATCTTGTTCTATGGTAATTGTTGTCGGTATTGAAGATCGAAGTAGTTTGACCGCTTCCTTGATGATTGTTATAGGCTGAACAGGGAATTTAAGGGACTTGGCCTGGCGGCTGAAGGCGAGTATTTGTTTAACCAGCTCTTTAGCCCTGTTTGCGGCCTGGAGGACTTGGTCTATGTCATGGAGCAATGATGAGTCTGCCGGACAATCATCATGGATCATTTCGGCATAGCCGATGATGGCACCAAGTATATTATTGAAGTCATGGGCAATCCCTCCCGCCAGGGTGCCGATGGCCTCCATTTTTTGCGCCTGTTGCAGCTGTGTCTCGAGTTTTTGCCGCTGTTCTTCGGCAAGCTTACGCTCGGTAATTTCATGAAGCAGATCGGCGTTTGCCTGAAGGAGGGAGAGCGTCCGCTCTTTGATACGCTGCTCGAGTTGGTCGTTGAGATTTTTCAAGGCAGCTTCGGCCCTCTGACGCTCTTGAAGTTCGCTCTGGATTTTTGCATAGGCGCCGGCAAGTTCATTGGCGTGTTGCTGCTGTTCAGCCTGTTGGCTTTGCAGCTCGCCGGCCATGCTGTTAAAGACCTCCATTACTTGACATAACTCATCTTTTCTCTCTGGAATTTCATGGCGAAATGCCAGATCGCCCCGGCTCAATCGCAAAGCCCCTTTGCGCAGCAGTTCGACTGGGACGAGGAATTCCTTTCGCAGTACTGTTCTAAATGTGACCGCCGAAATGGTTATGAGCAGGATGAGGCCTAAGGGGATGGAAATTAGGGCTTTGTTGCTAATTCTATGCGCTTCTTCTTCCGGCAATTCAGCGATGACAATCCAACGGGTTGACTTGATCTTGGTCGAGACGATTTTTACTTTGCCACCGTTTAAGTCTTCACCATCGCCGAAATATTCATTGTCGATAGCTTGTCGGATGTCGTCGAACTGCAGTCTGCTGCTGATGTTTCGATTGGACAGGACAAACTGAGAATTCCTGTGGGCAATGATCTGGCCATCCAGGTTGGTGACATAGACAGAACCTCTGTTTCCGAAGGTGATTTCGGCGACCTTTTGCCACAGACCATCCATTTTAATTTGGGCGACTACCACACCACTCTGTTGAGTAGGCATGGCAAAAATGAGATAGGATTCATCCTTAGGAGAAGTTTGGATACGCGAATAGTGTTTTTTCCCAGATCTGGCTTCACGAAACCATTGGGATTGCCTGACGGTGAACTGATTGGCAAGTATCGGCTCATTCTGGGCAGCGCTCACCAGCGTGTTGCCGTTTGCATCGAGAAAGGCGATTTCCAGAAAAGCAGAATTTTTCTGCAAGAATTTTTGAATGGAAGCGGGTTGCGCCAGCATTTCATCTACGCCGAACTGGCTCAACCAAAAAAGGATATTTTCGTTTTTTTCGAGATAGCCTGCCACTTGATTGCCGGCATTATGGGCAGCCTCAGCCTGCCGCTCTTGCCAGAAAAGGTTCTCGTGTTTGTAGACAAACAACAGAATGCCGGCGGCAATAATGGTGGCCATGAACACGAAGATCACCGCAATGATCGCCAGGATTCGATTGTATAATGATGACGATCGAGGAGTCCTTGGTATTTCGTTTATGTTCTGGTCTTCGTTCATTTAATTTGAGGGTATGCCGCAAGAAATTTCTGCCACGTTGCATCGAGTAGCCGCTGTCCTTCCGGGCTGAGGGCCTCGATGATTTCGGCCTTCATGAGCATTGAATCAGTCGGATAAATTGCAGTGTTTGCTAGAATCCGCGGGTGCACGAATGGTCGCGCCGCCTCGTTGGTGCTGGCATAATATTTCTGGTTGACAATTTCTGCACTAATTTTAGGTCGAAGAAGAAAATCAATGAACAGCTCGGCGGTATTCTGGTTGCGACTGCTTGCCGGCACCACAAACGTATCACCCCAGAGCAGGAGACCTTCTTCGGGGAGGATATATTCAACGGAGAGGCCCTTTTTCTGACTCTCCAGTAAATCTCCTGAAAAACCGACGGCAATAAGAACTTTGCCGCTCATCATTGTCGCCATGCCAAAATCCGGATAGTAACAATACAAATAGGTTGGATCGAGTCGTAATTGCAGTAATTTGGCAAGTGCCGCTTCGACCTCGTCAGGATTTTCTGAATTTGCGGAATACCCGAGTGCTTTCAATGTCAGGCCAATCGCTTCACGCGGGTAACTGGCGGAGACAGCGACCCTGCCGGTATATTGCTTATCCCAGAGGTCGGCCCAGCTGTGCACTGGAGCGTGTTCAATGCCGATATTGATGAGAAGACCGGTTGTCCCCCATGAATAAGGGACTGAGAAGCGATTGTCCGGATCATAGGCCAGGCCGCGGAAATTGGGGGAGATATATTTGAAGTTGAGAAGATTCTCGTAATTGAGTGGTTTCAGCAGGCTCTTTTGGGTGAGCATAGATATGAACCTGCCGTCGATTATCGCCACATCGTAGACATTGCCGGCCCGAATATTCACAATTGCTTCTTCTTGCGAATTGAAGACCTGATAGCTGATTTTAACCCCTGTTTCAAAGGTAAAAGCATCGAGTACCGATTGAGGAATATCCCCCTCCCAGTTGTAAATGATAATCTCGTCAGCGAGCAGGTTCCCAGGCGGGGGTGCAGCAGATATGTTCGATGATGGGGGCCATTGAATTCCCAGGAATAGCAGGAAAAACAACAACAGTCTCAGTGGGGTAACATTCTGTAATGGCATAATATTCTACCAATAGCTAAGAGTGATATGCTGAGGCTAAACAATTTGCTTTAAAACAACGATAAACCCGCCATATCTGAGGGTCCCTCAATAGTATTAGGATTATCACTTGTGCTACAGAAAAATGCAAGGCCAGGCCGAAAAAATCCCAATATCAAAAAACTGGCCCTTCTGAAAACTTGTCCGGAAGGGCGAAAAGCTGTACTCTGCCGGATCAAGCTGGTCTGTTGAGATTTGAGGTGATTCTGGGCTTATGTGGTTATCATTCTCCCAGTTTGGCTAAAGGCACTGTCCTTTGACCCATATGCCGGGTGATAGGCGTGAAAAATAAGGATGAAATTGCGGACTTCTCACAATTTGCTTCATCAAAGTGGCAATGGCTAAAAAAAATATGAGGAAGGTGTGATGCTATTGCAAACAATAAAAAATTATTTAAAAAGGTTTCTATGGTCAATCGATAGAATCAACGGTATCGGCCATATAAAAAGAAGAAAAATCAACTGTATACCTGAGGTAAAAAAGAACCTCATCATATCAGGTTGGATTGTTGATTCAAAAGCATTTGCTACTATTAGCAGTCTTTGTATAGAAATTAACGGTAAAAATTATCTTTCATTATCTGGGCTTATCCGAACCGATGTGTCATTTGCTTTTAAAAATATCAAATGCGGAACTTGTGGTTTTCTTTGCGTAATCCCAAAGGAAGAGTTTCAGGTTGGTGAAATTTATACAATAAAACTTCGGATAGAAACAAAGGAATGCAAAAAGAAAGGTGTCAATACATCGGTCAGGTTTAAGATAAGCAATGATGAATTTAATGGGGAAAACATTATTACTACTGAGGACCAGGAATATTCCCAATATATAAGCGATACTTTGTCTTTTAAATATATTTCAGGAACCGGAATCGAAATTGGCGCTTTGCATGCCCCAATGTCCTTTGATAAAGAAAAAGCACAAGTCTTGTACGTTGACAGGCTTTCTCGACAAGAGCTTTACTTGCAATATCCGGAATTCAGGAAATTTGATATTGTGAATGCAGATATAATTGACAATGGTGCCGACCTTTCCACAATAACTGACAGCTCTTTTGATTTTTGCATTTCAAATCATGTCCTTGAACATATTGAAAATCCTTTGAAGGCATTAATGAATTGGTTGAGAGTAATTAAACCTGGAGGATTACTCTATCTTTCTGTACCCCTTCCGAACAATGAGCATGACAAAAATCGTCAGGCAACAAGCATTTCTCACATTATTAAAGATTATGATTTATTGCTCACTGATAGCAAAGTCTTTGAGAAACAACGCTATGAGCATTTTCGGGAATTTGTCAAAAGCGCAATCAGGAGTGAACAGACGAACGACCATTGTGTTGAAGACAAAATCAATGAACTCATTGCCATTAATTATAGTATACATTTCCATGTCTTTACCGAAGAAACCCTTTTGCAGATGATTGATTTTGTCTCTAACATGATGAGTATTAAAATTGTAGAGTTTGTAAAGAGCGAACCGGAAGAGTTTATTCTCATCATTCGAAAGCTTGATAGAGGGGCTTGAAAAAAGATGTATCGTATTGATTTAAAATAAAAAACTCCAAGTCAAATTATTCTTGATTTAACTGGGACTGCCATCGAGGGGCGTCCTGAAAAAGCAATAACGTATCAACCACTTCAACCGGTGATAGAAGGGTGGGGGGAGAGATGTATGCATGGATTCATTAGGGTGATGTTGTTTGGGTATGCGTTGTGCTCTGCAATGTTAACGATTTCTGATTCGGCGGCCGCTGAGAGCTCGAATCGAGAACAAGTGGTGATGAAAAATCTTCAAGAGGGTGGGCCGGAACTGATTGACACCGCAGGACAGCAATCTGTTACCCAGAAAGGGTTTGTTGTCGAGAAAGCCTTCACTGATCCGATCACCGGGATGAATTTTGTACTGGTGGAGGGAGGATGTTTTCAAATGGGTAATACCTTGGGTGGCGGGGATAACTTAGGGTCAATTCTTCCTGCCAAGTTGTTCTGGTATTTTAATATGGGTGGTACTGGAAGCAATGTGGACATTGACGAGAAACCAGTACACGAGGTTTGTGTGGATAGCTTCTATTTAGGAAAGTATGAGGTGACACAAAAAGAATATCAGGAGATTGTCGGTAATAATCCGTCGGCATTTCCAGGTGACCTGAGTCCTGTTGAGCAAGTCAGTTGGAACGATACCCAGGTTTTTATCACCAAATTAGCTAATCGGTCCGGCTTGCACTATCGTTTGCCGACGGAGGCGGAATGGGAATATGCAGCACGGTCGGGAGGGAAACAGGAGAAGTATGCTGGGGGCGATGATATTGGTTCATTGGCCTGGTATGACCAAAAATTCGAAAGTCCTCACACGGTTGGAAAAAAACTTCCCAACGGACTTGGCCTCTTCGATATGTCGGGCAATGTCTGGGAATGGTGCCAGGATTGGTACGATAAGGACTATTACAGCCAAAGTCCGAAGTCGAATCCGATCGGACCTGAATCTGGCTCTTACCGTGTGGTGCGTGGCGGCAGTTTTGATAATTATCCGAGGCTCGCACGGACAGCAAACAGACTGAGTGTTGTTCCGGACACTCGCAAGAATTCCATTGGCTTCCGATTGGCTCTCTCGATACAGGAGGCAAAAATCAGCCAAGGAGCAAAGTGACAAGACTTTTTCAAAAAATACTGCAACTGGTTTTCTGAGAATAGTATTGTTGTTGCAGTTGAAACAATCAATTTTACAGATGCAGATTCAACATCGGCAACGTGCCGTAAACTGCATAGCCAATGCAATTAACAGTGTAAACAGCCAGAGCTAATTTTTGAATCACCAGCACAGGAGTTTTAGCTGAGCTCAAGCTGAGGGTGACTGCAAGCATGGGGATGACCGCAAATAAATACCGCCCTTGTGCTCCATAGCCGACCATCCACGAATGAGCTAAGGAGAGTATAAATACCAACAGTGCTGCCGCTATTGAATAAAGAACAATGAGAGCATAGCCCAGGCCAGATCGCCAGATACCGACGAAGAGCAGAAATATAACAGTGCCAAACGCAATAATGCCTGATATCCAATAAAATGCATTGGAGCTGCGCACGTTCATGTAACCGTAGAGACCGATAAAAGACATGACACTCGATGATAAAAAGTGATGCTTTGTCAGGAGGTCAGTGATTGGTTCACCAAGATCCATCAAGTAAAGACGGAACGGATTGTATCCAGTTTCAAGAATCTGCTGTTTTGAGAATTCGTTTGTAATAGACTCTTCTACGACAGCCTCGACTGCTTCGGATTTCTTGAAATTATTAACACTTTGTTCTTTGAGCTCGAACAGGCCCACCACGATCAAGATACACAGAGAAATGAGGATAACCCTTAGCAGCACTTTCGGAATGTTTTTATATTCTTGGTTTGCAGGTTTAAGCAAGGGGATTAGCCCAAGAATGAACACAACGAATATTGCGTAGTGAAGGCGGGTTAAGAGAACGAGAACACATAAAAAGAAAAAAATGATAATGGGTGGGTTGAGCCTTGGTTTAACCCAGAAGAAATATTCGAGGTGTTCTCGCTCGCGTATGTAATAATAACCGAGCATCATGGACGCAAACAATGATATTGCATCGCCATTGAAATAAGAAAATATGTACCATATCTGAGGGGTTAGTCCGAGAAGAAGGAGGAAATAGAGGTTTTTACGAGAACCGCCGGAAAATATCAAGATCAGCGTTGTTAAAAGAAGAAAATTGAACAGCCTATATCTTTGAAAATCTTCTTCTAATGGGATCTTAAGGAAAGCTGTCACTTTTTCCGCCAGGAAATATACGATGTCCGGGTGGTTGAGATAAGAAAAGTTCCATCCCGGCATAAGAGCTGCTTTCATAGCCGGCTGATCCACTGCAATTTTAAACCAATGGTCCTTGTAAAATTTGCTTGCGATAACATGACCGTGTTCATCCGGATGAATATTATATTGAGAAAAAAGAGCAACCAACAGGCATTGGAAAAGGAAGATACCTATCACGACATAGAGTAGGCGAGGAACGCCGCGACGTCCTAATGTCGCCATCACCCTTATCAACCCTAGGACGATTAAAGCCAGCACAGCAGTAGTTCCTGGCCGCCAGTCTCCACGCGATGAAGCTTTCTCCGGAATACATGATTGTGGGATTACAATATGTGGGTCGGTACCCAAAACTTGAAGATGGAGCTCTTTGTCGACTTGCGAGATTACTGAAAGATGCTGACCGATCTCTAGACACTCTGGTAGCAGGCTGCGGCTGTCAGTCGGAGATACCCTTGTTAATTGGAGAGATCGAATGACAAGCTTTGTTACATTTGAAGCTGGATCGAGCCGTATCTGTTTGGTAGCCGCAGGCAACCTGAAGCGAAGGGTCTTGTTTTCCCCTCCTTTGAGGAGAACTTCGCGTTTGTTTTCTTCGTTAAATCCATGTCTTGTGTCAAAAAACACCTGAACGGAAGTCGTGTCCTCGGATATGATACGAACACTTAATTCAAGCACATTATTTTTTTGCGTAGAATAGATGGACAGGATCGCAAAAACAGCGAAGAATGGCAGTATGTATCGAAGGGAAAAAAGTCTGTATTTACTTGGATTCTTCAAAGTCATTATATGGATGCGATTGAATTTTTGTGGAAGTGGTCACTGCAAACCGTGTTTCTTAGAGGAAAATGTTTGGATGCTTTTTTGCGAAGATTTTTTATGGGGTGATATGATCATTTTTTTGGGCCACTAAGAAAACAGAACTGCCAAAAGGCATGGTCAGTCCAGATATGATCATTTCGTTTTCTATACGATTGAGTTGGAAGAGAATAGAATTGATCCAGCTCGGAATTTTTTTCAGATCGGTTTGCGATTTCTTCCCTGAAATAATCCATTCAAACAGCTTTTTTACCAGGATTAATAGGAAAAGATGGGGCAAACGATATGAAGCATTTTTTATCTGAAAACCGGTGTTTGTGAGTAGCAATGCAACTTCTTTTTTCCTATACCTTTTCGTTGTATGTACAGCCAGATCATGGTTTCTGAAAAGCATCGGAAACGCTGGAAGATTGATGAGGCAGATGCCATTGGGTTTCAATGCAAGATAAAAGTTACCAATGATCTTTTGAACATCCTTCATTGATGCGTGACACAAGACATCCAAACAAATTACGATGTCGTAAAGATCAGACGATGGGCTCCAGCTGTTTAAATCCTGTTGAGAAACATCTTCAATTTTATCATTTTTACATAACAAGATAGCCTCTTCTGAAAAATCAATACCTGCAACTTTTCCATACCGTCCAGCAATTTGCAACATTCCACCGGTACCGCAGCCGGCATCGAATATCCTCAAGTCCTTTTTTCCAATAAGGTTTTTCTGGATAATTTTCTCGACCAGATCATGAAGACCTTTGTACCACCAGTGATCTTGTTCCAACTTGTGCATGAGTGCATACTCTTTAATATTCACTTAATTTCTCCATTCTTGTTTGATGGAATGCGTTTCTTTATGGTCCACTGAGGCATTTTATTGCTGATCATGTAATGTTTTCCCAGATATTCGCTGATCAAACCGAGAAACATCAATTGAATGCCCGAAAAAAAGGTAATTGCCACCATGATGGAGGCCCATCCTGATTGAGTAACAGGGTTGAGCAACCGGTCCAAAACAAAATAGATGATTAACAGTAAGCTGACAGAGGATACAGCAATCCCGACTACCGTGAATACCCGTAATGGTTTAACGGAATAATTGATAAACATATTGAGCCAGAGGGAGACCAGTTTTTTCACAGTATAGTTTGATTTGCCTTCCTCTCGACTGCAGTGCTGCACGAGAACCGACGAGATGTTGTCGGTGACCCTCAGGATCAACCCATCAACATAGGGAAACGGTCCCTGATACTTGATGATTTCGTCTACCACTTCCCGGCGAATAGCCTTGAAACTCGACAAATAGAGATCCTTGGGTTTTTTGAGCAGCCAGGTCGCCGTGATATCATTGAACCGGCTTCCAATATTACGAAACAAATGGTGTTTTTTTTCCTCATAGCGAGAATAGACTACATCGAAACCCTTTTCCAAGGCTTCAACAAGATGGATAATCTCTTTCGGTGGGTTTTGAAAATCGTCGTCAATGATAACAGCGCAATCCCCGGTGATGTGGTTCAGTGCACACATGACTGCGTTGTGTTCCCCAAAATTGCGCCTGAGGGAGATGAATTGCACGCGCTGATTCTCCCCGGCTAAGGCTTCGCACACGGTTTCACTGTTGTCTTTACTGCCGTCGTTGACCAGAACAAATTCAAGTTCGTATTCTAGAAGTTCGCGCTCGACTGTGGAAACGAGGCGGGCAATTGTCGATGCGCCGTTATAAACTGGGATGCAAATAGAAATTTTCATAACTTCCTTCATTGTCGATGAAGCAATGAGTGATTCAGGGCCTATGGAGCGAATCACACCACTGCCTGATAGTGGTGCTTACTGTATTGGCCTGTTCATCGGTCAGTCCAGGATGCATGGGCAGGCTCAATATTTCAGGGAACAATTTCTCGGTTATCGGCAAGTCGACGTGTGGAATCCTGTTTTGATATGCCGGTTGGAGGTGGACTGGTTTTGGGTAATGAATGGCTGTAGACACATTATGATCGGCAAGAAATGTCTGGAGGCTGTAACGCTTGTCCGATCTGAGTACATACTGATGGTACACATGTTGTGTCCCGGCGATTGACGGCGGTACTGTTATGCCTGAGTCAGCCAGGGCCTGGTCGTAGAGCGCCGCCACCTCTCTGCGTCTATTGTTCTCCGGGTCCAGCGCTCCTAGGCGTACCCTGAGCAGTGCCGCCTGGAGTTCATCCAGACGAGAGTTAAGCCCTGGTTCATGGCTGATGTAGCGTTCTTTCCAGCCGTACTGCCGAAGGACAGCGGCTCTTGCTATCAGATCTCCGTCAGAACCGACCAAGGCACCACCATCGCCGAAAGCACCCAGATTTTTGGTGGGATAGAAACTGAAGGCGGCTAAGTCGCCCCATGTCCCGACTTTGCGACCGTCGATGTCGGCACCATGAGCTTGGGCACAATCTTCAATTACATATAGGCCATGTGTGCGGGCAAGAGATACGATGGTTTCCATGTCAGCAGGTTGGCCGTAGATGTGCACCGGTATGACCGCTTTGATCTTTGCACCGGCGAGTCCAGCAAAACCTCCGGATTTGGCAATGGCTATCGCTTGTTCCAGACTTGCCGGATCCATGGTCATACGCTGAGGGTCTATATCAACCAAGACCGGTATTGCTCCTGCCAGCTCAATAGCCGCAACGGTAGCCACCGCCGTATGCGAGACAGTAATTACAGCGTCACCCGGGCCAATGCCCAGGGTGCGTAGAGCCAAATGCAGAGCCTCGGTACCGCTTCCAACCCCCACAGTTTTCATGTTGGATCCAAGATAGGCAGCAAACTCCTTCTCGAAATTGCTGCATTCCTGACCCAGGATATAATAGCCGCTGGCCAAAACACGAAGCATGGCCTGGTCTAAAGCGTCTTTTTGGGCAAGATAGCCGGCAAGTGGGTCAGTCTGGGGTATTCGAATATCCATGGTTGAGTCAGTTGTTGTTAAAGATATTTATCAAGATGCTCACGAAAAAAAGCCATGGTGCGGGAAAGACCCTCAGTGAGTGAGGTTGTGGGCTGCCATCCCAGGGTTGTGCTGATCAAAGAGTAATCGGAATAATAATCGCCGATATCAATTTTTTTCCGTTGAGCTGGAAATTCTTTTGTTTCATACTGCCCCTGGCCGTGGACATGAATAAGCATTTCAGCCAAATCCTGAAGGGTGATCGCGGGTTCTCCACCAAGGTTGAAAACCTGGCCCCAGGCTTCTTCCTTTGAGGCACACATGAGCAAAGCCTCCACTGCATCGTCAATATATGTAAAATCCCTCAACTGCTCACCGCCCCATACCTCAAAAGGTGTGCCTTCCAGAAGTAGTCGGATCCAGACCCCGACAAATGTTTGGCGAGCATCCTTAATGCGCATTCTTGGGCCATAGGTATTGGTCAGGCGTAACGCGCAGGAACGTATGTTGTAAACATTATTATAGAGAATATGATACCATTCTCCTGCCATCTTGTTTATGCCGTTCACATCTACAGGACGCAGTGGGTGCGATTCGTTCACCGGAAGATAATCAGGCCGGCCATATATCTGCCGGGTGCTTGCAAAAACCACCCTGATGTTTGGATTTTTAAGTCGACAGGCTTCCAGGATGGACAAATGGGCTCGACAGTTGATTTCCAAATCTGTTTGTGGATCCTTCATTGAATCCATATGGCTCGTTTGGCCGGCCAGGTTAAAGAGCACATCCTGGCCTTGAATGAGATAATTCATGCTGTGCTGGTCGCGAACATCAGAGAAATTAACCTTTACTCTGTGTTCCAGCCCGTGAATGTTGAAAAGGTTGCCCCCATATTCCGGAATGAGACTGTCAATTAAGGTCACTTGGGCACCTAGCTCAACCAGCCGGTAAGCCAAGTTGGAGCCGATGAATCCAAGTCCTCCTGTGATCAGAACCTTTGAACCATGAAAATCAATCATTGATGTGCTGTTGGTGATAAGATATTACTTTGATTATGTCCAAACTTCCAAGAATTAAACGACTCAGGTTTTGGTGTTTTCAGTGCGGGCAGTGAACCTGCCTTAGCGAAACTATTGCACTATGCAGTTACAAGACAGCTATTATGAAGTCAAGTTTTTTCCTCTTTATCCGAGGTGCCGTATGCAATTTGGTGCTATGAATTTCCCGGTACTGCCGGTGTTGGATGAAATAGATAGCTTTGCCAGGTTGGGCTTTGATTATCTGGAATTGGCCATGGATCCACCCATGGCCCATCACAGCAATCTTTCCGCCGAGAAGAAAGAGATCTCCAAGGCTCTGAAGAAGAACGGCCTTGGGCTGGTCTGCCACCTTCCCACCTTTTTGACTACCGCCGATCTTACAGACAGCCTTCGCCGGGCATCGGTTGCGGAGATGCTGCTTTCTCTGCATGTGGCGGCTGAGCTTGGAGCCAAGAAGGTTGTTTTACACCCCAGCATGGTTGGCGGTATGGGGGCCTTTGTTCTAGCGAAGGTTAAGGGTTATGCCTTTGATTTTCTGTCGGAGATGGTTGTTGTCTCCCGGCGCCTTGATGTAGCCATCTGTCTGGAAAATATGTTTCCCCGCAACCTGCTGGGTGTTGAGCCGGATGATTTCGAAGAGTTTTTTCGAGTCTTCCCAAGTCTGAAGCTGACCCTTGACACCGGGCATGCCAATATCACCGATCCGAAGGGAGGATGTTTGAAAAAGCTGGTCAAGCGATTTGGCAAGCAGATAGGCCATCTTCATTTTAGTGACAATCAAGGGAAGCGGGATGATCATCTGGCGGTTGGCGAAGGCACAGTCAATTTCCCAGAATTGGTACGGAGCTTGAAGGCCATAGGCTACGATGACACTCTGACCCTGGAGGTGTTCGATCAAGATCGAGGCAAGCTTGTTGCCAGCCGGGAACAACTTAAGATCCTGTTCTCTTATTGAAAAGGCCTTTGTTTTTTAAGTCTTTTTGTGGAGAGCCTGGCGGACCTTGGCAGCCAGTTCGGTTTTTGAAAAGGGCTTCTGGATGAAAAACATCCCATCGTCAAGCACCCCGTGCTGCGAGATAACATCGGCGGTATAGCCTGACATGAACAGGCATTTCATTTCCGGTTGGCTTGCCAACAGCCGCTGTGCCAAATCGCGGCCATTCATTAGAGGCATGATGACATCGGTCAGGAGTAGATGGATCTTGTCGTCGAATGCACCTGCCAGTCGGATGGCCTCACCTGGAGTATTTGCCGCCAGAACTGAGTAGCCGAGACGCTCGAGCATCATTGAGGTCATTTTCAGGATTGACGGCTCATCCTCGACCAGCAGAACGCACTCCTGCCCACTCAGGGATGGCTCTTTGTCACCGTCCTTCTGCGGCAACTCGGATTTGTCCTTGTGCCGCGGCAGATAGATTGTGAAAGTTGAGCCTTTTCCCGGTTCACTGACGGCGAAAAT
>JAHJLI010000288.1 GCA_018821785.1 Pseudomonadota bacterium
ATTCCGACTGTACTGGATCGGATCATACAGCAGGTAAGCGTAGACTCCGAGCAATAACTCAGGTCATAGAGCCTTGGTTTGATCCTCATTTTTCAGAGTCAAGCTTTGGCTTCAGACCGAACAGATCAGCGCATGGTGCAATTCGCCGTGTGCAGTCATATGTCCGGGAGGGGCGCAAAATTGCCGTAGATGCCGACCTGTCAAAATTCTTCGACAGAGTTGATCATGATGTTCTTATGGCAAGGGTATCCCGTCGGATAGACGACAAACGAGTATTAAAACTTATTGGCAAGTATCTACGGGCCGGAGTGGTTGTGAACAACCGCCTGGAGGCGACACCTCTTGGCGTTCCTCAGGGTGGCCCACTTTCGCCGCTGCTCGCTAATATAATGCTCGATGATCTGGACAAAGAGTTGGAGAAGCGCGGCCACCGTTTTGCTCGATATGCCGATGACTTTATTATTTTAGTTCGGAGTCCTCGCGCAGGTAGGCGGGTAATGAAGTCGATTCGATATTAACTCGAATCCCGGCTGAAACTGATCGTCAATGAGCAGAAAAGTAAGGTGGTGCACGTCGAGAAATGCTCATTCCTTGGCTTTACCTTTCGGCGTGGTGTTATTCGTTGGACCGATAAAGCGTTTGAGAAATTCAAACGACGAGTTCGTGAGCTCACCGGCAGAAACTGGCGGGTTTCCATGGATTACAGGATGATGAAGCTCGGGCAGTATCTCCGAGGTTGGATAAACTACTTCGGTATTTCTAAGTACTACCGTCCAATTCCGGAGATTGATGAGTGGATTCGCCGCCGAATTCGTATGTGCTATTGGAAACAGTGGCGTTATGCGAGAACCAAGGTACGGAATCTCCTGAAACTCGGCACAAATAAACGACATGCTATCCTATCCGCTCTGAGCCGTAAGAGTTATTGGCATCTCTCGAGAACATTTGCAACACAATCAGGGATGACGAATGAATGGTTGTCTGAACAAGGGTTGATATCAGTCAAGAAACTGTGGAGTTTGATTCACTACCCGGCTACGGCTCGGTAACTTCATGAAACGCCTAGTGCGGACCCGGTGTGCTAGGTGTTGTGGGGGCCGGGGGAGAAAAACCCCTGGCTACCCGATTCTGGCGCAAGGCGACAGAGCAAGGAGCTTGACGAAGTCAGCTCCGCGATTCTAGGCGACGCAGTCGCCTAGAACGTCCTGTTGTGGGGCGCGCGGCTGTTTGCGCGTCCTTACAAACAGGTGATTAGATCAATTTATATTTTGTTTTCTTTGGTTTAGAGATCGGTCAATAATAATTTTATTTGTAGGGTCACAATTATTGAATCTTATTAAAATAGCATAATGTTTATCACCTATTTCTTTATATAGTTTTCCGAACACTTCGTCTGCAAAACTGCTTGACAATAGTGGAGAGTTAGTGAAATCGATATTAATTTGAAATTTATAATCATTAAGCTGAATAAGATTAAACAATTTGATTCTTACAGGAACACCAGCAGGCCGGGTTCCAAATGATTCTGCTTCATCTATTAGTTTAAAGTTGAGAGATTCACTATCTGAATCTTCATACAAAAGCTCAATAAAATCAGGGCAATATCTTTTTTTGCCTTTAAAACGTAAGGCATCTTCAAGCAAGCCTGGTTTTGAATAGTCCAGGCAGCCTACCAATAAGGTGCCTTCAAATGGTATTTTTTCATTTGTAACTCTAAGGCTAATTCTAGCTTTAGGGTTATAGCAAAGACTAGCATTTCCTGAGTGTAAATTGAAATACCCACCACTTTTCGTGCAGGTTTCGAAACTTCCAAACAACCCGTTCCCAGCACCTTTTCCGTTTGTGACCCCTTCTTTTACACTTTCATATAATGCCTCTACATCTGAATTTATACTCAAAGCAGGTTTTAGCGTTGTTGGGATACCAAGCCCTGTATCACTTACAACAAATTCGATTCGTTTATTGGTGGTACTAAAGGAGGATAGCTGGATCAATCCACCTGAAGCAGATTCCGAATGAACTAAAATATTATCTGTAATTTCATTTAATGACCATTCTATTGCAGACAAGTCTCTACGTTTTATAGTTGTGATTGAGCACAGCATAGCATCTAAAATTTTGTTAATTGCTAGATGCTGCTCTCTATCTGTTTTAAAATTGATGGTTGGCACATGAGTTCGGCCTTTAAAAGAGGAAACCTCATATTGTTGAGGGCTTATAATCGATGCCCAATTTGTGTTAATGAAAAGTCTTTTCATCCGCTCATCTGAAGGCAAAATCATCTTCGTTTCAATTGTTTTCACTCTCAAATCTAGGGCTTTTGAGCAAACGCTTAGCATAAACCCTGGAAATGCTGAATTAACACTTGAGAAGTCAAGAGTTATATCTTCATAGCCTCTTTTAACTGTCGCATCATAACAAGTAGCAAGAAAAGGATGGATTTCTTGCATACCAAGATGCCCAGTTGCTTTGATTGTGTTTTCTATTCGCTCAATTGAAAATTTTGATGACACTTTTTTATCCTGATCTAACCCTTAAAACCCCGCAGTAAGCTCTGACAGGCCTGATTTTACTGGGGTGTGGTAAAAGATCTCCCTCACCCGGGATGGCAGGCCCGGTACCGGGCCTGCCATCCCGGGTGAGCGGCTTTTGCGGTTTCAGCAGCAACGCTTTGTTGTAAAATTATTTATTTTCTTTTTTGCAGTTTGCTTTTAAATGCTTTTTCCTTTATGCAGTTATGCCTTTTGCTTTTATCTTTTATTTTTAATCTTTTATTCCGGCTGAAGGCCTTACAACGACCTAAATCACCAGCTTGACTGGTGCATTTTATTGTTGGAAATATGTAAACTCTCCCCTTATTTGGGCCCATCTCTTATTTGCTTTGATCGTGAACACATCTGACAAAATTAAGCTCACTTGGAGGGGAGCAATTC
>JAHJLI010000289.1 GCA_018821785.1 Pseudomonadota bacterium
AGGAATGATTTTTTCCTGCCCGTTGACCAAAACGCTCTTCAGGGAGTACTCCCGGATATATCCTGGCATCATCTCGACCCGCACCAGGAAAACTGGTCGCCGGAGAGCCATGGCCTGGCCTTTCTTCTTCGAGCGCCGAAGCACAGCGATGGAGGCAGTGATTTTTTTGTCATGTTAAACGGCGACCGCCGGCAAACCCTCCAATTCGAGCCCCCGGCACCGTCGGGAAAAGGCACATACTGGCATCGGATAATTGACACCGCTGCCGATTCACCAAGGGATTTTATGTCGATTGAGGAGACCCTGCAACAACCTGAATCCGCCAGGTTCGACCTCCCTCCCTTCGCCTGTATAGTGCTGCAATCGGTCAGCTGATGGCTCTTAAAAAAACTGCACGAAGAGGCCAGGCGATGAAAATGTTTTGGCACGGCGTCCGTACTATGCTACTGTACGACCTGCTTCTTATATTCATGCCACTTTACGACAACGGCAAAATTTTCAAACCAAGCGATGGTAAACCATGACTAAAATTCTCATCCTCGGCGACTCACTGGTCGCTGATAACGATTGGCAGGCGCGCATGACCTCTTTCAAGGTCGACAATCTCGGCGTTCCCGGCGCAACGGCCGCAGATCTTCTCGCTTCCCTGCCGGAAATAAAATCCCGAGCAGAAGGTGCCGAGGTGGTTATCGTGATGATCGGTACCAATGACGTGCTTATCGGCAATAACGATTTTCTGCTGCAATTGAAAGACATCCTTATTCAGCTCAGCCACGATTATCCGACTGCGGAGATCCTGGTCAACGGCCTCCTGCCCATGGATCTCCCCCACCTCCCGGACAATACGATTTCCAGCCTCAACACCCATATCGAGGCGATGACAATGCGCACCGGCTGCTGCTTCCTTGATCTCCAGAAGCGCTTTGTCAGTTCCGACAAACAACTCTTTCAGGAAGACGGAGTGCATCTTACCGCCGCAGCCTATGCCATATGGGAACGCACTCTCATAGAACATATCGCCTTTCTGATCGAAAATGATGACTGACATTGGTGTTTATCACCAATAAACCTTCTTTCCCAGACAGACAAGATTCTTTATAATTCCCTTTGAGGGGTGCAATTTTCAGTGCCGCCTTAGATGAATATGCGCTCTATCAATATTTCTAAACCACATATTTTACGCTTTTTGGAGTAGTGTAATGCATCGTCGACTTACAGTGTATAGTATTGCCGTCCTCTTTGCCCTCAGCCTCGCTGCTGTGCCAACACAATCTATCGCCATGCCGAAATCGGCCGTAACCGCCGACGCCAAAACGGCAACCGGCACTGTCATCGAGACAATGAATGCCGCGGGCTACACGTACATGCTCGTTGCCGCAGGAAAAACCCAAAACTGGGTGGCAATCCCTGAAACCACCGTCAAAGCAGGAAGCCAGGTAAGCTATTATGAGGGAATGACAATGCCCGCCTTTACTAGCAAAACCCTTGGCAAAACCTTTGAAAATATAATTTTTTCAACCGGTTTGAAACAGAACGCAGACACTGCCGCCCCCTCGCCGACTGCCAAGGCCCCAGTCCAGGATGACTCCTTTTCGGCAGCACTGCAATTGGAACAAAAGAATACCGCAGCTATCCCGCCGATGGCACAAAGCACCGGTGGCAGCGCAGTCGCCATAGCTCCTCTGCAGGAGATTTCCGTCCCCAAGGCCCAGGGTGAGAACGCCTATACCGTCGGGGAAATCTTCACCAAAAGTAAGGAACTTAACGGTAAAAAGGTCCGCCTCCGAGGAAAAGTCGTCAAATTCAGCCCGAACATCATGGGCAAAAACTGGGTGCATCTCCAGGACGGCACCGGCGATCCATTACACAACTCCCATGATCTGGTGCTCACCACCGAGACAATCCTGGCTGTTGATTCGATCGTTACTATGGAAGGGTTGCTGGCGGCGGACAAGGACTTCGGGGCGGGCTATAAATACACTGCCATCGTTGAACAGGCATCAATTATCAAATAACCACAGAGGACGTTTAATGCACTTTCTCCTCGTTGGTCCCGGAGCTCTTGGTTGTCTCCTCAGTTCCATTGTCAATAACGGCCTTGCTGTAACTGGTGACAGACTGACTCTTCTTGACTATAATGCTGACCGAGCCGAATATCTGACCCGACAGGGCATTGTTTACCAGCAGGGGGATACCGGCAAGACTGTCTCGGTAACAGCGACCTCCGATCCGAAACACCTCGAACATGTGGATGTCATTCTGCTCTGTGTCAAATCCTACGATGTTGCCGCAAGTCTGGCATTCTGCGGCCCGTTGTTGACTGAAACAACACTTGTGGTTTTCCTGCAAAACGGCATCAGCCATCTGTCCATGCATGATCATCTGGGCCGTGCGGCCGCCGCTTTTGGAACCACCACGGAAGGCGCAACCCTGTTAGGGCGCGGCCATGTCCGCCATGCCGGCAGCGGGGTAACCTACCTCGGCTTCCTCGACAGCCCAAACGATCACAGCGCCTTTCTCCTTAAAAAAACCCAGACTCTCTTCGCTACCGGGGGCTTGCAGGTAGAGACCACAGGTAGCATTCTGGCGAGGATTTGGGCCAAGCTTTTCATCAATGTCGGCATCAACGCCCTTACCGCCACATTAGCATGTAAAAACGGCCAATTACTGACCCTTCCCGGCGTTGATGAACGGATGCAAACGGCCGTTAACGAGGCAATGCTCGTCGCCCGGGCAGAAGGAGTTGAGGCCATGGATGACCCTTACCTGGCCACCCGGATTGTCTGCAGCAAAACCTCCGAGAATGTCTCTTCGATGCTCCAGGACGTACGAAATAGGCGGAGAACGGAAATCGAGGCCATAAACGGCGCGATCGTTGCCAAAGGTTTGAACTATGGTATCAAAACTCCGGAAAACAGCCGCCTCTGCCGCCAGGTGAAAGATATAGAAGCCGGTTATACTGTTCCATGACCAGAGTCTCTCCTCCCATGCCTATCCCGATCAGTGAAGTTGGTTTTGACTTCGACGGGGTTATTGCCGACACCGCCGAGGCCTTTATCCGCCTCGCCTGTGCAGAGCATGGCTACTGCGGCTTCACACGCGAAGATATAACCAACTTTGAGTTGGAAAACTGTCTGAATATTCCCCAGACACTGGTTGAAAAAATCTTCACCGACATCCTCACTGATTCGATTGCCACAGAGCTTTTGCCTATGCCGGGGGCTGTGGAAAGCCTGGAACGTTTTGCCGGAATCGGCACCCTGACCATTATCACCGCCAGGCCGCTTAAAAAACCTGTGTTCGCCTGGCTGGAACGTTACTTTAGCGGCCCTACCAGGGAAAAAATCCGGGTGATAGCGACAGGCGATCACAACGACAAGGTGCGCCACATCCACCAGCACGGCCTCAAATATTTCATCGATGACCGGGCTGAGACCTGCATCCAGCTGGCCCGGGAAGCGATAACCCCATATGTCTTCAATCAGCCCTGGAATAGAAATCGGCACGAGTTGCAGACAGTTGCCGATTGGGGTGAAATCAGGGCACTTGTCGCCCATGCGGAGCCGGAGCTGCCATGAAATGTCCGAACTGCCGGTGTGAAGTGGAAGTGAACAGGAATCCTCTGCCTACCGTCGATATCATCATCGAAATAGGCGACAGAATAGTCTTGATAAAGAGAAAAAACCCGCCCTTAGGCTGGGCTCTTCCCGGAGGTTTTGTTGATTACGGTGAGTCGTTTGAGACAGCGGCACTGAGGGAGGCAGAAGAGGAAACCGGCCTGAAGGTGGCAAATCTCAGGCAGTTCCATACCTACTCCGACCCGGCAAGAGATCCTCGCCGACATACCGCTTCAACGGTATTCATCGGCAAATCCGAAGGGGCCCCGCAGGCGGGCGACGATGCCGCCCGGGCTGAGCTTTTTAATGAAGGAAATCTCCCACCTCTGGTTTTCGATCATGCCAGCATCCTGGCTGATTATTACACCACCAAGAAGGTATGACACAAAGGCGCTGAGAAGCGGATAAAAATTCTATAAAATACTCCGCAGCAGCCAATACCCCAAGAGACCCATACCTATGGATCCATAGGCCATGACTCAGGGCGGGCAGCTGCCGCCGTATTTTTTAGCGACAACAACAATTGTCACTAACCCAATCAACCCTGCCGCTGCCAAAATCGCCAGTTCTTTCATGGTCTTTTACCCTTTGATTTTTATCTCCGGTCTCTTGCGTAAACGGATCGAAGCGGGCGTCACCTCAACAAGTTCATCATCATTGATATAGGCGATACAATCTTCCAAGGTCATAGCAACAGGCGGTGTGAGAACGACTGCCTCATCGGTTCCAGAGGCCCGCATGTTAGTCAGCTTTTTACCTTTTCCCGGATTGACCACCATATCGACCGAGCGGCTGCTTTCGCCGATTATCTGGCCCGGATACAATGGTACCCCGGGATGAATGAAGAGTTTCCCTCGCTCCTGTAGATTAAATAATGCAAAAGCGACCGCTGTGCAAGGGTCCTTGGTCACCAATACGCCGTTGACGCGGTTGATGATGTCACCGGCATAGGGTCCGTATTCGGAAAAAACATAGGACATCATGCCCATACCCTTGGTGTCGGTCATAAATTGCGAGCGGTAGCCGAGCAAGCCCCGGGTCGGGATAGTGAAGACCAGACGCACCATGCCATGGGAGGTATCCATCTCTTCCATAAGACCTTTCAGCTTGCCGAGTTTTTCGATGACCGCGCCCTGGTATTGCTCATCGACATCGACTGTCAGTTTTTCATAGGGTTCGAGGAGCTGACCGTCTTCTTCCCTCATTATGACCCGCGGCCTGGTTACCTGGAATTCGTAACCTTCCCGGCGCATTTTTTCGATGAGAATGGAGAGATGCAGCTCGCCGCGTCCGGAAACCTTAAATCCCACCGCATCGGTCAGCACCTCGAAGCGCAGGGCCACGTCGGAGAGGACCTCACGCTGCAGACGATCACCAATGTGGCGGGAGGTGACAAACTTGCCTTCCTTGCCGGCGAATGGCGAATCGTTGGGAATAAAATTCATGGAAATGGTCGGCGGATCGATGGTGACAAGCGGCAGGGGCTGCGGATTCTCAGGATCGGTGAAGGTTACCCCGACCGTCACATCATCCATTCCGGCAACCGCGACAATCTCTCCCACCCCGGCCGACTCGACGGCGACTTTGGCGTCGCACTCAAAACGGAAGATCTTGGAGATCCGTACCGGGCTGATCGACCCGTCACGCCGTGCCACAACAATAGGTTGATTGAGGTGCATCGTACCATTGACAACCTTGCCGATACCCAGCCTTCCCAGGTAGGGTGAATAGTCAATGGTGCCGACCTGCATCTGCAGAGAAGCTTCACTCGAACCGCTGGGGGCGGGAGTATGATCGACAATCATCTGGCTGATATGGATCATGCCGGCCGCTTTGTCGATGGGATCTTCAGGATTGAGAAGCGAGTAACCATTTTTCGCCGAGGCATACACCACCGGAAAGTCAAGGATATCGTCTGGGGCATCGAGTTTGGCAAAGAGATCGAAGACCTCATTTACCACCCAGCTGCAACGGGCAGCCGGTTTGTCTATCTTATTGATAACGACAATAACCGGCAGGTTATTCTCCAGGGCTTTCTTTAAAACAAAATAGGTCTGCGGCATCGGCCCTTCCTGGGCGTCGACGAGGAGCAGAGCGCCATCGGCCATGCGCAATACCCGCTCCACCTGCCCACCGAAGTCGGCATGCCCCGGAGTATCGATGATGTTGATCCAATAGTCCTTAAACTGGTAAGAACCGTTTTTGGCGGTGATGGTAATGCCACGCTCCCGCTCCAGATCCATGGAATCCATCATCCGCTCGGTAACCTCCTGGTTATCGCGGAACATACCGGACTGTTTGAAAAGCTGGTCTACGAGGGTTGTCTTGCCGTGATCAACATGGGCAATGATCGCCACGTTACGAATCTTATTCTGTTCCATCCTGCGTCCTTCAAGGTCTCGAAGAGCCATGACCTTGCATTGTTGCTCCGAAAACGATAACAACTTGATTATAGAAATAAAAAAAGCACTTGCCTCCAACAAGCAGTGCCTTCATTGTGTGAATTTATTATTTAGAACATGATAGTTAACACTATTCCAGCGACAAATACAAGAACAGTTTTGCTACCCTCCAAGTATCGCCCTTTCGCTTTAAGCCATTAAAGTTGCGACAAAACAAGGCTCCTCGCTCGGGCTGAGCGCATAAGTGCCGGAACATTTTCATCCAAATAATCAAAGACTCTCGCCTGTTTATTAGCGGCCGGTCGCATGATTCTGCCGATGACTTGGAGCAAACGTCCCTCGAAGGTGATGGGGGTGGTGAGGAAAAGACTGGAAAGGCCCGGGCAATCAAAGCCCTCACCGATAAGCTGCAGGGTGGCAACCAGCACCTCGATCTCGCCGCCCTGCACAGCTGTGACAATGGTGCTTCTCTCACCAGGATCGATGCCACCGTGCAGCAGCTCGGCCTTCACCCCTTTTGCCTTGAGCTTTTCGACAAAAAAGCGACAATGGTCGACCCGGTCGGAAACTACCAGAACCGTTCCACAACCCTCATGAACGGCCGTGACAATGTCGCTGAGAATCTGCAGGTTCCGTCCTTCGTGTCGCACCAAGGCTTTAATCAACGCCTGGTAGTCGCCGCGATACCTGTATGTAAAAGATGTGGCGGTGCGAACCACCTGGGGTGCAAGAATGGCCCCGGTTGCTTTTAATTCATCACGGTCGACCTGGTGCAGGCGGTCACCCATGAAATAGTAAATCAACCTGGTCATCTGCTCCTCATTACGAAAAGCAGTAGCCGACAGACCAAGCAGATAGTGGCAGTCAAAGTGGGAGACTACATCGGTAAAAAGGTTGGCCGGCACCCGGTGGCATTCATCGACAACGAGGTGACCAAAATGGGGAATAAGCTCCGGCAAATGGCTGCGGACGCTGTTGACTATACCAACGGTAATGGGCTCTTGAATAAATTTACCGGCACCCACCTGCCCCGGTTCTACGCCGAGAAAGGTGCGGACCCTCTCCTGCCACTGGAAAAGCAATTCTTTTGTATGAACTACCACCAGGGTCGGCTGCCGCCTCTTGGCGATAAGGTCAAGAGCCATGACCGTTTTACCGCTGCCGGTCCCGGCCTCGATGACCCCAAAGGACTTCCCGGCCGCTGCTGCCACGGCCACCTTCTGATAGGGGCGCAATTCCCCGGAAAAAGTGAAAACGGTTTCCGGTAGAAGGCGCCTTCGGTCAACGATCTCCGGATCGGTGCCGCAGAACTCCCGGCAGAGAAGCACCGCCTGATTGGCAAAGCCGCGAGGGAAACGGAGGCCATCCGGCACCGGATCATAATATTTGAGCAACGGCTTGAGCTTTTTCCCGATCCAGCGACCATAACGCTTGGCCGCATTGTATTTCGGGTTTTCTATGGTCAGTCTGTCCTTCAAAGCCTGCTCAAGCGGCAAATCGATGCCTGCCAAAAGACAATCGGAGGTAACTGTGAGGATCGGGGGCATAGTCATTACCAGCGAGAAATTATACAAATGAGGGGCAACGGCTGCACAGTGACCTTGTGTAAGCCATAACTATGTACTAAAATACGGTCTTTCAACGCCGTTGAAATCTTCATTTACGCACCTTTTCTCACACTTAAAAAACATCACTCTCGCCCTTGCCAAACACACTCTGTCATATAGGCATTCAGGCCCCTTTGAACAGAATGGTGGTCGGAAGAGATCGGCTGCTCTGGGTGATTATTGCCTGCACCATTCCCGATCTGCCGTGGATTGTTCTGACATGCTTCATTCCCCTGGATCTGTTCGACCCCTATACCTTGCGGCTCTATTGCACTGCCCAGGCCAGCCTTCTCCTTTGCCTTTTTTTCTCAGCGGCCCTGGCCTGTTTCACCAAACAACCCGGCAAAATATTCATTGTACTTGCAAGCAACTGCCTTTTCCATCTTGTGCTCGACGCCCTGGAGATAAAATGGGGAAACGGTGTGCATCTTATTGCACCTTTCTCCTGGAAGATGATGCATAACGGCACCATATGGCCAGGACATCCGGTGATCCTCGGCTTTACCCTGGTCGGCCTCCTCTATCTGCTTGGCAACTGGCAGAGATATGTCGCATTCAGCACCCAACTCCACCTTCCTGGAGGAAGAAAAGCAGCCATCGGACTTCTTCTCTTTAGCTGCTATCTGTTCGCGCCAATTCTCTTTCTGGAGCAACTCGAAGAGGCGAACACTTACAACATTCATACCCTGCGAATGAAAGACCAGCGTCCTGGAAAGCATATAGAATTTGATCGGGTTCACTACTTTGCCGAGCAACAGACCTTGCAAACATTTACCGGAGAACGTATTATAGTCACCGGCAGTCAACCGACGGCATCAGGGCGCGTTTCCTTTCGTGGCCACTTCCTGACTCCCACCAGCTTTGTCAGCGCCAGTCATCATTATCACCGGGATCAACGGGACCTCGCCACCCTACTCGGCCTTTTTATGACTTGCACTTTATTGTTGCAGTCGTTAATACTACCGCATTTTCAAGCACCCAAAAATAACCAAGGACCACCATGATGCGAAAACTCTGCCTTGCCCTTGCTTTTCTCCTGTTCACTTTTATCGGCTCCCTACAGAAAGCTGCGGCCGAGGATGTCATAACCCTCACGCTGCCGGAATCGGTGATAGCCAAGGCAGTTATCGCCATATTGCCCCTGCGAATTGATGCTCATTCAAAATCCCTCAAGGGGGATATCATCATCAGGAGCATCACTGATTTTCAGCTGAGCAACAACCAGTTGGCTTGCCGCCTCCATTTGGCGGGAAGCAACCTCGGCTTTGTCACCGAAATTGCCGGTCATGAGATAAAATTGAAGGTCGGGGCGGTAGAGATAGAAGTGCAAACCAACGCCACACTGCGCTATGATGCGGCGCAACAGATACTCTTTGTCAAGCCGGTGGTCAAAAACCTCAGTCCCGGCGGCAAGGACGCCAACGCCGACATCGGCCAGGCCCTGGTTGCCCTGCTAAACGGCAAGGAATTCCCGGTCACCCTGCAAAACCTTGATCCGATCATCGCCAAGTCCGGTGCCAAAATAATCACCATCAACACCCGCATCACCGACATCAAGGCCCAGCCTGAAGCCCTGAGGCTCAGCCTGGTGCCGATAATCAGCGCCAAATAACCGGCGGGTAACGGGTGAAACATCACTGCCATCCTCTTCCAGCAGGAGGATGCATTCCAGGCACCCTGCAAAAGAGAAAGCAGTCTCGTAAGCAAATGGTACTTACCACATAAGGTCATCAGGGACCTTGAAGGCGGCGTAGGGATCTTCAGGATCAGGGTCGGTTTTGCTTTGTGGCGCATTGAGACTGACAAACAATTTGTTATTGATCGCCTGGATCTTCTCGACAATACTCCTGGGAATAACCTCGCTTTTATCAGCAAGCACGACAATGCCCAACTGGCCATGGCTCAACTTGTCGGCCATTTCCTGTGTTACGAAGATGCGCTGAATAGTCCCCCGGACATTGAAACGATAGGCGATGCCCTTATCATCTTTTGCCAGTTTGTACTCCTCGACAAGCTGGCGAATTCTCGCCTCATCTGCCCTTTTCTTAAACTTGGCTTCCCGTTCGAGGTTCAGCTCCCGGGCACGGGCTTTCTTTTTTTCCATGGCCTGCTGGGCAAGCAACACGTTCTCATCGACAACCACCACATTTTTCCCGACCTGCTGTTTCTTCTTCTGATGTTGTTCTTTCTTGGCCTCATTTACCTTTTTCTTTTCGACCAGCCCCAACTTGAGCATTTGTTCCTGAAATGACTTTCCCATATGGTAACACCTTGTAACACTAAATATTTATTGCAAAAAAATCGCACAGCGACCAACTGCACTCTAACCCAGCCCTATCGCCGCTATTGTAGCTGAGTCTCATTCATTTTGCAAAACCCCTTGTTATCTTGAGATAAGATTCTCGGAAAAATAGCAAACCCGTGTGAATAATAACATAGCCTGATACATGCAAGAACGACATAACGATCTGTAATATAAATAGAATAAACATCCAAGGTGTTTCGTAACAATTCCTCACTCCGGCAAACGGCATCAGTACCTTTGAAAGTCGTTTATAAAAGCAAAAAACAATTTTCTAAGGTATTAATGAGGCTGCTGCTTTTTCCTAAGCCCGATAAACGGGATTCTTTACGATACACGATGCGGGAAATAAGTTTGTTTATGAAAAATTCTTCGCAAAAGACACGCAAATAATTTTTCCGAGGGACAAAAAGATATCCTCCCAAAAAGATAAAATGCTTGCTGAAAAAGGAGGATGAAGCTAGGTTTGCTGCAGATGGTGATCCTCCTCCTAAAATTATTATTCGTAATGATACTAGCCCAGAAGGAATTATTTATGAGTCGTTTTTTCAGCGATACAGTTAAAAGCATCCGCCCGTACGTCCCAGGTGAACAACCGAAAGATCGGCGCTTTATCAAGCTGAACACCAACGAAAACCCCTATCCGGCATCTCCTGCGGTAATAGAGGCGATTCGATCAGTCACGGGTCTTGAGGCACGCCTCTACCCCGATCCCGAGGTTGCTGCCCTCCGCTATACACTGGCCGATTATTATGGACTCGCCATGAATCAGGTCTTTGTCGGCAACGGCTCGGATGAGGTGCTGGCCATGGCCTTTCCGGCCTTTTTCAACAGGACCGACACCATTGCTTTTCCGGACATAACCTACTCCTTCTATCCGGTATATGCGGCAATGTATGAAATTCCCAGCCTGATCGTACCCCTGGAGGAGGATTTCACAATTAATTTCGATGCGTATCCAGACACTCTCAAGGGTTTTCTGCTTGCCAACCCCAATGCCCCGACAGGCATTGCCGTGACAGCCGCGAAAATCGAAGGACTCCTGCAATTCCATTCGGACACACTGCTGATAGTCGATGAGGCTTATGTCGATTTTGGTGCCGAATCGGTCGTTTCTCTCACCAGCAATTACGACAACCTGCTGGTAGTCCAGACCATGTCAAAAGCCAGGTCGCTCGCCGGCCTGCGGGTGGGAATGGCCTTCGGAGCCCCCGAACTCATCAAGGGGCTGGAATGTATCCGCGATTCCTTCAATTCTTATACCCTCGACATAGTAGCACAACGGGCGGCCAAAGCAGCCTATGAGGATGTGACCTACTTCGAGACAACGCGACAGGCCATTATTGCCACACGGGACAGGACGGTTGCAGACCTTAGGGAACTCGGCATGACGGTCAGGCCATCATCGGCCAACTTTGTCTTCTGCACCCTGCCGGGCGTTGCCGGGGAAGAGGTGCAGCAATACCTGCGCGACAACGGTGTCCTGGTCCGGCGCTTTGCAATGGAACGCATTCAAGATTGGCTGCGCATCACGATCGGCCTGGATGAAGAGATGGATGAGGTGATCCGACTTCTGCAGCTCCTGGCGCTCCAGAAGTCGTAGGCTGGCGGCAGCCGCCCCTCAAGACTCCTGTCGCAGCTCCCGACCTTTTGCAATAAGATTGCGGAAGAACGTGTCGAGATCGGCACGTTCCGCCAACGGATTAATTACCAAAAGGCGCATCACAACCTTGCCGTCAATATAGGCTACGCCGACCAGTGTCGTCCCATCTTCATACAATCTGGTGCGCAGTGCTAAATTAAAAGCATTGCTTTTTTCTTCAGAGACTTTGAAGCGAAAACAGACATTGAAGGAGGTGCGCGGAACGACTAATTCCAGTTCGGCGCTCCGGCCGACAACCTCTTCCGCATAGGCGCATAGATCAAGAAATTTTTCCACCCTTGCCGCCAGACCCTCACGACCGAAAAATTTCCAATCGAGAAACCACTTCAGGCTGTCAACTCTTCGACCGCATTGCAAAGAGGCAGGCCCCAGATCCTCCATTTCGACGGCGTTTTCATTACGAAAGAGATAGCTACCGTCGCCGGCACTGAGTGCGGTGGCCAGGGCCTGATTGCGTTTATTAATAAGGAGAATATTGCACATTAAGGTGGAACCGAGCATCTTATGGAAATCCCAGGTGAATGAGTCGGCCTCTTCCAGGCCCCGCAGGTAGTGCTGCCGAAGTCTCGGACTGAGGATGGCTGAGCCGCCCCAGGCACCATCGACATGCAGCCAAAAACCATAGATGTCGCGCAGAGGGAGAAGTTCATTGATCGGATCATAACCGCCGCGTACTGTCGTCCCGGCAGTTGCGGCCACAAAAAACGGCAGGCCTCCACTTTCGATTACCCGGTTTATTGCCCGTAGAAGCTCTGCCGGAAGCATCGCCCCCATCGAATCGACGGGCACCTTGATCAACTGGTCGACACCTATCCCCAAATTATTGACCGCCCTGTCCATGGAGTAGTGGGCATCCGCCCCGACAAAGGCAAACAGCCTCTGCTGACCGAACATACCAGCCTGTTTAATTGTTGGGTTGGCCAAGTTCCTGGCGACCATCATGGCGATCATGTTGGCATTGCTGGAGCCTGTCGTCATCTGTCCGTCGCCATTTTTAAAGCCTACAAGATCAAGCATCTCCTTGATCATGTACTTTTCTATGAGCGTCGAAACCGGTGCCGACTCGAAGGTGCAGGACGAGGCGTTAGTAAGTGCCACGATTATCTCCCCGACAATCGCCGGGAGATTGGCTCCCACCCACATCCGGTTGACAAACATCGGATGGTTGGTCTTCACCGAATAGGAAAGGTATTTCTCAACCCATTTAAAAATCTCCTGCCAGTCACCGGTTTTTCCGGGTTGTTCGAGGTCGAGGATAACACGCAACTCGGCCGGGCTATGGTAGTCAAGAAATCGTCCATTTCGCTGCCCGGCGAAATACTCGTCGGCTAGCTTAAAAAGATGGGTAAATACCTGCTGGTCATTCATAGTTACCAAATCTGCTGAAGTTGATCGATGGTCCCGTGGCCGGCTTCTTCCTGGCCATGGTTCGCGTTCCTGGTTTGCCCCCAGTTACTGCGGAATTTTGAAATTATCAAGATAATTAATGGGTGGCAGGCTTGTCATAATTTTGCGGCAAAAATAAAACAGACTACTACGACAATGTGATAACAACATGATTAAGCAACATGTGGCCGCTGACAGAATTGAGTTCCCCTCCGATTTCCACCAATACCATATTGAAATCCTTGGCCATTGCGGTATATTGATCAAATAATTCCCAACATCCCAGGGCAGGTACACACCTCCCCTTTTCTATTCCCATCATCAATGAGGACACCATGGCAAATTTTCTCTTTGTACTCAGATCCAATGACAACGAAAAGGCGACCCGCTGCTTTCAATTTGCAAAAATCGCCCATTCAAAAGGGCACAGTGTGAACATTTTTCTGATAGACAGCGGGGTCGACTGGGCGATCAAGGGTCGGGATGGCTCAACAAGAACAACCACCGGCGACTGTGTTGGAGACTACCTGCCTTATCTCGTCGAAAAACAGGTGCCGGTGGGGGTTTGCACCCCCTGTGCCAAAAATCGGCAATTAGACGAGGCGGGATTCAACAGCAACATGATACTCGATGGCGGACCGCACCTCATTGACATGGCTGCGGAATCGAAGATCTTCAATTTCTAATTCACCTTCGCATGCAAAAAAACATATCGTCACGCAGGGTGGGTTTTACACACCGTCACCAAAGAACAGGTGCTGTATACAATGCACCCTGCGTTACGTGCCGATTGGCAACATCTCCCATCCCCCTCCCTACCGTTCCTTCTGGAATGCACCGCGCATCCAGCGAACGACCCCTGCGAGGTACCCTTTTTCGTTCTTGCTGACACCTTTTTCCAGCCAGCCCATCTCGGAAAAAAGCGAGAGGTTCCAGAGAGAACCGCCAAGACCTTCATGGAGCAAGGCCATTTCCGCCTGCTGTATGGCGAGAAGGCCGCCGCTTTCCTTCTCCCTGGTGAAAAAGGTGACATTGCCGTCCTGGGAAGCGACGATGGAGATAGCCCCCGGCTGGTCAAAGGCAAACTGGGCGGCTGAGACATGGCGGGTGCCGCCAAGACTGGTAAAGGAGCGGGTTGCCGGCTCTTGGCCTTCAAATGGCTCGATGACACTCAGGTTGGTAGCGATGCTCCGGGAGTCGATGGCCTCAATCTTGGCACCGAAACAATAGACATAGCGATCAAAGGTCATGACCAGGGCGCCATCCACCGACGTCAGACGGGCTATCCGCATGCACTGCTGCTGGACCTGCTGCCAGTTGCGCAACCAGTCTTTTTTCAGGGAAAGGTTCATGTCCTTAACAATGCGCAAAAGATTTTCGGTATCCGCCAGTTCGGTTCGCGACGGCGGCAAGATCATGGCGTCGGCATCGAGGAAATTGGCCCCGCCGGTATACTTTATGGGGGTTGTGATCGATTTCTTCCAGTTCGTGTCCTCAGGAACAATGAGAACCGTGCCGCCCCGCCCGTGACTGCGCATCTGTTGGGCGATTTTCAGGATGGCATTGTAACGAAAAAGATTCAGCAGGGTGATTTCGGTCTTCTGGGCCTGGGCGGCAATCTTCGGCATGATCGAGTGGAGAAAACTCCGGGAATCGATAAATACCGCCCGGTTAGTGGTAAGAGCCGCTATGGTTCTGCCGCTGTACATGATGAGGATACGACCCGGCCCGAGAATCTGAATGCACAGATCGGACTTGATAACCGTCTCATATGAAATGGTAGTAAACCCCCAGATCTTCAATTCCCCCGTTTCGTCCGGCCAAACACCGATATCCGCCTGGGGATTCTCAAGCGCCGGACCGAGTTTGCCGATTGTCCTGGCAGTCAGGTTGAGAGGAGTATCAAAATGAAAGGTATCAGTGGAATGGTCCGACTGGCGCAAAATGAGTGAGGCAGAGACCGAGTAGCCCTCTTCCGTCGAGAGGCTTGCCCAGTGCGCAACATTGATGAGTTGCGCAAGATGTTCAGGCGAAGGTACGTTGCCGCGCAAAAAAACGTCGCTGAGGGCGGAATTGGGAACAATAAGCTCCTTCGAGCCGTTGATGCGGTCGAAAAGCTCCTGAATAAAGGGCTGGCTGAGTTGGAATGCCGGGGTGTGCATAATGATGTCGCTCCGGTAGGGGTTGTCGGTTTATTGTGTTTATCCTGACACTCTACCTTATACACAGCCATATGTCTTCTTCCGGCTGCAAAATTACCGAAGCGGCTGACGAAATCGGCATAGGGCCAGCAAATACCAAACATGCCGACAAGCCCCCGGCCCCGGCTATCATTTATTGTTGGGTTCTTTCAGATAGCGCGACAGGAAGAGCGTTTGAAGGATAATGAAAATCACGGTCAGGCCAAGCATACCGAAGAGCTTGAAGTTAACCCAGGTGTCGCTGTCAAAGTGGCTCATCACATAGAGGTTGGCGCAACCGAGAGAGAAGAAGAAAACAACCCAGCCAAGATTCAGGCGCCGCCATATCTGCCTCGGCAGAGTCAATGCACTGCCCATCATCCGCTCAATCGCGGTCTGCTTGCCAAAGAATTGGGTTGCAATAAATGCTGCGGCAAAAAGCCAGTTGACAACCGTTGGTTTCCATTTGATGAACTGTTCATCCCGAAGATAGAGGGTGAGTCCGCCAAAGACGATGATAATTGCCAGGGTGACCAGCTGCATGGTTGCAAGTTTACGGGTATTAAACCAAATGACGGCCACTTGTGCGATGGTTGAGGCAATGGCCACTGCGGTTGCAACATAGATGTCGAAAAACTTGTAGGCCAAAAAGAAAAAGATGATTGGCAAAAAATCAAAGAGAAGTTTCATCGGTGCTCCGTCTGACAAGGAACCGGGTGTTATTGCCCGGCTAAAATTCGCAGGTGACTGGTCCCTCTGAAATTGGAACACAGTCAAAAATTTTTCTGATATGTATATCAGGTGCAGGTGAATGGCAAGTTTCTTAGAACCTTACAGATTATTTTCGTTCATAAAAAACTAGAAAAAATCTGCGAAAGGTGCTTATCCCTCCTTGTGAAGTTGATCAATTACCGCAAAAAATTTACGTTATTGAGAGGCGCCTGAAAAGGATTGCCGATATGAACAGACGGATATGATGAAATTTAAAACAATAGAGGAAATGTCCCGGATTTTCCCCCTAATTTTCACATTTTCCTAAAATCAGATAGTTGGATAGTTACAGATATCCTGTGGTTACGAGGCTGGTCTATTTTGTTCGCACCACGTTAGTCCACTATCTCTGTTTTTTTCACAGTAATCTCCTCTTTGATTGTTTGCGTCTCGGTCTTTAACACAAGCTTTATAATTTTTCCATACTTTAGCATTACATTGGCCCAAATTTTCGGCCATAACAGTGGCTGAGAATATTCCTGCAATGGCTATGAAACTTAGCAGGATTCCACAAATTAACCCCAATTTCTTCCCCATTTCTTCGTCTCCTTTAAATAGATTAATTGCGGTCATATTAGGATCAAGTCTTTGTCTGACCCCACCCCATCGTACCTCGTTGCCTTCATTGGCCCGCGCTGTTTGCGGGTCAAGCGGAACAGTTGACTATGCCTTCTAATAGTTTAAATTTGCGGAGCTCTTTCCATATATCTATTTTCAACATTGAAGATACTTGATTTGGAAACTACTTTAAATCTGAATTTTTTATAAAAAAGCACATTTTTATCTAAATCTGTTTCTAAAAATGCATTAGCGAAACACTTATTTTTTTTCCGTGTTTTAAAGACAAGAAACTTCTGTCAAGGTACGCAAATGCCACACGGGCGGTACTTAAAAATCCCGTTAATGCGGAATGGGATATTGCATAAAAGCGAATTCTCAAAAAAACAGGCAGGCAACACCGAATCGGGTAATCAGATAAAAGTTGCCAAATAGAAGAGGAAAAGATAGTGTTATTGGACTGTTCCGGCTGGGGTCGGCGGCCCAGATAACCTTACTCAACTTTTACTCAGGAGGTACCCGAATGCGTTTGCGACTTGGAGTTTTCGTCTTTACCGCTTGCTTGGCCCTTTCCTTTGATGTGGCAGCGGCAAAAACCGTCGTCAATATCGGGATTGTTACCAATCCCACTTTCGTTCACGTCCAGGCGGCCAACTGGTTCAAGGAGGACGTGGAAAAGGCCCTGCCCGGCAAATACGAGATCGTCGTGCACCATTCCGGAGCCCTGGGCAGCGAGACCCAGGTACTGCAGCAGGTTCAGCTCGGCACCACCCAGATGACGGTGTGCACCACC